>JACZJU010000060.1 GCA_014860395.1 Burkholderiales bacterium | reverse complement strand
TGGTCAACGGCGACGCGCTCGTCTGGCAGGATATCTGGCCGTCCATCGCGCGCCACTTCGACATGCCGCACGGCGATCCCGCACCGATGAATCTGACCCTGGAAATGCCGGCGTTCGAACCGGTCTGGCGCCGCGTCGTCGAGCGCCACGGCCTACGCGACCTGAGCCTGTCCGATCTGATCGGCAGTTCCTGGCAATTCACCGATCGCGCCTTCGCATACGGAATCGATGCGCCGCGCGACTCCGTGATGAGCCCGATCAAGCTGCGCCAGGCGGGCTTTGCCGATTGCCTCGATACCGAGGACGCGCTCCTATACTGGCTGAAAAAAATGCAGGATATGCGCTTGCTGCCCGTCTGAATCCTGGACTAGTAGAGTTCCCACCAAGTTTCCTGGGCGGCGAGCAGTTCCGCCGCCGGTTTCTCGAGGATCATGCGCCCGGACTTCATCACGTACGCTCGGTCAGCCACGCCGAGCGCGGTCTTGATGTTCTGCTCCACCAGGATGATGGCGGTGCCGAAGCGCAGATTGATCTGCCGCGCGGTCTCCAGCACCCGCTGCACCAGCACCGGAGCCAATCCGATCGAAGGTTCGTCCATCATCATCAGGCGGGGCCGGGGCATCAGCGCCATGCCCACCGCCACCATCTGCTGCTGGCCGCCCGAGAGCGTTCCTGCGCGCTGTGCGCGGCGCTCATCGAGCATCGGGAACAATTCAAGCACCTCACGCAGCCGCGTCGCGTTCGCCGCCGCGTCGCGCTGCGTATAGGCTCCGAGCATCAGGTTCTCGATAACGGTGAGATCGGGAAACACGCCGCGGCCCTGGGGAACCAGCGCCATCCCGCGGCGTACATTTTCGACCGGGTCGCCGTTGGCCCACGGCTGGCCGGCGAAGCGCACCTGGCCGGCGCGCGCAGGCAGCAGGCCAAGGATGGTCTTCAACGTGGTGGATTTGCCGGCGCCGTTGTGGCCGAGCATGGTGACCACTTCGCCTTCGTGCACGCGCAGGGTGACGCCCTGCAGCACGGTCTTCTTGCCGTAACCGGATTCAATCCCTTCGACTTCGAGCAGTAGGCCGGCCATGGTCAGACGCCGAAATAGATCTCTGTGAGCGCCGGATCGCGCATGATCTCGGCGGGTGCGCCCGCGGCAAGAACCTGGCCCTGGTGGAGAAACACAACCTGATCCGAGAGCTCGGAGATCAACTCTATGTTGTGCTCGATCAGGAGCACGGTCTTGCCGTGATCGACCAGCCGCCGCACCATGGGAACGATCCTGTCGATCGACTCGCTATCCAGTCCCGAAGTCGGCTCGTCAAGCAGCATGACCGGCGCGTCGGTGGCGAAAATCCGCGCCATCGAGAGCAGTTTTTGCTCGGGGTAGGCCAAATCCTCGGCCAACTCGTGTGCGCGATCCACGAGTCCGAAGAAGCGCAACACCTCCATCGCCCTATCCAGCGCCCGCTGCTCCTCGGCGCGAACAGCGCCAGCGCGCAGGAACAGGCTGAACACGTTTTCACCCGCCGTCGTGGCGCAGCCGAGCAACACGTTCTCGATCACGCTCATCTTGTTCCACAGCCGCAGATGCTGAAAGGTGCGCACCACGCCGAGCCGCTCCACCCGGTGCGGCGCGAGGCCGAGGATTTCCTTGCCCTTCAGCCGGATCGAACCCTGGTCCGCGCTGAGGAAACCCGTGATGAGGTTGAACACCGTCGTCTTGCCGGCGCCGTTGGGCCCGATCAGCCCGGTGATCAGGCCCGATTGCACGTCGAAAGTGCAATTGTCTACCGCCTGAATTCCGCCGAATGAGCGGGCTACGCCCTGCACGCTCAGAATTGCGGGTTCAGCGGCCATGGCGTGCGCGGCCGAGTATGCCTTCCGGCCTGACCAGCATGAATACGACCAGCAGGCCGCCGTAGATGATCTGCCGCATCGGCGCTGCAATCGTGTCCGGAATGGCCATGAACTTGAGCAGTTCCGGAATCGCGAGCAGCAGGAATGCACCCACGATCGGGCCGGACAAGCGCTCGCTTCCGCCGAGGATAACCAGTGTCGCGATGAAAATCGATTCGTGCAGAGAAAAGCTCGACGGGTTGATGTAGGTGATGTAGTGGGCGTACAGACTGCCGGCCGTCGCACCAAGCGCCGACGAAATACAGGCGATCACGATCTTCACCAGCACCACGTTCTTGCCCATGGCCTGCGCGGCGATCTCGTCGTCGCGGATGGCCTGCAGCACGCGGCCAAACGCGGAATTGGTCAGTCGCCAGCAGATCGCCCAGGTGGCAACCGCAAAGCCCGCGGCGAGAAACACGTACTCGAACGGCTGGTCGATGACAAAGCCGAACAACTGCGGACGCGGGATTCCAGGCAATCCGGCGTGTCCCTTGGTGAGGTCGGTCCAGTTCATGAATACGGCGAGCACCACCACTTGCAGCCCAAATGAAGCCACCACGTAATAATCGCCGGCGACACGCAGCGACGGGATCGCGACCAGCGCGGATGCGAGCGCGCCTACGCTGGCGGCGACGACCATGCCGCCCCAGAATCCCATGCCGAGATTGAGCGCGGCGAGTGCGGAAGCGTAGGCGCCGATGCCGTAGATCGCGGCATGTGCGAGCGAAAATATTCCGGAATAGCCGATCAGCAGGTTCAGCGACAAGGCCAGGATCGAATAGATCGCGACCATCACAAGAAAATGCGCGAGGTAGGCTGTCATCTCGGCTTCATGCTCGGGTCAGATTTCCGCGGACTGGATTTTGCGGCCGAAGAATCCGCGCGGACGCACCACGATGAATATCAGGAACACACCGAAAGCGATGGTCGACTGCCACTCCGAGGGGATTTTCCAGACGCCGAGGTTCTCAAGCAGCGCAAGGAACAGCGCACCAAGAGCCGCACCCGGAATTGAGCCGATACCACCCATGATGACCGCCACCGAAGCGAGCAGCACGAAGGTGGTGCCGCGATACGGCTCGACCCCGACATCCATCGCTATCAGAATCCCGGCCGGGGCGGTAATGGCGGAACCCACCGCGTAAGTCAGCAGATGCACGCGCCGCAGGTCGATGCCCACCGTGCGCGCCATCTCTGGCGACGACGAAACCGCGCGGATCGCCTGGCCCCACCGCGAATACTTCAGGAAGGCCATCAGCGCCAGGAGTCCAAGGAGCGCGGTAGCCACGCTCACCAGGTGCAGCCGCGTCAGGAACACCGGTCCGAGCTGCACCGAATCGCCAAGCGAGCCCACGTCCATGCGCAGCGGATCGGGCGTGAATATGATGGCGAGCACGTTCTCGATCAGCGTCAGCAGGCCCAGCGACGCGATGAATAGCGTGGTGCGTATCGCGCCGCGGCGCTCGAGCGGCTGGTAGATCAATAAATCGATCAGCATCCCCGAGATCGCGGCGGCGCAGATGGCGACGAGCACGGCGATTGCCAGCGGCAGGCCGAGCAACTTCTGTGCCGCGTAGGCGTAATAGGCGGCGAGCGTGAACACCGCCCCGTGCGCGACGTGGAAGTGAAGCGTCGTGCCGTAGATCAGCCCCCAACCAATCGCGCAAAGGACGTAGAGACTGCCTACGACCAGGCCGGTGGCCGCGAGTTGCAGGAAGAGATCCAAGGCCGGCCTACCCCGATACGCTGCGCAAGGCTACGGGGCGGCCTTGATGACCTTCTCGACCACGACCTTGCCGCCCTTCATGGTTCCGGCTTCGATGTCCATCACCGCGCCGTGGTTCGGCTGGAACACGAGCTTGCCCGAGAGGGTGTCGAAGCTGCGGATCGACTCGATCGCATTCTTGACGCCCTCGCCGGTCAGCACGCCGCCATTTTTCTTCATCGCTTCCTCTGCGGCCTTGGCGAAGATCATCGTGGCGCTGTAGTACTGCACCGCGAAAAATCCGGCGTTGGTCTTGTACTTGTCCTTGAACTTCTTCGCGAACGAGGAGTTCGGATCGAACGGCAGCTTGGTCACCAGCATGCCTTCGGCGCCCTTGGACTTGAACGTCTCGGGCACCAGGACCCAGGAGGTTCCCGCCATCGGAATGGTGATACCGAGTTCGCGCGCCTGGTCCGCGATGATGGCGACGTTGCGACCGTAGGACGAAATGTAAAGGAGGTCGCCGCCTCGCGCTTTCAGCTTGGCGAGCTGCGCGCGGAAATCGGTGGCGTCCAGGGCCACACGCTCCTCGGCGAGCACCTTGCCGCCGGCGGCGCCGAACTTCTCACGGAAAGTATCTGCCGAATTGCGGCCGGCCTCGTCGTTGGCGACGATCATAACCGCGTTGACCAATTTCTTATCCTTCGCCAGCCACTCGGCGATGACACCCACTTCGTTCGAAACCACCGGAATGTTGTTGTAGAGATAATCCTTGCCGGCAAGGCTGTCGGACTGTCCGCCGCCATTCATGATCACCACTTTGTGCTGCGCCGCAATCGGCTGTATCGCCAGCGTGGGCGATGAGTAGGAAGTCATGCTGAATGGCACTTTCTCGACCTCCACCAGCCGCTGCATCGCGTTGACCGCTTTCGATGCATCCGCGGCATGGTCTTCGTAGATCACCTCGAGCTTGCGCCCGGCGATGCCGCCGCGCGCGTTAATTTCCTCGGCCGCCATCTCGGCGCCGCCTTTCATCCAGACGCCATAGGACGCCCCCGACCCCGTGAGAGGAAGAATAGCGCCGATCTTGATCGGGTTGCCCTGCGCGGCCACCGGGCCCGCGACAGTGGCCATACCGGCAATCAACGTGAGTGTGAACAGAGACGACAGGACGAGGCGCATGATTGGACGCTCCTGAAGAAATGCAGTGATATGGAAAGGGGTAACCGGTACGGATAGGCGCAAAACAAACAGACTGGGGAGGAGTATGTTGAGTGTTGGCACGCTTGTCAAGACGACGGATACACACCCGCAATTGCACCGGCTGCGCAGCTTGTATTGGGCAAACGCCTGAAGCGCGCGATGTAATTTAGAGCGTCATTTACTTGCCAACCAGAGTCCATCTGGTCGCTTTTTCAAGTTGACGTCTGGGCGCAAATGAGCGGTACTGCGCCCACGTCATATGCTATCCGTGGGCTCTGGAAAAGCATGTGCGTATGCGGCTTTTCCGGAATGGCCGCAAAGCCTCGGGGCCAACCAAATCCAGTAGCGGCGGGTTTTGGGTGAAACTAGGATTCTAGTCCGCGAAGAATTCCGGCCATCTAGGTTGGATGTACGCCTGGAACTTTTCTGATATGCCTTCGTCCTTAAGGTACTGACGGGACACCGGCATCTGCACCGGCTTGAACGAGGGGTCCGCCTTGTAACGATTCGGAAAATCATGTTGCAGCATCGCCGCGCGCCCGAGCATGATCCAGTCCGCGCCCGCCGCGATGGTGGCTTCGGCTTGCTGCGGCGTGCGGATTTTGCCCGCAACGCCGAGACGCGTATTGCGCCGGTCGAGTTCCGTGAAATAACTCATCAAGGTGCGGCCCTGATACTCTGTTTCCTCGGGCTCCTTGAACACGTCCCACAACGACATATCCAGAAAGTCGACCTTGTCTTCGGTCATCACCCGCTGCGCGATCTGGATGGCTTCGCCCAGTTTCATGCCAAACCGCTCCGGCGTCAGCCGCACCCCCAGCATGAAATCCTTGCGGCACTGGCTGCGAACGCCGTCGATGATCTCGAACAGGATGCGCGACCGGTTTTCGAGGGTGCCGCCGTATTCGTCGCCCCGGTGATTGACTTCCGCGCTGAAGAACTGGCACAGGATATAGCTATGCGCGCCGTGCAGCTCCACGCCATCGAAACCGGCCCGCTCGGCACGCACCGCAGCCGCGATGAAGTCCGCGATCAACCGCTTCACTTCGGCGTGTGTCAGTCCACGCGCGCCGGTCTTCTCGTTATCGGACGGACATACCGGTGCGCCACCGATCAATTCCGCGGGCGAGCGCATGCCGGCGTGATGCAGCTGCGAGATGGCAATGCTTTGCTGTGCCTTAATCGCGCTCGCCAAGCGCTCAAGTCCCGGAAGGTGGTCGTCGGACCAGATGCCCAGCTGCCCGGAGAACCCCTTTCCGATCGCCTGCACGTGCGAGGCGCAAGTCATGGTCAACCCAAAGCCGCCCTCCGCGCGCATGCTGAGCCAGCGGAATTCCTCATCGGACAATCGGCCGTCTTCATGGCTTTGCTGGTTTGTCAGTGGAGCCAGCATGAAGCGGTTCTTCATGGTCGGTCCGTGGCTAAAACCTAGCGGATCAAGCAGATGGGTCATATGGAGTCTTCAGGAAATGTCGTTGTTGGTATTTTTGCCGGAAGTCGGCGAAGCAGGTTCAGGTTCCCGCCGCCTCCGCCGCGTGAGGCCCGCCGTGCGGCTCCCAGTTCCCGCCCGTGTCGCTCACCCCGCGCTTTAACTCCTCCAGCGCCGCCGGCACTTCCTCCGGCGCGCCGCGCACGCCCAGTTCGATATGCCGCCTGCGCCCGCCCTCGCCCACGCTCGGGAGGCTGAACACCTTGAGCCCGCGGTATTTGGCCTCGACCGCTTCCATCAGCGGCGTGAGCGTGCTCTCGGCCGAGTCGTACACCATGATCGACGCCTCGGTTTCGGCCACCCGGTGAAACAGGTGCGCGTAGCGGTTGTCGAGCACCCATTCGACCATGGGCCAGGCCATGATGGGAAAGCCCGGAACGAAGTGATGCTCGCCCAGGGAAAAACCGCGTATGCGATTGTAGTCGTTGGGAATCGTCGCCGCGCCGCGCGGAAACTCGCCCATCTTCAGGCGATTGGGCGTGGTGTCGGCGCCGAATCGGCCGCGGATTTCGGCTTCGGCCTCCGGATGCAGCACCAGGTCCACGCCCGCCGCGGCGGCGGCGCAGGCACGCGTGTAGTCGTCGGGCGTCGCGCCTATGCCGCCGAAGCTGAACACGATGTCCGGGCCGGCGAGCGTGCGCTTCAACGTGGCGGTGATCAGCTCGGGGTCGTCGCCGATGTATTCGCACCAGGCAAGCGCCAGGCCGCGGCTGCGCAGTATGAAAATCAGCTGCGCCATGTGCTTGTCCTGGCGCTTGCCGCGCATGAGCTCGTCGCCGATGATGATTGCGCCGAAAGGCATCTGTATTCTCCTGGAAGTCTCTTAGACCATAACAGCAAAGGTCTTGTTGTTATGGTCTGGATTAGGGGAGCACGAGGGGATTTGTCCCCTCGTATTGTTACAAATTCTATTGCGTCGCGACCGGCTCCTCGCGCAGTTGCGCGAGGCGCGCCAGGCAATAGTGGATGAAAGCGAGGCCGCCGTACACCGGCGCGAAAAACCCGAGCAGCGGAATCATGCCGACCAGCGCGAGCGCCGCGCCCAGCACGAACAAGTCCCAGCGGTAGCGCTGAAACAGCGTCTTCATTTCCCAGGCAGTGGCGTGCTCGGCCAGCGCGTCATAGCGAAACACCCGCTGGTTGAGGTAGGCGAACAGCACGATGGGCAGCAGCGGCCACAGCGGCGGGAAGAACCACAGCGGCAGCGACAGCAGCACGAGCAGCGCGAGCCAGAGGACCGCCGCCACGCTGTTCCACACGCTGCCGGCAAAGGTGCCGCCCTGGCGACGCTCGATCTGCGTATAGCCGCGCCCGGCCACGTGCGTGACCATCGCCGGCATGGCGAACACGCCGATGATCAGCACTGCCGTCACCAGCACCAGCGGGATGAACAGCAGCGCCAGCAGGATCCAGGCGAGGTGCGTGGCGAGGTAGGTCAGCGGCCAGACGGTGATGGCCCAGCCGATGACGGCCGACTGTTCAAAATGTACTTGCAGCCAGGCCGCCGCCTGCGACCAGAACGCGAACGCCAGCCCGAGCCACAGCACCAGGGCGACTGCCACCGGCCACAGCATCAGCAGCAGCATGCGCGGATGCAGCAGGCTGGCGAATGCCTTGATCAGGGCTTTGGTGATTTCATTCATGCGGACATCTCTATTGATCTTTCCAAGATACGCAACGCCGTTCGCCAAGTCATTGGCATTCCGAGCGCAGCGAGGAATCTGCTGTTTTCACATCCAAAAGCAGATTCCTCGGGCGTTGCCCTCGGAATGACATTTTTTAGGGCTTTCATACCTTAGTTCTTTCTCCCTCATCTTTGCATACTTTGCCACATTTTCTGCAGCCGTTTCACCGACACCGGCACCGGCGTGCGCAGTTCCTGCGCGTACAGCGACACGCGCAGTTCCTCCAGCAGCCAGCGGAACTGGTCGAGCTGGGCGTCGGCCACGCCCTGCTTCCGCTGCTTCAGGTCCTCGCGCAGCCACATCTGCCACAGCGGATTGAACTCGGCGCCGAAGCGCGCATCGCGCGCCGGGTCGGCGCGCAGCTTGTCCAGGCGCAGCGCCACCGCCTTGAGGTAGCGCGGAAAATGCTGCAGCCGTTCCCAGGCGGTCGCGGCGATGAAGTCCTTGGGCAGCAGGCGCGCGAGCTGCTCCTCGATCTCGCGCGCCTGCTGCGGAAAATTCTTCAGCCCCTGCAGCTTCTTCTGCAAGGCCTGATATTCGGCAAGGATAGTGCCGACCAGGCGGCAGATCTCCTGCGCCAGGAGCGACAGCCGCGTCTTGCCCTCCTCGCAGCGGCGCAGGAACTCCGCCTGCAGCGTCGGCAGCGGCTCGGCCATGCAGGCGCGGTCGAAAGTCACGCGCAGCAGCTGGTCCTTCAGCGAGGCGGCATCGCCGAAGGGCAGGAACTGCATCGCCATGTCGCGCAGGCCGGGCAGGTTCTTCTCCAGGTATTTAGTCTGCTCCTTCAATTGCAGCATGAATAGCCGCCGCAGGCCGTCGCGGTGCACGCCTCTCGCCTTCTGCGGCGCATCCAGCACTTCCAGGTCCACGCTCGTGCCGCGGTCGACCAGGGCCGGGTAGCCGATCAGGGTCTGCGAGCCCTGGCGGATTTCCATGATCTCCTGCAGTTCGCCGAAATCCCAACTAGTGATGCCGGAGAGTGCCGCCTTGGGCTGGGCGATGGCGCTGAACTGCTCGCCCGCCTGCTCGCCGAGTTCCGCGCGCAGCTGCGCCAGGTTCCTGCCCATGGCGAGCTGCCGGCCGTGCTCGTCGACCACGCGGAAATTCATCGACAGATGCGCGGGCAGCAGTTCGCGGCGGAATCCGTCCAGCGGCACCACCAGGTTGAGCTCCTCGCGCGCGTAGCGGGCGATGGCTTCGGCGAGAGAAAGGTTCTCCAGCTGCTGCGCATCCATCGCGCCCATCGCGGCGGCGAAGTCCTCGGCGAACTCGGGCAGCGGCCCGAGCTTGTGGCGGATTTTCTGCGGCAGGGTCTTCGCCAGCAGCGCCACCTTTTCCTTGAGCAGGCCCGGCACCAGCCAGTCGCAGCGCTTGGCGGAGAGCTGGTTGAGCGCGATCAGCGGCACGGTGAGCGTGAGGCCGTCGCGCGCATTGCCCGGGTCGTGCAGGTATTCGAGCGCGTAGCTGCGGCCGCCGATGTCGAGCTGGTGCGGAAACAGCGCCGTGGTGATGCCCGCCGCCTCGTGCCGCATCAGGTCCTCGCGCTTGAGGTAGAGCAGCTTCGGGTTGGCAGCCTCGGCCTCGCGCCGCCAGTGCTCGAACGCGGCGCCGTTGTGCATGCCATCGGGAATGATGCTGTCGTAAAAGGCGTAGATCAGCTCCTCGTCCACCAGCACGTCGGGGCGGCGCGATTTGTGTTCGAGGGTCTCGATGTCGCGGATCAGCTTGCGGTTGTGCGCGAAGAACGGCGCGCGCGTCTCGTACTCGCCCTCGACCAGCGCCTGGCGGATGAATATGCGGCGCGACTCGGCCGGATCCAGCGGCCCGTAGTGGATGCGCCGCTTGGCGTAGAGCACGATGCCGTAGAGCGTCGCGCGCTCGAACGCGGCGACATGCGCGGGCTTTTTCTCCCAGTGCGGCTCGTACTGGCTGTGCCGGACGAGGTGCGCGCCTATGCTCTCCAGCCACTCCGGCTCGATGCGCGCGATGCAGCGCGCATACAGGCGCGTGGTTTCGGTGATCTCCGCCGCCATGATCCAGCGCCCGGCCTTCTTGCCCACGCCCGAGCCCGGATGGATCAGGAACTTGATGCCGCGCCCGCCGAGATAATGTTCGCTGTCCTCGGACTTGCAGCCGATGTTGCCCAAGAGGCCGGCGAGCAGCGCGCGGTGGATCTGCGCGTAAGTCGCCTCCTTCTCCGACACCTTCCATCCCAGTTCGGCGACGAAAGTATGCAGCTGGCTGTGGATGTCGCGCCACTCGCGCATGCGGTTGTACGACAGGAAATTGTCGCGGCAGAGTTCCGCCAGCTTGCGGTTCGACTTCTTGTGTGCCAGCGCCTCCTGATAGAACTTCCACAGCTTGAGATACGCGAGGAAGTCGGATTTCTCGTCGTCGAACTTGGCCTGCGCCGTATCGGCCGCGCCGGCGCGCTCCATCGGCCGCTCGCGCGGGTCCTGCAGCGACAGCGCGGCGGCGATGATCAGCACCTCGGCGAGGCTGCCCTCGGTCTTTGCCGCCAGGATCATGCGCGCAATGCAGGGGTCCAGCGGCAGGCGCGCGAGCTGCCTGCCGACCTCGGTCAGCGCGTTCGCCTCGTCCACCGCGCCGAGTTCGGCGAGCAGGCCGTAGCCGTCGCTGATCGCTTTGGGCAGCGGCGGGTCGAGAAACGGAAAATCCTCCACCTCGCCCAGGTGCAGCGACTTCATGCGCAGGATCACGCCGGCGAGCGAGGAGCGCAGCAGCTCGGGCTCGGTGTAGGCCGGGCGCGCTTTGTAGTCGTCCTCGGCGTACAGGCGTATGCACACGCCGCTCGCGACGCGGCCGCAGCGCCCGGCGCGCTGATTCGCGCTCGCCTGCGAGATTTTCTCCACCTGCAGCTGTTCCACTTTGCTGCGGTAGCTGTAGCGCTTGATGCGCGCCTCGCCCGGATCGACGACGTAGCGTATGCCCGGCACGGTGAGCGAAGTCTCGGCGACGTTCGTCGCAAGCACGATGCGCCGGCCGGCGTGCGATTTGAACACCCGCTCCTGCTCCGCCGCCGACAGCCGCGCGTACAGCGGCAGGATTTCCGTGTGCGGCGGATGGTGCTTGCGCAGCGCCTCGGCGGTGTCTCGAATCTCGCGCTCGCCCGGCAGGAACACCAGCACGTCGCCGGGTCCGCAGCGCGCGGCTTCATCGACCGCGTCGACGATGGCCTCGGCCGGGTCCTGCGCTTCGCGCGAGACGGATTGCGGCGCGGCGGCGGTCTTTCTCTCCGCCGGCGGCCGGTAGCGCGTCTCCACGGGATACAACCTGCCGGAAACCTCGATCACCGGAGCACTATTGAAATGTTTGGAAAAGCGCTCGGCGTCTATGGTGGCCGAAGTCACCACCAGCTTGAGGTCTGGCCGTCGCGGCAAGAGCTGCTTCAGATAGCCGAGCAGGAAATCGATGTTGAGGCTGCGCTCGTGCGCCTCGTCGATGATGATCGCGTCGTACTGACCGAGGTCCGGGTCGCCCTGCGTCTCGGCAAGCAGGATGCCGTCGGTCATGAGCTTGATGTAGGAGCGCGGGCTGGTCTTGTCGCTGAAGCGGATCTTGTAGCCGACCGCGCTGCCGAGCTCGGTCTTGAGCTCCTGCGCGATGCGCGAGGCGGTCGCGCGCGCCGCGATGCGCCGCGGCTGCGTGTGGCCGATCAGGCCGGCGATGCCGCGCCCGTGTTCGAGCAGAATCTTCGGCAACTGCGTCGTCTTGCCCGAGCCCGTCTCGCCGCAGACGATGACCACCTGGTGTTCGTTGATTGCCTGCGCGATGTCGGCGCGCCGCGCGCTGACCGGCAGCTCCTCCGGGTATTCCGGCTTGGGGCAGGCGGCGCGGCGCTGCTCAAGCTCGGCCGCCGAGTAGCGGTGCTGCTGCGGATGCATGCGCTTGCGGTCGGTTTGCTCGTGCTTCACCCCGCGCATTCTACCGGCTCTGGGGATACGGCCCGAACGGGAATGCGTGCAAGTCAGGCCAGCGCGCGGACTGCGGCCTCGCGGATGAATTGCGCGGTGCGCTCCGGCGCCGTGATAGGCAGCATGTGCCCGCCGTCGACCAGCGTGAGTTGCGCGCCCGGCAGCTTGGCGGCCAGCGCCTCGCCCTGCTCATGCGGGTTGAGGATGCGATCGCTGCGGCCAAACAGGATGCTCACCGGTAGCTGCATCTTGCTGTAGCGCTGCACCATTTGCGGCAGGTCTTCCGGAATTGCGACCAAGTCGGTGGAGGCGGCGATGAAATGGCTAGGCCGCAAACCGAGCAAGCCACCACCGCGGGTGGCGTAGTCGAGCGGCACGGCCTCGGGTCCGAACACCATCCCCAGCACCTCGTCGCGCTTGGCGATTAGCGTCGGCACAGCCAGTGTCCAGGCCACCAGCGTGCGCAGCCAGGGCTTGTTGATCTCCAGACCCTTGAACGCCGCGGAAACGCTTTGCACCATGTGCGTGAGCGGCGCCACCAGCGCGAGGCCGGCGACGCGCTGGGGATGCCGCTGCGCCAGCGCCAACGCCAGCGCGCCGCCCAGCGAATGCCCCACCACCAGCGGGCGGCCGAGCTGAAGCGTGTCGATCAACGCGGCCAGGACGTCAGCCTGTGCGCCTAGTCCTGCCGAGGCGCCCGGCGAGCGCACCGAATAGCCCGAGCCGGGCCGGTCAACCGCCACCACGCGGTACTCCGCGGCCAACTGATCCACGATGCCGTAGGTGAAGTGACACAACTGGCCGGCCAGCCCGTGCACCAACAGCACGGACGGGCCTTGGCCGCGCTCCACCACATGCAGTCGCGCGCCAGGCACGTCGACGAAGCGGCCGGCCGGCGGCAATGCGGCCTCAACCTTGCGCACCGTGCGCACAGTAAACAGCACCAGGCCACCACCGATGGCAGCCACGATAAACACAAGTACGAGGAGGAAGGTCATGTTTGAACGCCGCGTGCTGCCACGCGCCAGTAATTCACCGCGAATAAGCTGTCGATCTGGGAGACAATCTCGCCGGCCATTTCCGTAGCGCGCGCAGAGTCCAGTGGAATATCTTACACGAGCTATCTCTACCGCGGCACGCGCGGCAGGGAGACATTCTACAGCGGCACCGGCTCAGGGTTCGCTAACGGCAACGTCAAAGGGCAGGAGTCGACCCTGAGCGGAAGTAGCACGACTTGAAAAGCGGTCGCTCAACGTTCCGGTTGAGGTGTGCGCGGCTTCATGCGCGTCGCCTGCAACCGGGGGGCAGGTGGCTCAGCAACATCGGAGGCAAGGCCCGAAGCGCTTAGCGATCCGAATTCTTGTCTTCAGGGGTGTGCGGCCCCTTGAACAGGTGCTCATACCGCGCACGAGCATCTGGTCCGAGCTTGTTCAGTACAGGGAGCAGTTCTTCCCATTTCTTTCGATCGCTATCCGCTTCTGAGGGAGGAACGAAGAAACTCAGTATAGCGAGCCCCTCGTTCAGGAACTTGCGGAAATCGGGAGACAAGACACGTGCTGCTGCCTCCGGCTCCATCACTTGTCCGATCATGGGATGCAAGGATGGATTGCTTATTGCGTGCTGCAGATTTGCAATAGCTTGAGCAATGGTTTCCTTAGAGTAGGGCAGTAATGTCTCTGGCAATTTCAAAGCGAGGGTAGCGTTCCCGCAATGCTTCTCCACAATTGCGCCATACGCTCCCACGATCTCCATGGACGCGACTAGCAAAGCACGAAGATCCTTAGTGGTATCAGACTTACGCTCGTCACTAGTGAACAAACTGCGGACCGTATTAAGTAGACCCATTGTTTTCTCCAGAGAGTTGCCCATCCTTGATTGAATCGCGACTACTCGCAGTTTGGAACCAGTGCTTGTCGTAGAAAGCAATCACAACCTGGATCACTTCAAGTACATCTCGATCGTCAATCGAATAGGCACTCGGAAAGCCTCGCTCAAAATCACGGACAGCGTCCACATGCGGCCAATTATCTATCCGTGATACATACAGCGTCCCCATGACACTTTTGGCCGGAACCATATGCTTCGAGCGATTGCATAGGTGTTGAAGGGTCTTGAATTCTCTCAATGTGTATATCTGCTGAAAGAACTTTTGTGCGGGCATCGTTGCGGGACACTGAGGATCATAGCCCGGTGCGATCCACTCGCGAAGGTGGGTTAGGCCGAAAACGAGAAGCAGCAAGTCCTGTACTCGCTTGGTCGGAGACGATGAGAACGATTCTGCGACCGATTTCAGCAACCCAAAGAGCTCTTCCGGGTCACAGAGGTCAAAGAAGTGAGTCGAACGGGTCATCGTAGAATGCGACGCTGGCGTTTACGGAGCCACCTAACAAACGGTTCAGATCGTGGCTTCGCACGATCCAACCTTATTCGTTAGGGCTTGCTCGCACAAACTGAAAGGTAGATTGAAATGACAGACAAGATCAGCGCGATCCACGCAACAATATCTCTAAGCCAGAACGTTCGCCTTCTTTCGCGACGCCCAAGCTCAATCCTTGCGGCTATTGCTTCTTGGCTTGTTGGGATCATGGTTGACACGATAATTTCGAGGTCAACGTCTTTGAGCGACCGCGCGTGCGCGGAATGTTCATCTGGCATCATTAGCGAGGTCCAGTTAGCTCAGAGAATAGGTGCCGTAAGCTACCCCGATCATCTTGGGAGGATCGAGCTGCAAGCCGAGAACAATTTGTAGAGTCGCCGATCATAGGGAGTACCTTTTGGGTTCGGCTCCGCTTTCATCATTTGATTATAGTCTTCCTTACCGAATTCCTTGCTCATTCCGTCGGCAATACAGGAGCAGTAGGGCTTCGCTGTCTTCGGGGGCAAGCCTTGCGATAACATGCTTTCGGCACAGCGCTCAACGTAAGACTGTTTTACGCCTTCGGGCCAGGGAGTCTGTGCGCTTACGAACGTTGTCCCCAGAAGCAAAGCAAGCGCGGCAATAAATGATCGAACCATGATTCTTCCTCGTAAGCCCTAACAGTGATTGCAGAGGCCGGTGTGTCTCTTCATCAATAATGAGGAAATCTTGTGCCGAGGCCCTCAAGTATTTGGTTCTTTTTCGCCAAAAACCGATCCTGTCTCTATATCAATAAAGAGCAAACCCGGACAGGATGGGCAACACCCATCTGAATAGTACGACCAATTCTTGCTATTGGCCAATGGCTGCTATCCGCAAGAGATAAGACTGACCGCTTCTG
>JACZJU010000006.1 GCA_014860395.1 Burkholderiales bacterium | reverse complement strand
GCCGACCAGCTGAAGGGGCAGGTGCCGGTGGCGTTTGCCGTGCTTAAAGACCCTGCCCAGATCGCAAGCAGCGAAGGGCGGATGAAGCTCGAAGGCGACGTGATGAAGACCGTGGATCAGCAACTGGGCGCGATCGGCCGGCCGGCGCGAGTGCATTTCGTGACTTTGCTGCCGAAGACCCGCTCGGGCAAGGTGTTGCGCCGCTCCATCCAGGCGATCTGCGAAGGGCGCGATCCGGGCGATCTCACCACCATCGAGGACCAAAGCGCGCTGCAGCAGGTGCGCGATGCGATGACGGAAAAAAAATAGTGAAAACCAAACCCTGCCTGACGCTGGACGACTGCAAGAAAATGGCCGCGGCCTCCGAAGCCGAAGCGCTGCGCAACGGCTGGAACGTCGCCATCGCCATCCTCGACGACGGCGGACACCCGCTGCTGCTGCTGCGCCTGGACGGGGCCAGTCCCGCCAATGCGGAGAACGCGATTCAGAAGGGGCGCACTGCCGCAATTACGCGCCGTTCCACCAAGGTCTGGGAAGACCGCATTGCCGCCGGCCGCGTATCGACGCTGAGCATGCCGGTGATGGCGGTGCAGGGCGGCATCCCGCTCTTGTTTCAAGGCGAGCATGTCGGCGCCATCGGCGTCTCCGGGGTGCAATCGCCGCAGGACGAGCAGATTGCACAAGCGGGCGCTGCTGTGCTCGGGTCGTGATCGGGCTGCTGCAGCGCGTCGCGCAAGCTGGAGTGGAGGTCGAGGGCGAGAGAGTAGGCGCGATCGGCGCGGGCCTGTTGGTGCTGGTCTGCGCCGAGCGCGGCGACACTGAGGCCGAAGCCGATCGCCTGCTCGAGCGCGTGCTCGGCTACCGCATATTTGGCGATACCGAAGGCAAAATGAACCTGAGCCTGCGAGACGTGCGCGGTGGTCTGCTGCTGGTGCCGCAGTTCACGCTCGCGGCCGACACGCATAAGGGCATGCGCCCCAGCTTCACGCCGGCGGCGGCGCCGGCCGAAGGCGAGCGGCTGTTCGAATACTTCGTGGCGCAGGCGCGGGCTTCCCACCACGCGGTGGAAACCGGGCGTTTCGGCGCGCACATGCAAGTGAGCCTGACCAACGACGGGCCGGTGACTATCTGGCTCAGGGTCGATCCGGCGTAGGGATTGAGGTTGCGTTAATCCAAGATCGCCGATTGCGCACGGATACGCTTTTCATCCGTGCGCAATCGGCGATCCGCGCGGACGGGACGCCGTCCGCGCAAGCTCGTTCAACGCAGTTGGAAGTGTCCTCATACGTCGGCCAATGCCGACGAACGGCCATTGCGCGCTCTGCGCGCCAACCGTGAATTTGGCGCGGATGAAATGCGCATCCGCACCAAATTCACGGTTATGGATAAAATCAAGAGCAGCACTTGGGCCGTATCCAAGATCGGCGAGCTGTGCGGACGGACCTTAGCCCGCGCTAATTTGCAGGAGCGAATCATGACGCTACAGCGCATTGAACACGACAGCTTCGGCCCCATCGAAGTCCCGGCGGAGCACCTGTGGGGCGCGCAGACGCAGCGCTCGCTCGCGCATTTCCGCATATCCGGCGAGCGCATGCCGCGCGAGCTGATCCTGGCGCTGGCGCTGGTCAAGCGCGCCTGCGCAACGGTGAATGCGGAACTGGGCGCGCTGGATGGCGCCAAGGCGCAAGCCATAGTCGCCGCGGCGGACGAAGTGCTCGCGGGCAAGTGGGACGGCGAGTTTCCGCTGGTCGTGTGGCAGACCGGCTCGGGCACTCAGACCAACATGAACCTGAACGAGGTGCTTGCCAACCGGGCCTCCGAGCTCATGGGCGGCGAACGCGGCGAAGGGCGCCTGGTGCATCCGAATGACGACGTGAACCGGGGCCAGTCCTCGAACGACGTGTTCCCGACGGCAATGCACGTCGCGGCGGTGCAGGCGGTAAGCGGCGCCCTGCTGCCGGCATTGCGCCGGCTGCGCGACTCCTTGGCGGCGAAATCGTCCGCATTCGCGGGCATCGTCAAAATCGGGCGCACCCATCTGCAGGACGCGACACCGCTGACACTGGGGCAGGAGTTTTCCGGCTATGTCGCGCAGCTGGAGCACGGCATCGCGCATGTGCAGGCGGCGCAGACGCATCTGTGCGAGCTGGCGCTGGGGGGCACCGCGGTCGGTACCGGATTGAACGCGCATCCGGAATTCGGCCGGCGCGTCGCCCAGGAGCTTGCCAGGATGAGCGGATTGCCGTTCGTGACCGCGAGCAACAAGTTCGAAGCCCTGGCCGCTCACGATGCACTGGTGCATGCCCACGGCGCGTTCAAGACCGTCGCCGCCTCCCTCAACAAAATCGCCAACGACGTGCGCTGGCTCGCGTCGGGGCCGCGCTGCGGCATAGGCGAGATTTCGATACCGGAGAACGAGCCGGGCAGCTCGATCATGCCGGGCAAGGTCAACCCGACGCAGGCCGAAGCGCTTACCATGCTTTGCGCACAGGTCATGGGCAATGACGTCGCCATCAATATCGGCGGCGCATCGGGCAACTTCGAGCTGAATGTGTTCAAGCCGCTGATCATCCATAATTTCCTGCAAAGCGCGCGCCTGCTCGCCGACGGCGTGTCCAGCTTCGACACGCATTGCGCGGCCGGCATCGAGCCCAGGCTGGAGCGTATCGCGACCCTGCTGGAGAATTCGCTCATGCTGGTGACCGCCCTAAACCCGCACATCGGCTACGACAAGGCGGCCAAGATCGCCAAGCGCGCACACCGGCAGGGCGAGACGCTGCGGGAAGCGGCGCTGGCGCTGGGATACGTCACGGCAGAGCAGTTCGATGCCTGGGTGCGGCCGGAGGCGATGACGGGGGAAAAATAGGCCTTCGACTTGCTACAATGCGAACCTATGATCCATACGCCTCCTGGAAGCAAGCCAGCACCCGGCCCCGAATACCTGCAGAGCACGCGCTTTCTCGATGTGGATAGCGCCGCAGTGCGCGCTTTCGCGCAGCAAGTGGCCGGCGCCGAAACGAGCGACATAGGGCGCGCGGTGAAGCTGTACTACGCGGTGCGCGACGGCATACGCTACGATCCGTTTTCGATGCGCCTCGATCCTGCGATATACGTCGCCAGCCATGTGCTCACGGCGAATTCGGCATATTGCATTCCCAAGGCGATCCTGCTCGCGGCTTTCGCGCGCTCGCTCGGCATCCCCTGCGCGATCGGCCTGTCGGACGTGGTCAATCACCTGACCACGGAGAAGCTCAAGGCGCTGATGGGCGGCACGACCTACTTCATGCACCACGGTTACGCGGTACTGTACCTGGAGGGGAAGTGGATGAAGGCGGCGCCCGCGTTCAACATCGAACTGTGCACCCGTTTCGGCGTGCTGCCGACCGAGTTCGATGGCCGCTCGGATGCGATCTTCCAGCCCTACGATGCGAATCAACGCCGCCATATGGAGTACGTCAAGGACCACGGCATGTGGTCGGATTTTCCCTACGACAAGGTTGAGGCCGACTTCCGCGCTTTCTATCCGATCAGCGCTTTTGGCGCGGGCGATCCCGGCGAGAAATTCGAAGACGGCGTGCGGGCGACCTAATACGACGGCGGGTTAATTTCGAAGCCTGCATAGCAGGTGTGGTAGCGAGCTTGCTCGCGAGTAACGCAGTTCGCGAGCAAGCTCGCTACCACGAAGTCGCCGCCGCTAGTCTTCCTCCTGCGCCCCTTTGTGCTGCGACGTCAGCTGCTGCTGCAACTGGGCCGGCACCTGCGCATAGTGGCTGAACTCTACCGAGTACGAACCTTGCCCGCCGGTGATTGAACGCAGGCGGTTCTGGAAGTCGGTCAGTTCCGCCAGCGGCACCTGGCCGGTGGTGCTGATGACGTCCGCCGAGCGC
>JACZJU010000001.1 GCA_014860395.1 Burkholderiales bacterium | reverse complement strand
GGAATCTGGCGGTTTCGTTCGAAATTCCACGAAAAATCATGAGCTTATCAGAAGGCCGATTTGGCCAAACCGTGTCCTCCGGATGCAAAATCTGGCGCGGCGACTGACCGCCAGAATTTGCACGGAAGGTACGAACACCCCGATTTGGTCAAATCGCCAAAAATTGACATATGCCGGGCGTGCCATGTGGGCTTCGAGTTCATCCCAGATTTGCGGAAATAGTGCAGCAGGTCAGGCTAGGGAGGCTAAGACTTGGGTTGCCACAAATACCCCGCTTTTTGCAGCCTGTAAGCCAGGCTCCCCGCTTGCCGTGACTCGACATCAATTGCGCCAGACGACGCCGGAATACGGCATCCCGCCTGGCGTGTGTATACGCTTCGGCAAGATCCCGCAACTTCTGGAATGCCTGATCGTAGGCCCTGCCCGTTGTGCGTCGCAGTTGTGCATCGATGCCTGACCACGCCGCGTCTTCCTGCTCGAGAAGTGACGTGAGGTACCTTGTGCGTTCCTCACGATGACGGGCCTCGGCCGCCTGGCGCGCTAGCTGCTCCCTTTTTTCACGGATGGTACGATGAGAAGCGACTCTTGATTCGATTTCGGATATTCGACGGCGCCTGGGCAAATTCAATTGCTTTGTGTTCCTACCATTCTCCCATTTGAGAAAAGCGTTTCGAAGCGCTCGCTCCGCTTCACGGCTGCGTCCCTGTAGCAGCATGCGTAGTTTCGCCCGCATTTCCTCAACCGGCAACTCACGTAACCATGGATCAAAGCGACCGTCTTCGCTCCCACTGGATTCTGTGGCCAATAATGACGGGCTGGCCTCTGCGGCGGCGGCGAGCCAATCCGCATCCAACATCAGAAACTCGGCCAGTGCTACCTGTGCGGGCGTCAACGCCTGTAATCCCGCAGGCACCGGCGGTTCGATTTCGTCATCGTGTAGCTCATCATTCCCGAGGCGGGCAAGCCACCCAAGATAAAGCGGGCGAGCATCGCCGCCGAGCAGCTCGTCGCGTACTGGCAGCAGGCGCGTCATCCACCCCACACCATCCATCTCCTCCGAGCAGCGGTCGTATTCGCCCGAGTCATCGTTGAACGACCAGTCGAGGATGCTCCAGTCATCGACGTCCATGGCCTCGAACGCTTTCTCGAAACGGGAGCGCCTCTTTCGTCCAGCCTTGACGTAATCGCGGATGGTCGCCGCGTCAAACGTCCCGCGCGGCAGGCGAAGAAGCAGGCGGCAGCTCCCCCAGTTGGAGGAGTAGACGTGGGCATCGAAATATTGCCGTACCCACTCGAGCGGGTCGCCCTTGAGGTCTCCCCAGTGATATTCGTTGACGAAGCTCGAGGCGGTAATCGTGGCCCGCGTGGAGAAACTGCGCAACTCTACCTGCTGGGTCGCCGTAAGCAGCTGGTCGACGCAGGCAAACTCGTAGTATTGGTATTCGCTCATGCCAGATTCCCATAGCGAAGCGCATGGAAGAGAAGAAGGGGAATGTGCTGGCGCACAATCCGGCAGAGCCATGAGACTCCGGGCCGACGCGAAAGCCGGATGCTTCATGACCAGCGCCCGCCGGAAAGCGTGCGCGTTGCCATTGTGACGTCCTTTCGGCACGAGATACGGCGCTTTCAGCCAGCCGCGTCCGTGCCGCCCAGCCGCATCCGGTAGTCCACCTGCTGCTGTGCTTCGAGTTGCGCGGCCAGCTTCGTGAGGTCGCATACCTGCTGGGTGAGCCGCTCGACGTCCAGTCCAGGTCGCGCTGATGCAGCGCCACGCGAGTGCCGGCGTGCGCCTCCTGCTCCGCGGCAAGGGCGGCGGGTCGCGCCAGAGAGCTGCTCCCGCACCGTGGCCAGCTCAGCGCCGAGCCTTGCAATTTCGGACTGCGCCTGCTGGCGCTGCGCGGCCGCCTGCTATTCGACGAGGGCTTGTGCGTCTTCATGCAGGCGGGCCGCGAGCCGGGCCACCAGATCCTTGATCGCGTCCGAGAGCGACCCGACGCGTGAGAGTGCGCCCTCATCTTCCTCCAGTTCCTTCAGGTATCGGTGGATCGTGGTTTTCGAGCCCGTGTTGCCGAGCGCGATGTGTGCTGCCCCTGCGCGAGCAACGCCTCGCGGCCGCGCTTTACGTCCATGCGCGTAAGAGCGATGCGGGCCATCTGCTTCCTCGCTCGAATATCGTACTGTATTACGTACCATGATACGTATCAACGCGCGCAGTGAAGGGCGGCCTAATGCGGGTGTTACTAGCCTGCAATAAAGGAAGATTATCCAGTTTGATGGTCCGAATCCGGCTTGTCCCGCCGCACAACCGGTACGAAATATGGAAGACGATCTCCGGGGTATTGCTGGTCAAATTGGGATGTCGCAACCCGGAGCGTGGACTACAAGCGTTTGATGTGTATAATCCAATCGTTTCATACACATTTGCGAGGCGTGCCATGCGTACCAATATCGAGATCGACGACCGGTTGATGGCCGAAGCGCTTGCCGCAACGGGCATCCGGACCAAACGTGAAGCGGTCGAGCTTGGCCTGAAAACGATCATCCGGCTCAAGCAGCAGGAGCAGATTCGCCAGTTCCGCGGCAAATTACCGTGGGAAGGCGACCTGGATGCCATGAGGCGCGACCAGTGATACTCGTCGATTCAAGCGTGTGGATCGACTACTTCCGGGGGCTGGCTTCACCCCAAGCCAGCCGACTGGATGCCCTGCTGGGCCGGGAGGTGCTGGTCACCGGCGACCTGATCGTCGCCGAGGTACTACAGGGATTTGCCGCCGAGTCGGCGTTCAATACTGCCCGGCAGCTGATGACGACGCAATTCGATGTCGTCTCGCTGGTGGGGCCGGATAACGCCATTCAGGCGGCCCGGAATTACCGCATCTTGCGAGCGCAGGGCGTAACGATCCGCAAAACCATCGATACGCTGATCGCGACGTGGTGCATTGAAAACGGTGCGCCGCTGCTCTTCAGCGACCGGGATTTCGATCCGTTCGTCGAGCATCTCGGTCTTCAGTCTGCAATGCGCGACGACTAACGTGCCGGTGACAGCAAACAGCAGGAAACGATGCGGAATACGAATTCACCACCGGTTTCAGGCCAACTGGAGCTGGATATCTTCTCCAGGCGTGCGGACCTGGTAGCCCATTGCCCGGTAGCCGCGCTGGCGTTTCTCCCACATGCGCTGCAGCACCGGATGGCCGCCATCCACATAATCGATCACCCGTACGCCGGTCTTGCCCGCATGCTCGCGGTGCAGCCGGCCGGCGTACTGCTGCAGCGTGCCCCTCCACGCAACCGGCATGGCCAGCACCAGCGTGTCCAGCGCCGGATGGTCGAAGCCTTCACCTACGAGCCTGCCAGTCGCCACCACCACGCGGGGCGTGTCACCGGCCAGCGCGTCAAGGGCAGCCAGCTGTGCCACCCGCGCTTTCCGGCCGAGGCGACCGTGCAGCACGAACAGCGATTGTACCGTGTCTTGCAGCATCTGCTGCAGGCTTTCGAGATGGTCCGTCCGCTCGGTGAGTACCAGCACGTTCCGCCCCTGCCTGTACTGTTCACATACAGCCGCCGCGATCATCTGCGTGCGCGGGGTGTCCTGCGCGAGCTGAGCGAACACCGCTTGGATTGGCGCGTCGGCCGTGACGTCCACTGCGGAGGTAAGCCTTTGCGGGAACACCTCGAGCACCTGCGGCGCGCTGGCCGGGGATTTCGCCGCATGCCGGATCGGTCCGCACAGCATGAACATGACGGGCTGCTGGCTGTCGCGCCGCACCGGAGTCGCGGTCAGACCCAGCACATAGCGCGCATGAACGGCCTTGAGCACCGCCTCGAAGGAATCTGCGGAGACGTGGTGACATTCATCGACGATGACCTGGCCGTAACGCCGCAACAGCTCTCCGCGGGCACCATCGGGTGCCACGGATTGCAGCATCGCGACATCGATCTGGCCTGTCGCCTTCGACTTGCCGCCGCCGATCGTGCCGATCTCGCGCGCGTCGAGTGCGAGAAACGACTGCAGGCGCTCGCGCCACTGGTCAAGCAGCTCCCGGCGGTGCACAAGCACGAGCGTGTTGACGCCTCGCTGCGCGATCATCGCGGCCGCCGTCACGGTCTTGCCGAACGCCGTCGGCGCATGCAGGATCCCAGTGTCGTGTCGCAGCAGGTCGGTAACGGCCGCCTGCTGGTCATCGCGCAACGTGCCGGCAAACGGAGCGACAAGCGGCTCGCCGGCACAGCGCTCGTCGCGGATGTCGCAGGCGATGCCGTTATCGCGCAGTAGCGTCATGACGTCGTCGAGGCATCCGCGCGGCAATGCAATGTGGCGCGGGCAGTTCTCGGCGCGCCCAATGATGCGTGGCTTGTCCCATACGCTGAAGCCGCGCGCCTGGGCCCGGTAGAACTCCGGATTCTGGAAGGCGGCCAGCCGGATGAGCCGGTTGAGCAGTGCCTGCGGAAGCTGCGCCTTTTCAAGATAGAGCTGGTTCGCGAGCGTCAGTGTGAGCGACGCCGGCATCGTTCCGGCCAGCCGCTTCGGCTGCGCGGGCGGTGGCTTCCACGGTTCGGCCTGGTCCTCCTCGGCGATGAACGCAACGTCGAGCGGGTGCGCACCGCCCGTGGTGCGAAAGATCACCCCCTCGATGTAGCGGCTGTCCATGGTTTGCACGGACGCGAGATACGACCACTGGTCAGTGTACGGCTGAAAGCCGTCATCGACAAACACGCTCCAACCATGCTCGCGTGGCTGCTTCTGCAGCGGCAGGGCAATGAGGTTACCGAAGCCGCCTTTGGGCAGCACATCCTGGTTCGGGAAGAGCCGGTCGTAGGACGTCAGTTCGAGCTGGCGGGTCCGGGCACAAGTGTGGCTGATGAGGGCTGAGCCCATCCGTCGCGCGTCCCGTGCGGCAACGGCAGACGAGAAGAAGATCCAAGCGTGCGCGCCATTGCCTGATCGCGAGATTTCGAGCGATACGGGCACGTCCATCTCGAGGCAGGATTGCCGGAACGCCTGCGCATCTTCACGCCAGCCTTCCTCGTCGAAGTCGACAGCGAGCAGGTAGCAGGTGCCGTCCGGCATCAGCGGATAGAGGCCCACCGTGCGATCGCCGGCCAGGTGCGTATAGACGACCTGGTCGTCCAGCGTCAGCAGTACACGATGTCCGCAGTCGGCACACCGGATGCGGGGCTTTTCGCAGATCCCGGCGCGCCATTCGTTGGCGCACGCCGGCGCGTAGCCGGATTTTCCGGAATTGCGGCTTTCCCAGCGTAACGGATAGACATCCGTGCGACCGCGAAACAGCCGCCGGAAGAGCTGTACCTTCTGCTCGGGCGAAAGTACGGGGGAGCCCGTGTTTCGCACTGCTGGCGATGGTTCGTTCCGGGCCACCCGCACGGGCTTTGCCTGCGCCGGCAGCAAGGCGGTGAGCCGCGCGATTTCGCCATGCAGGCGGGTGAGCTCCGCGAGCAGCTCCTCGCGTGTGAAATTTTCCCAGTCTGCCTGTAGCAGCTTGCCTTCGTTCATCGCTTCACCGGCCGAAAGCCTGGCCCCCATCGAGCACGCCGGCTGGCGCACACGTTCGTTGTTGCATATCATCGTCTCCGATACAGATCACCTGATTTTACCCACGAGCCATGTCTGCCATCGATCGCTACGTCGAAGCCGCGACGCGCGAAAACACCCGGCGCAGTTACCAGTCGGCGCTTCGGCATTTCGAGGAAACGACGTGCTGAACCGGGAATGTTGATCGATACGCCGTCTATCACCAGCGGGTCCGGTCTCGTTGGTGTTTGCAACACATGCTGCTGATGACGCGAGATCCAGCGGCGCAACTGGTTCGAGTTGACATCATGGTCCATGGCCGCCCGGGCGATCGATACCCCCGGCTTCAGGCAAAACTCGACCAGCCCCCGCACATCTTCATCAAATTCCCGCCGGCCATCCCGTCTGCGGCCAACCACCAGTCTGTTTCGTAAGCGATCCGTGAATCACGTCTCTCACGTATGTAGAATGTGCCGTATCGAAGCCTAACCGGTGAACCTGTGATTCAGTTCGCATTACTCGTTGTTTCAGCGCTTGCGCTCGTTGCGACGATCGTCGCGGCTGTCAGAGCGGCTGATCACCGTCGATATTGGACGGTCTGGGCATGCTTCATCTTCGCTGGATTCGCATGTTGGATAGCGTTCGCTGCAATTGGATCGGAAGTAGATGCGCAAGGTGTTTTGCATGAGCCATTCGCATTGGTGCCAGTGGGATCGCTGATGGTGGGGATCGGCGTAATCGGTAGCTTGATACGCGGAGCCATTACGTTATTTCGCCGCCAATCGAAAGGTACCAATTGAAGCGATTGTTCGGCGATCAACAGATGTTCAACGTAGGTTGACTGGCATCTTCCACGGTAACAGACCGTCGTAGTCGTCGGCGGTGCTCGCCAGCGGCAGGCGCTGGAACAACTTGGTCAAGTAACAATACGGATCGATGCCATTGGCCTTGCAGGTCTCGACGCGCCGAACTCGATGAGCGCATGCCCATCGTTTGCGCAGAAGCGTTCAGCTTCGGGCAGTTCGTGTCGCACGACGTCACGCGGCAGGTTGGGATCGAGCGGTTTGCGGTGGCCGCGCTTCTTGCGCGTATGCGCGGTGACCGTCAATTCCGGAGTGTCTTCCTGCGCCGGCGTCGCATTCGTGCCCAGCGCTTCGGCCTCATTGAACAGACCGAGCTGTTCCGAGGCTCGCGCCTAGCTTTTGGCGCCGAACAATTCCGTGTCGATAGGCGCGCAGCCGCTCCTCGGCGAGATCGCGTTCCGCGAACTTCTTCATGCTCGCGCTGAAGCGAATCATACGCTTCGCGTATCGCGAGCAGCGCGGAAAGTTCGTCGGCAGTGGTAGTGACCTGGATCGGCATGCGCTTGAGCGAACCTGGGAGATCGATAGCCACACCATCGATCACCTCAACGGCGGAGGGCAATTCGCGCCCGTCAGCGCCGTTATCTTGCAACGTAGGCACGAGGCCTTTCTCGCGCTCCAGCAGAACTTTGAAATCCACTTGCGCAGCAGGTTGGCGTTGATCGCGTGCTCCTGGACCAGGCGAGCCACCGACACGCCCGGGCGTCACGCCGCCTCGACCAATGCGCGTTTGCCCTTCTCGTCGCGGTCTTGGGTCGAGCCGCTCACCGTCAACGCCAGTGACCGCGATGGGAGTCGCACGCTTACTTTCCGGGAACGGGGTCAGAGTGCGCTTCGCGTGCGTGAACAGCGGGTGCCGCCGTCACAAAGATGCGCACGATCGCCTGCAGCTG
>JACZJU010000059.1 GCA_014860395.1 Burkholderiales bacterium | reverse complement strand
GATGGTGCCGGCGGCGCCGCACCGGCCGGCGCAACGCCGCCGGCACCATCTGCATTGCCAGAGGCAATCGCCGCCGAACCGGGTACGCAGGATTATGTGCCGCCGCCACCGGCCGCAGGATCGCTCATGCGAGCGCGCTTTGCCGCCACCCAGGAATGGCTGAAGAGCGCGCCGCGCGATCACTATTCGATCCAACTGTATACCGCCGGCGCACGCGACCTGTACAAGGCCGAGGATATGCTTGCGCGCGCCGCGGCAAGAAATCTCGCGCTGTCCGATTTCCACGTCTACGGCGTCAAGATCGACGATCAGCAGCATTATCGACTCGCCTACGGCGCCTACCCGAGCTACGCCGCAGGCAATCAGGGCATCAAAGGCCTGCCCGCGGCCTACAGGGAATACGGCCCGTATTTGCGCAGCGTCGAGCGCATGCGCAGCCAGAACCGGCAATAGCTTTTTGCCTGCCGCGAAAGCGCCGTGCGCGCTGCCCGACGATCGCGAGGCAAGTGCTGCCGGCGGTGCCTTGCGCTATCACCGTTGTGCTATATAATCCGAGAGGGAAACCATATACATATCAATGGCGAGCGACATGAATCTTAAAGTAGGGCTGATGTTTGCCGCATGTCTGCTCATCGCCGCTTGCAGCATTCAGCCCATGCAGCCTTCTATGGGCCATGTGCAGGCGCCTGCAACCGAGCCCGCAGGGGACATCCCCGAGCCTGTGCGCATCACGCCCATATTGCCCAAGCCCAAACCGGCTACGCGGCCGGAAACCTATAGCGTGGTGGTCAACAACGTCAAGGTGCAGGACCTGCTGTTCGCGCTGGCACGCGACGCCAAGCTCAACGTCGACATTCATTCGGGCATCCTCGGCAGCGTGACCCTCAACGCCATCGACCAGACGCTGCCGCAACTGCTCGCGCGCATCTCCAAGCAGGTGGACATGCGCTATGAACTCGACGGCCCCAACCTGGCGGTGATGCCGGACACGCCCTATCTGCGCATCTACAAGATCGACTATGTCAACATGCAGCGCGACACGGAAAGCAAGGTGGGTACTTCGACCCAGGTGGCGACGCCAGGCGTGACCGGCACTGGCGGCACAGCCGCCGCAGTCGGCGGCAATGAATCGACCACCTCGATCAGCAACAAGGCAACCAACCATTTCTGGGAAACGCTGGTAAAGAACGTGCAGGACATACTGCACGAGACCGACAAGATCCTGCCCGCGCCGGGTCAGGCGGGGGTTCAGCCTGCGACCACGGCGGCGCCAGCGCAGGCGGGCGCTGCAACGGCAGTGCCGGTCCAACAAGGAGCAAGTTTCCGCGAGGCGGCTTCGGTCATCGCCAACCCCGAATCCGGCGTGCTCAGCATCCGCGCCACTTCGCGCCAGCATGAAAAGATCCAGGAATTCCTCGACCAGGTGCTGGTGAACGCGAAACGCCAAGTATTGATAGAGGCGACTATCGCCGAAGTTCAGTTGAACAACCAGTATCAGCAGGGCATAGACTGGTCGGCGGGGCGCCTGGGTTCCACCGGATTCACTTTCAATCAATCCGTCAACGGCACCACCGCCGCGCCGACGACCGGTAGCATTTTCGTGATCGGCGCGGCGGCGCCCAATCACAGCAATCTGCTCGCTTCGGTGAAGCTGCTTGAATCCTTCGGCAATGTGCGTGTGCTCTCCAGCCCGCGACTGACGGTGCTCAACAACCAGACTGCGATCCTGAAGGTGGTCGACAACCAGGTCTATTTCACGATTCAGTCCACCACCACCGCGGGCTCGGCGGGCGTCGCGCCGGTCACCACGTTCACCACCACACCCAATGTCGTGGCGGTCGGTTTGATCATGAACGTGACACCGCAGATCAGCGACGCCGACAGCGTGCTGCTAAATGTGCGCCCCAGCATATCGCGCATCGTCGGCAACGTTCCAGATCCCAACCCGTCTCTGCTGGTGACCAGCAATATTCCGGTCATCCAGACGCGTGAAATGGAATCGCTGATCAAGGTGACCAGCGGCCAGATCGCCGTGATGGGCGGACTGATCCAGGACCGGGTTAACGATCTGGAGGACAGCGTGCCCGGCGCGAACCGCCTCGCCGGCATCGGCGGGTTTTTCGCAAACAAAGATCAGACCAACAGCAAGACCGAACTAGTGGTATTCATTCGACCCATCATCATCCGCGACGCCAGCATCGACGGCGACTACCGCGGCTATCGCAGCTACCTGCCGGACGACAAGTTCATGGCTGCGCCGAATCCGGGCAAACGCCCGCTCCTCGGCGATCCGCAGGGCGCACAGCGATGAGTCTGCTGCTCGAGGCGCTAAAAAAGGCCGAACTGGCGAAACAGGCGGCGAAGGAGCCGCGTCCCGCTGCGGACAAGCCGCCGTTCACGCGCGACAAGCTGCCCGATATCTCGCAACCGATGGAGATTCACAGCGACGACCTGGGTCCGGCCAAGCGCGCGCCGGCGTCCGGGCAAACGGACAAGCCAGCTTTCGAACTCGCGCTGGAGGAACCAACGCGCGCCGCTGCGCCTGCACCCCCGCCGCGCGCGGCGCCGCTTGAAACCGGCTTTACTGCGACTAGCGAGGCCGTTGAACGCAAACAAGCGCAACAGCTGTTCGAGACGAATGAACTAGACGTCAACCCGCGCAAGCCGTTTTACATCACGATGGGCGCGCTGGGCCTGTTTGCGCTCGGCACGGTCGGCTATTTCTGGTACCAGTTGCAGCCCAGAACCTTGTTCCAGGCGCCCCCCCAGGCGGCGGCGCTACCCGCCCCGACTATGGCTGCAGCACCGGCGGCGGAATCCGCCGCTCCGGCTGCGATCACGGTCGCACCCCCTGTCGGAACCCAAACAACGCTGCCGCCACCCGTCCCGGCGGCGGCTGATGCAGCGCCGCCGGCTGCGCCCGCCGCCGTTCCGGCCGGCGCGCGCCGCAAGGCCCCTAGGCGTAGGGCTGCGCCGGCGATCGCCGTTACCGCGGCGCAGCCGCCTGTGCCCACGAGCGGGAACGCAATCACGATCACCCCGGCCAAGGTGCAGGCCGACCCGGTGCTGCAGAGCGCCTACCAAGCATTCAACAGCGGCGATCTGGCGCGCTCGCGCGACGATTACCGGCAGGTGCTGCGCAACAGACCCGACAACCGCGACGCTCTCCTGGGACTGGCAGCGGTGGAGATACAGGCCGGGCACTACGATGCCGCCCAGAGCTATTACGCGCGCCTGCTCGAACTCGACCCGCGCGATGCCTACGCCCATGCCGGACTGATAGGCCTGAAAGGACAAGTCGATCCGCTAGCCGCGGAATCGCGCCTCAAAAGCATGATTGCGGCACAGCCCGAAGCGAGTTTCCTCAATTTCACCTTGGGCAATCAATACGCGGCCCAGGGCCGCTGGGCCGAGGCGCAGCAGGCTTATTTCCGCGCCTACAGCGGCGACCCCGAACATCCCGATTTTGCCTACAACCTCGCCGTCAGCCTGGACAAGATGCACCAGACCAAGCCGGCGCTGGAATACTACAGGCTGGCGCTGACGCTGGCCGAGGGCCGCCCGGTTACGTTCGACCGCGCCCAGGTAAGCAAGCGGGTGTCGCAGCTGGCGCGCTGAACATGAATTCTCCCGCCTCTCCGACCGCCGCGGCCAAGCGCCATATCGGCCAGATCCTGATCTCGCAGGGCATCCTGACCGAGGACCAGTTGCGCATCGCGCTGCTCGAGCAGCTGAAGTCCAAGCTTCCGGTCGGGAAGCTCCTGGTCAACCTGGGTTTCGTTTCCGAAGCCACCCTGCGCGACGCGCTGTCGGAGAAGCTCGGGCTGCAAAGCGTCGACCTGTCCCAGATCATCATCGACTCCGAGGCGATGAAACTGGTGCCGCGCGATTTCGCGCTGCGCCATCATATCTTCCCGGTAGCCTTGGACCGCGAGCACAGCATGCTGATCGTGGCGCTGTCGGACACCAACAATCTCGTCGCCCTGGACCAGCTGCGCGCGCGCCTTCGCGGAACGCTGGAGCTGGAGACGCGCCTCGCCGGCGATACCGAGATCTCGCGCGCAATCGAGCAGTACTACGGCCACGAGCTTTCCATCGACGGCATCCTGCACGAGATCGAGACCGGCGAAATCGATTACCAGAGCCTGTCGGGCACGGGCGAGCAGTACAGCCAGCCGGTGGTGCGGCTGATCGCCGCCCTGCTGGCCGACGCGGTGGGAAAGAATGCATCCGACATTCACTTCGAGCCGGAGCAGAATTTCCTGCGCATCCGCTATCGCATCGACGGTGTACTGCGCCAGATCCGCTCGCTGCACAAGACCTACTGGGCGGCGATGGCGGTGCGCATCAAGGTGCTGGCGAAAATGAACATCGCGGAAACGCGCGCCCCCCAGGACGGGCGCATTTCCCTGTCGCTCACCGGCAGACAGGTCGATTTCCGCGTCGCTTCGCAGGCGACCAGCCATGGCGAGAACGTGGTGCTGCGCATACTCGACCGGCAAAAAGGCATCGTGCCCCTGGACGGGCTGGGTCTGGAGTCGAGCCAGCTTGACTTGCTCAAGCGCATGATTTCGCGCCCCGAGGGCATCATCCTGGTGACCGGCCCGACCGGCAGCGGCAAGACCACCACCTTGTACTCCATCCTCAATCACATCAATTCCGACACGGTCAACATCATGACCATGGAAGACCCGGTCGAGTACCCGATGACGCTGATCCGCCAGACCTCGGTGAACGAGGCCGCGAAAATGGACTTCGCCAACGGCATCCGCTCGCTCATGCGCCAGGACCCGGACGTGATCCTGGTGGGCGAGATCCGCGACGAG
>JACZJU010000058.1 GCA_014860395.1 Burkholderiales bacterium | reverse complement strand
GGTCACGCGCCCGTCGCGGCCGCTGCCGGTGATCGCCTTGGGATCGAGCTTGTGATCCTCGACCATCTTGCGCGCGGCCGGCATCAGGTTGCTCTGGTCGGAAACTTGTTGTGCCACTTGCGCCACCGGGGGCGCGGGTCTTTCGGCTGCCTTGGCCACGGCAGCGGCCGAGTCCGCTGCGGTATCGATCACGGCGATGACCTCGCCCGATACGACGGTACCGCCATCGGCCTTGACGATCTGGGTGATGACCCCGCCCGCGGGCGCCGGAAGCTCCAGCACCACTTTGTCGGTCTCGACGTCGATGAGGTTTTCGTCGCGGGCGACGGCGTCGCCTACTTTCTTGTGCCAGCTGAGCAGCGTCGCCTCGGCGACCGACTCCGATAGCTGCGGTACTTTCACTTCGACTAACATGACGGCTCCGTTCAGTTTTTTCGCAGCCGTCGGGTATCCCTTCGGCTGCGTACCGCAAAAACAGGTGCGCGTTTCGCGCCCGGCTACTACCTTTGCTGCCTGGCGCCGATCCCGGCGCCTAGGTTCAAGATACTACAGAAAACTGCTTGCCGCAGAACTCTCAACCGCCAACCTCACGAACTTGGGGGATCTAAATGGGGGCCTGCCCCTTTTTCAACGCCCTCCTACTTCGATGAACCCGGCGACTTGAATTTGCCGAATGCCGCCGCGACCAGCGCTTTCTGCTGTTCCTGATGCTTGGCGTAGTAGCCCACCGCAGGCGAAGCCGAAGACGGCCGCCCCGCATAAAACAGTTTCTGGTCCTCGCGCAGGTTCTCGACGAAATAGTGCCGCGTCTGATACCAGGCGCCCTGGTTCTGCGGCTCTTCCTGGCACCACACCACCTGGGTTGCATTCGGGTAGCGCTTCATTTCCGCCGCGAACGCCTTGTGCGGGAAAGGATAGAGCTGCGCCACGCGGATGATCGCGGTGCCTTTGATGTCGCCCTCGCGCCGCGCCGCCACCAGATCGAAATAGACCTTGCCGCTGCAGCAGATGATGCGTTTCACCGATTCCGGGTCGACGTGCTCGACCTCGCCGAGGACGGGGTGGAACTGCCCTTTGGCAAATTCGGACAACGGCGACATCGCCTCTTTGTTCCGCAGCAGCGACTTGGGCGTCATGATGATCAGCGGCTTCCTGAACAAGCGTATCATCTGCCGCCGCAGCAGGTGAAACATCTGCGCCGAATTCGAAGGCACCACCACCTGCATATTGTGCTCGGCGCAAAGCTGCAAGTAGCGCTCCAGCCGCGCCGAGGAATGCTCCGGCCCCTGGCCCTCATAGCCATGCGGCAGCATCATCACCAGGCCGGAGACCCGGTTCCATTTGGCCTCGCCCGATGAGATGAACTGATCGATCACCACCTGGGCGCCGTTGGCGAAGTCGCCGAACTGCGCTTCCCAGATGACGAGTTCGTTGGGTTCGGCAGTGGAATAGCCGTACTCGAAACCCAGCACCGCCTCCTCCGACAGGACCGAGTCGATCACCGTGAATGGCGCCTGCTTGTCGGTGATGTGCTGCAGCGGAACAAAGGTGCCCGAATTCCACTTCTCCCGATTCTGGTCGTGCAACACGGCATGGCGGTGGACGAAAGTGCCGCGGCCGGAATCCTGGCCGGAGAGGCGCACCGCATAACCGCTCGCCACCAGACTCGCATAGGCAAGGTGCTCGGCCATGCCCCAATCAACCGGCAACCGGCCCTCGCCCATGGCCTTACGGTCGGCAATTACCTTCTCCACCAGCGGATGCACCTTGAAATCGGCCGGAATGTCGGTGATGCGCTGCGCCATCCGCTGCAGTTCCGGCAGAGGGACAGCGGTATCGGCAGCGTCGGTCCATTTGCGGTCCAGAAACGGCACCCAATCCACCGCATACTTGCTCTTGAAATTGGAGATCACCGGATCGACAGTATGCTGTCCCGCATCCAGAGCGGTGCGCATGCTTCTGATCATCTCCTCGGGCTCCGCCTCCGCGACCACGCCCTGCGCCATCAGCTTGTCGGCGTAGAGCTTGCGCGTGCCGGCATGCGCCGCGATCCGCTTGTACATCAGCGGCTGCGTTACCGAAGGCGTGTCCTGCTCGTTGTGGCCCAATTTGCGGAAGCACACGATGTCCACCACGACATCACGATGGAACTCCATGCGGTAATCGAGCGCGAGCTGGGTCACCAGCACCACCGCCTCGGGGTCGTCTCCGTTGACGTGGAAGATCGGCGCTTCCACCATCTTGGCCACGTCGGTGCAATACAGCGTCGAACGCGAATCGCGCGGGTCGGAAGTGGTGAAACCGATCTGATTGTTTATCACCACATGCACTGTGCCGCCGGTACCGTAACCGCGCGTGTTCGCGAGGTTCAGGGTCTCCATCACCACGCCCTGGCCGGCGAATGCGGCGTCGCCGTGCAGCAGGATGGATATGACCTGGGTCCCGTCCTTGTCGCCGCGGCGGCGCTGGCGCGCGCGCACCGAGCCTTCGACCACCGGATTGGCGATTTCCAGGTGCGAAGGGTTGAACGCAAGCGACAGGTGCACCGGCCCGCCTGGCGTGGACACGTCGGAAGAGAATCCCTTGTGGTATTTGACGTCGCCAGAGTGCAGGTCGTCCACATGTATGCCCTCGAACTCCGCGAACAGGTCCTTGGGCATTTTGCCGAGCACGTTGACGAGTACGTTGAGGCGCCCGCGATGCGCCATGCCGAGTACGATTTCCTCCACGCCCTGGCTGCCGCTGCGCTGGACCAGTTCGTCGACGCATGGAATGACGCTCTCCCCGCCTTCGAGCGAAAAGCGCTTTTGCCCGACATAGCGGGTGTGCAGGTACTTCTCCAGGGTCTCGGCCGCGGTCAGCCGGTCGAGAATGTGCTTTTTGGTTTCGGCCGAAAACGTCGGCACGGAACGGATCGACTCGAAGCGCTGCTGCACCCAGCGCTTCTGCGCCGGATCGGTGATGTACATGTATTCGATACCGATGGTGCTGCAATACGTCTCGCGCAGGCCCTTGATGATCTCGCGCAGTGTCATACGCTCCTGGCCGAAATACAGGCTGGCGGCGTCGAACTGCGTATCCATGTCGGTTTCGCTCAAATCGTAGAACGCGGGCTCCAGTTCCGGAATCTGCGGGCGCTCCTGCCGCTTGAGCGGGTCGAGTTGCGCCCAGCGCGAACCCAGGTTCCGGTAGGCGGCGATCAGCTGCTGCACGTAGACCTGCTTGCGTGCGATGGTCAGATCGGTCTGCGTCGCCCCAGGGCGCAACGTGCCTTGCTTGGCGCGTATGGCGAAGGATTCGACGATAGGCGCATGCGCCACATCGCGTTGCTCGGCGCCCTTGCCCGACCCCGCCACAAGCTGCATCTGGTCGAAATACTCGCGCCACTGCTCCGACACCGAGCCCGGATTGTCGAGATAGGACTCGTACAGGTCTTCGATGTACGGCGCATTGCCACCGAACAGGTGGGAGTTGCTCTGGAAATATTTCAGCATAAGGGCAGCTCGCGGTGAAAACTGCAAGAATCGGAACCCAGAAATGACGCGAAGGCCACGCAAGGAAGGCCGGCTTGCTCAGCCCTCCCCTTCGTGCCCTTCGCGGCGGGGATATATCTTCCCAGTCTTCTCAGCGTTTGTCGATAGGCTTGACGTCGCGCCTGGTGGGGCCGTTGTAGAGCTGGCGCGGCCGGCCGATTTTATATTCGGGATCGGTGATCATTTCCTGCCATTGCGCGATCCAGCCCACAGTCCGCGCTAGCGAGAAGATGCCTGTGAACATCGACACCGGGATGCCGAGCGCCTTTTGCACGATGCCCGAATAGTAGTCGACGTTCGGGTAGAGTTTGCGCTTGACGAAATAATCGTCCTCAAGCGCCACCTTTTCCAGCGCCATCGCGAGTTTGAACAGGGGGTCGTTCTCCAGGCCCAGCTCGTTCAACACCTCGTAGCAAGTCTCGCGCATGAGCTTGGCGCGCGGGTCGTAGTTCTTGTAGACGCGGTGGCCGAAACCCATGAGGCGCGTCCCGGAATTCGGATCCTTCGCCTTGGCGACGAACTCGCCGAGTTTTGCCTCGCCGCCCTGCGCCTGGATCTGCTGCAGCATGTTCAGGCAGGCTTCGTTCGCGCCGCCGTGCGCCGGACCCCACAGGCAGGCGACGCCGGCCGCGACCGCGGCAAACGGATTCGTTCCCGAGGAACCGCACAGCCGCACCGTCGACGTCGAGGCGTTCTGCTCGTGATCGGCATGCAGGATGAAAATGCGGTCCAGCGCGCGCACCACGACGTCATTGGGGACATATTCCTCGCACGGCGTGCCGAACATCATGCGCAGGAAATTGGCGGTGTAAGACAGGTCGTTGCGCGGATAGATATACGGCTGCCCCATGGAGTATTTGTATGACATCGCGACCAGCGTCGGCATCTTCGCGATCAGCCGGTGTGCCGAGATGTCGCGGTCATGCGGATCGTTGATGTCGAGCGAGTCGTGGTAGAAGGCCGACATGCCCCCCACCAACCCGGTCAGCACCGCCATCGGGTGCGCATCGCGGCGGAAACCGCGCATGAAGAACTGCATCTGCTCATTCACCATGGTGTGATGCGTCACCAGGTCGTCGAATTCGTCCCTCTGCGCCTTGTTCGGCAGCTCGCCGTACAGCAACAGGTAGCAGGTTTCGAGGAAGTCGCAATGCCCCGCGATCTGTTCGATCGGGTAGCCGCGGTACATCAGCTCGCCCTTGTCGCCGTCGATGTAGGTGATCTTCGAGCTACAGGCCGCCGTCGACAGAAATCCCGTGTCGTAGGTGAACATGCCGGTTTTGCCGTAGAGCGCGCGGATATCGATGACATCGGGGCCGACAGTGCCGCTGAACACCGGGAATTCGATCGACTTGCCCTCGCCGTAACTGAGCGTGGCTTTACCAGTTGACTCCATTGTCTCTCCTTTGTGCATCGGTGGAATAACCGCAAACGGAACTCATACCTTCTCGACAGTTACTTATCCATCGCCTGAGAGCTTATTTCAAAATGGGGGGACATCCCCCAAGGGGACTTCCTTCGGGCGCATCCCCGCATACCCCCCTAAGTCCGGGGTCATTTCGGAAATTCTGAAATGGCCTCTTAGACTTCGGCGAGTCGCGCATCGGTGCGCTTGGCGCAGGCGCGAATCAGGTCCAATAAGCTGTCGCAAGTATAACCCAGTTGACCTCTGAACGAGGCTGGAGACGCCCGCTTGCTCGCTGCGTCTCGCGACAAAGCGCTCCGGCACCAATCAATTTGATGCTACGAGCAGGGTGCTGAAAAACGAGGCACGCCCTTTTTCCCCCGAGGGGACTTCCTTCGGGCGTATATTCCACGACTCAGAGGCTGCCGAAATTCGCTTCCGTCTGCGGCCGTCTTGTCTTTGCGCGCTATCCTCCGGCCCAGGAAGTGAATTGCAACTGTCGGCTAACCTTCTTCCGTGGACAGTTTCTCTCGCGCCAGCAGGTCGAGCGGGAACGACTCGGTCCCATGGAACTCCGGGGACGTGGCGAAGAACTGCGGCGCGCTTCCCAGGTGGACCTGAGTCTGTGGGTCCAGACCCGTCGCGATAAGCTTGCGCGCAATTCGAATTCCCTCGTCCCGGACCATGCGCGTGAAGCGCTCGACTCCGCGGTCGGCCTCGGGCACTTCCTTGAAGTCGAAGTACTCACTGGCGCTCTGTGGCGGCTTGAGGATCACGACAGGCGCCTTGAGTTCATCCTCTTCTATGCGACCGCGATAAGTGGCCAGATAGTACATGGGCGAAAGATCCTCGTGCGAGATATTAAAGTCGCGCGCGTAGGGCTTATGCGTAAACATCTCCACCCTGTTGTCCTCTGTGACTGCCATGGCGAAGATGCAACCGGGAAACTGGGCTATTGACTTCTGGTAGGCTTCAAACAAAAGTCTGCCGAAGGCACGTTCTTCAAGCTTGGTCCCGCCGGCCACAGCCGCCTCCTGCGGCACCGCGGCCGGAGCCGCTGCAGCTGCGGGGATCGTCGTCGCGCTCGCCTGTGACGCGCGCACCGTAGGCTCCATCGGCACGGTCCGATATTTCTCCGGCAGGCGAAACTTGCTCTGGTATGTCGGGTCCGGCAGCAGGACCTTGCCCTTCAGGTAAGGCAGGCGCAGCGTGATGGTCGTGCCCGTGTCGATCACGCTATTTATCGACAACTCGCCGCCAAACTCCGCGACCGTCTGACGCACGAATACGAAACCGAGCGAATGCAGATCCCCGTCCAGGGTGTGCCGATCGGCAAGGAGCTGCTCGATTTTCTCCTGAGGCATGCCCATACCGTCGTCGCGCACGTTCAGCGCAACACGGTCGCCTTCGACGACGGTGCTCACGTGGACCGCGCCCGCCATGCGCCCTTTCATCGCGTCGACAGCATTCATGACCAGGTTGAAGTACATGCGGCGAAAACGCGGGCGTCTGCCGACAACGACCGCCGACTCCATCCCTTCGAGCTGCAGTTCCACGCGTGCCTCGGACTTCTCGACCACATAGCCACGGACGACGTCCTGCGTGAAATCGCGGATTTCATCGGCGATATCGAACTCGTCCTGCAAGCTCGGGTCGTCCGACTCCGCGCGAAACGCCGCAATGCGCAGGTGCACGCCGTAGAGCCAGCTGATGCAGTTGCGGTAATGCCGCCGCGAGCGCACGGAGCGCGCCTCTTCGGGCAGGAATGACAGCACCTGATCCGAGCGCCCCCACAGCGGACTGAGAATGAGGTGACAGGCTTCGTGGATGATATCGACATAGCGCCGCCCAAGAAGCAGTATCGTGCGCTCGGGCGAGAAACTCTTCACCGCATTCGAGTAATCCTGGAACGCCCGGCGGAGGGCGCGGAGCTTGGACTTCAGTTCCTCGACATCCGCTCCGTGCAGAACCCGCGCCTGCTCGATATTGTAAATTTCGAGGTCGGTATTCAGGGTGACGTGGTAATGAAGGATTTCGTTGAAGAAACCCTCGACGCGGAGGTCGTGGATGAGAAATTTTATCTCAGCGACTTCCTTCTTGATTCCCTCCTTGTAGTCGGGCATGGCCAGGGAGGAATCTTCTGCTGGACCCGTTGTCACCGCTCAGCCCCTCTTATCCAAGTCGAAGAACCAACCGATCATGCGGGCAAGGCGGGGTGCGTCTGTTCATCTACCACGCCGCTCGCGTTCCCTCGGAAAGTCACTCGCGGCGGCGGCGCAGAGCTCCGCAACCGGGAGGGCTTCTCCTCAAGGAGAAGCCCCCAAACCCTGCCCTTGCAAACCTGGCAAGCCGGGTTTCGCCTACTTCCTGCCGCCCTCGGCCGCCCACTTCTCCAGCATGTCGGTGGTAACGGACTTGGGACGCTCAAGGGCATAGCCCAATGCACGGTCCCAGGTGATGTTAGCCATGCAGCCGAGCGCGCGTCCCACGCCGAACAGTACGGTATAGAAGTCCCAGTTCTTGAGACCATAGTACCACTGGATCACGCCGGATTGCGCGTCGACGTTCGGCCACGGATTCTTGGTCTTGCCGTGCTCGCTCAAGACGCCCGGTGCAACTTCGAAGATCATCGAAACCAGTTTGAACAGCGGATCGTCCTTGAGGCCCGGGGTCTTGAGGCAGAATTCGCGCTGCGACATATAGCGCGGATCGGTCTTGCGCAGCACTGCATGGCCGTAGCCCGGAATGACCTGACCGGAATTGAGGGTGTCCCAGAGTGCTTTGGTGATCAGTTCCTTGGTGGGCTCGACGCCTTTGCAGTATTTCTCCTGGAACTTCATCGTCCAGCTGAGCACTTCCTGGTTGGCGAGGCCGTGCAGCGGACCCGCCAGACCGTTCAGGCCGGCAGAGTAAGCATAGTAGGGGTCGGACAATGCTGAATGCACCAGGTGGGTGGTGTGCGCCGAAACGTTGCCGGACTCGTGGTCGGAGTGCAGGATGAAGTACATCCGAGCCACATCCCTATACTGCTCGCTCTGGCCGATCATGTGGGCGAAATTGGCGCCCATGTCCAGCTTGGGATCGATGGCGGCCTGCTTGTCGTCCCTGTATTTCAGGTTGTAAATAAAGGCGGCGATCACCGGGATGCGCGCGACGAGATCGCTCGCGTCCTCGTACACCGCTTCCCAGGCGCTCAGTTTGTTGAATTTGCCCGAGTTGTAGAACGCGGCAAATTTGGAGTCCTTCTGCAAAGCCAGGATCCCGGTGGAAAGCATGACCATCGGATGGCTGTCCCGCGGCAGGGCGCGGATCACGTCGAACACGTACTTTGGAACTTCCTGGCGCGTCTTCCATTCCCCAACCACCTCGTCCACCTGCGCCTGAGTGGGAACCTCCCCTGTCAGGAGGAAGTACCAGAATGACTCGACCGTCGGATAAGTGGAGCCCGCAGCCTTCGGAAGGGCCGCAAAGGTTTCTGGAATGGTCTTGCCGCGGAAGCGGATCCCTTCCTGCGGATCGAGGTAGGAGATATCGGTGACCAGACAGCGGATGTCACGGGCTCCGCCCATACACTGTCCGATGTCAACTTTGTCGATGACAACGTCCGCGAATTCCTTGAGGAGTTTGGCGGTACGAGGACGGTGCGCTTGAATTTTTTCCGACAACTTGGATTTTAGCTGAGTCATAGGGCTGATCTCCGATTTTCCAGAACCTTGCGATTGAGACTTCTCAGATAACTTGTCTAGATACTGTGTCATTTAACTGACCTCCTATTGCTTGCTGAGTTTAAGTTGAATGCCTCCATGCAAATCCGTGAATATTGATTGAACCTCAAGAATCCGTACGGTCCCGGCAGTCGCGTATCCACTGCACAACCTTGGCGAGCCGCGCATCGCGGCACTCGGCGCGCGCGCAAATAACATCCAGCAAATCGTTGTCGGCATAGTCCAAAAGGATCTCGAAGGAGGCCAAACCTTCACCCTGCAATTGGCTGCCGTACCTCTCCAGAAAGGTTTCCAGCACCACATCCAACTCAAGCAAACCGCGGCGGCATTGCCAGCGCAGACGGTTCAACCGTTGCGCATCCATTTGCGTATCGCGCCCAGCCTCAGCCATGGCAAATTTTCCCCGAAGATACGGCAGCAACATTGATTTGTATCAATGTCGGCGGTGATTGTGGCGGCATCATGGCGTCTGCAGCGCCTGGCCGCGGGAAGGGCGGATCGGCGCGTCTGGGCCTGTCTGGACTGGGCGCACCAGGCGCGCTCATGTGCTGAAATTTGAATGTTATACCTGATCACTTTCCGCTTACCGACGGCCGTTTTCCCTTAACCAATTTTTTGGGAGTTTTCACATGTCGAAGTCACCCGTACGAGTCGCAGTCACCGGCGCCGCCGGCCAGATTGGCTACAGCATCCTGTTTCGCATCGCCGCCGGCGACATGCTGGGCAAGGACCAGCCGGTCATTCTGCAGATGCTGGAGATTCCGGATGAGAAGGCACAAAAGGCGCTGGCCGGCGTGATGATGGAACTCAACGACTGCGCATTTCCGCTGCTTGCCGGCATGACAGCCGCTTCCGATCCCATGGTGGCATTCAAGGACGCCGATTATGCGATCCTTGTAGGCGCGCGCCCGCGCACCGCCGGAATGGAGCGCAAGGACCTGCTGGAAGCCAACGGCGCGATTTTCGTGCCGCAGGGCAAGGCGCTGGACAAGGTCGCGAGCCGCAAGGTGAAGGTGCTGGTCGTCGGCAATCCGGCCAACACCAATGCGCTGATCGCGATGAAAAACGCGCCCAGCCTGTCGCCCAGGCAGTTCACCGGCATGATGCGTCTGGACCACAACCGCTTGCTGTCGCAGATCAGCGCGAAAATCAGCAAGCCGGTCACCAGTCTGCGCAAGGCGCTCGTATGGGGCAACCATTCCGCCACGCAGTACCCCGATGTGTTCCAGATGGAGGCCGACGGCAAGAAAGCCTGGCCCCTGATCAACGATCAGGCCTGGCTGGAAACCACTTTGATCCCGATCGTGCAAAAGCGCGGCGCGGCGATCATTGCGGCACGCGGCCTGTCCTCGGCGGCAAGCGCAGCGAGCGCGGCCATCGATCATATGCGCGACTGGGCGCTGGGAACCCCCGACGGAGACTGGATTTCCATGGGGATCCCCTCCGACGGCAGCTACGGCATTGCCGAAGGCGTGATCTACGGCCAGCCGGTGACCTGCAAGAACGGCGAATTTCAGCTCGTCAAAGGCATCGACATCAGCGATTTTGCCCGCGCGCGCATGGACGCCACGCTCAAGGAACTGCATGAAGAGCGCGACGGCGTGAAACATCTGTTCGGCTGACACGCCATCTCGACAGCTGAACGCTGATCCGGAAATTGCATGACCAGTTTCCGGATCAGCCTGTTGCGCCTCCCGGCGCAACCCGAAGGGCGCCGCGCATGAGTACGACCACGCATCCGGGCGCAGCCCTATTCAAGGGCGAAAAGCCCTTTCCCGTCATTCCCACCTGCGAGCACTACGCCGGCAGCGAGAAGTTGATGCTGCGCGCGCTGGCGCTGCAGGACAGTATCGGACCGGTCTTCGGTCTTACCTGCGACTGCGAAGACGGGGCGCAGGCCGGACGCGAGAAAGAGCACGCCGAGATGGTCGTGCGCGTGCTCAACAGTCCCGCCAATACGAGAAACATGGCCGGCGTGCGCATACACGACCCCGGCCATGCGCACTGGAAACAGGATCTGGACATCCTGGTGAGCGGCGCCGGCGACCGGCTCGCCCACATTACCCTGCCCAAGGCGACCAATGCGAAACAGGTGGCCGAGGCGATAGCCTACGTCCAGAGCCTGGCCGCGCGCCACCACGTGCGGCGCCAGATTCCGATCCATGTGCTGGTCGAAACCCATGGCGCGCTGCGCGAGGTTTGGGACATCGCCGCCCTGCCCTGGATGCAGTCGATCGCGTTCGGGCTGATGGATTTCGTTTCCGATCACCACGGCGCGCTCGGCGCTGCCGTCATGCGCAGTCCCGGCCAGTTCGAGCACAAGCTGATCGTGCGCGCCAAGACGGAAATCGTCGCCGCGGCCCTCGCCAACGCCCTCGTCCCCGCGCATAACGTGACCCTGGAACTGAAGGACATCGCCGTCATTTACGACGATGCCCGGCGCGCCCGCAACGAATTCGGCTTTCTGCGCATGTGGTCCATCTACCCGGCACAGATCCAGCCTATTGTCGAGGCGATGAAGCCCGACCATTCCGAGGTGCAGAACGGCGCCGCCATACTGCTCGCCGCGCAAAAGACGGACTGGGGCCCGATACAGTATGCCGGTGAACTGCACGACCGCGCCACTTACCGCTACTACTGGGAAGTGCTGCAGAAAGCCAAGGTCACAGGCGTCGCCATTCCTGCCGAAGCCGACAAGGCCTTTTTCGGATAGCCGGCGGCCGCGGAAGTCTGTCGCCCCGGCGACAATGACCATGCCGGGTAAGACGCCGGCATTTGACCTGCGTTAAAGTGGCGGGCGGGCGATGGCCGTAGACTTCTGCGCCTGGGCATGTTGCAGGTCGCTTCAACGTCGCCGGTGCGGCCTTCAATCCGGAACGCAGGCGCAGGCGGGCGTGAGTGAAGGTGTTCCTTTTAATACAGCTTTGAAAGGTGGCTATGACACAACAGATGTCGGCAGGCGCGAAATTTCGCGCCGCATTAAAGGAGGAGCGGCCCCTGCAGGTGATCGGCGCCATCAACGCCTACCACGCGCGCCTGGCCGAACGCAGCGGCTACAAGGCGATTTACCTCTCCGGCGGCGGCGTGGCGGCGGGCTCGCTCGGCCTGCCCGACCTCGGCATCAGCAACCTGGACGACGTGCTCACTGATGTGCGCCGCATCACCGACGTGTGCTCGCTGCCGCTGCTGGTCGACGTCGACACCGGCTTCGGTGCCAGCGCCTTCAATGTGGCGCGCACGGTGAAGTCGCTGGTCAAGTACGGCGCCGGCGCCATGCACATCGAGGACCAGGTCGGCTCCAAGCGCTGCGGCCATCGGCCCGGCAAGGAACTGGTATCCAAAGAGGAAATGGTCGACCGCATCAAGGCTGCAGTCGACGCCAGGACAGACCCCGATTTCTTCATCATGGCGCGCACCGACGCACTTGCCGTTGAAGGGCTGGAGCGCGCCATCGAGCGCGCCGTGGCCTGCGTCGAGGCTGGTGCAGACGGCATCTTTCCCGAAGCGATGACCGAACTCGCGATGTACCGCAAGTTCGCCGCGGCGGTCAAAGTGCCGATACTCGCCAATATCACCGAGTTCGGCGCCACGCCTCTGTTCACGGTCGAAGAACTGCGCTCGGCCGACGTTGCCATTGCGCTCTATCCGCTGTCGGCATTCCGCGCGATGAACAAGGCGGCACTCGCCGTCTACCAGGCGGTGCGCCGCGACGGCACGCAAAAGAACGTCGTAGAAACGATGCAGACCCGCAACGAACTGTACGATTATCTCGATTATCACGCGTACGAAACCAAGCTGGACCAACTTTTCGCAAAGGAGAGATCATGAACGAAGGCAAAACGGCAGCCGCCGCGCCGGCCGCGCCCAAGGCGAAGAAATCGGTTGCGCTCTCCGGCATCACTGCCGGCAACACCGCGCTGTGCACCGTCGGGCGCACGGGCAACGACCTGCACTACCGCGGCTACGACATACTCGATGTCGCCGATGCGTGCGAATTCGAGGAAATCGCCTATCTGCTGGTTCACGGCAAGCTCCCCACCCAGGCCGAGCTCGACGGCTACAAGTTCAAGCTCAAGGCCCTGCGCGGACTGCCGGCCAACGTCAAGGCCGCGCTCGAGTGGGTGCCGGCCTCGGCCCACCCCATGGACGTGATGCGCACCGGCGTCTCGGTGCTCGGGACGGCGCTGCCGGAAAAGGACGACCATAACCATCCCGGCGCGCGCGACATCGCCGACCGCCTGATGGCCTCGCTCGGCTCGATGCTGCTCTACTGGTACCACTACGCCTACAACGGGCGCCGCATCGACGTCGAAACCGACGACGACTCCATCGGCGGGCACTTCCTGCATCTGCTGCACGGCAAGGAACCTTCCGAGCTGTGGGTCAAGTGCATGCATACCTCGCTGATCCTCTATGCCGAGCACGAATACAACGCTTCCACTTTCGCCTGCCGCGTAATCGCCGGCACCGGTTCGGACATGTACAGCGCCATCTGCGGCGGCATCGGCGCCTTGCGCGGGCCCAAGCACGGCGGCGCCAATGAAGTCGCGTTCGAAGTGCAGAAGCGCTACGAGAGCGCGGACGCCGCCGAAAAAGACATCGTTCAGCGCGTAGCAAACAAGGAGGTGGTCATCGGTTTCGGCCATCCGGTCTACACCATCGGCGACCCGCGCAACCAGGTGATCAAGGAAATCGCGAGGAAACTCTCCAAGGCGCGCAACGACATGAAGATGTTCGACATCGCCGCGCGGCTGGAGAGCGTGATGTGGCGCGAGAAGAAGATGTTCCCGAATCTCGACTGGTTCTCCGCAGTGAGCTATCACATGATGGGCGTGCCCACCTCCATGTTCACGCCGATCTTCGTGATTTCGCGCACCAGCGGCTGGGCGGCGCATGTGATCGAACAGCGCATCGACGGCAAGATCATCCGCCCCACGGCCAATTACACCGGGCCGGAGGATCTGAAATTCGTGCCTATCGACAAACGCAAGTAGAAGAGGCGCGCTACGCCATGAGCTAGTACGCACCTCCTGCTTCCCTGAGTTGGGGCCGTTTCGGCGATGCTGAAACGGCCCCTGAACTTTACCGACCGTCAAGGCGGAGAAATCGATTTCGAGTTATTCTTTGCACCCCCCAGGCACCGCCGCGGCAAAACCAAATCAGACCCAAAGGAACAGCATGTCGTCCCACATCTCCAACGTACGCCCTAAGCCGGACCAGGTCCTCGCGGATATCGCCGATTACGCCTCCAAGTTTAAAATCAGGAGCACCGAGGCCTACGATACGGCGCGGCTGTGCCTGATGGACACCCTGGGCTGCGGCCTGGAAGCGCTGGAATACCCGGCCTGCACCAAGCTCATGGGCCCCATCGTCCCCGGCACCGTCGTGCCCAACGGCGCCAAGGTCCCAGGCACGCAATTCCAGCTCGACCCGGTGCAGGCCGCGTTCAATATCGGCGCCATGATCCGCTGGCTGGATTTCAACGACACCTGGCTTGCGGCCGAATGGGGCCATCCCTCGGACAACCTCGGCGGCATCCTCGCCGCCGCGGACTGGCTGTCGCGCCAGGCCGTTGCCGCCGGCAGGCCGCCGCTGACCATGCGCGAAGTGCTCACCTGCATGATCAAGGCGCATGAAATCCAGGGTTGCATTGCGCTGGAGAATTCCTTCAACAAAGTCGGCCTGGATCACGTGGTACTGGTCAAGGTCGCCACCACCGCGGTGGTGGCCAACATGCTCGGCTTGAGCAGGGAGGAGATCATCAACGCGCTTTCGCTCGCCTGGGTCGACGGCCAGTCGCTGCGCACCTACCGCCATGCGCCCAACACCGGCTCGCGCAAATCCTGGGCGGCGGGCGACGCCACCAGCCGCGGGGTGCGCCTGGCGCTGATGGCGGCCAAGGGCGAAATGGGCTATCCCTCGGTGCTGAGCGCGCCGGTCTGGGGTTTCTACGACGTCCTGTTCAAGGGCAAGGAATTCAAATTCCAGCGCCCTTACGGCTCCTACGTTATGGAGCACGTGTTGTTCAAGATTTCCTTCCCGGCCGAGTTCCATGCACAGACGGCGGCCGAGTGTGCGATGGCGTTGCATCCCCAGGTCAAGGACCGCATCGCCGACATCAAGAAAATCACCATCCGCACCCACCAGTCGGCGATCCGCATCATCGACAAGAAAGGCCCCTTGAGCAATCCCGCCGACCGCGACCACTGCATCCAGTACATGGTTGCGGTGCCGCTCATTTTCGGCAGGCTGACTGCCGCCGATTACGAGGACGCGGTCGCCGCCGATCCGCGCATCGACGCCCTGCGCGACAAAATGGTCTGCGTCGAGGACAAGGGCTTCAGCCGCGATTACCATGACCCGGAGAAGCGCTCGATCGCCAACGCGATCTCCGTGGAATTCAAGGACGGCAAGAAGTCCGGGGAAGTCGTCGTGGAATATCCGATCGGGCATCGCCGCCGGCGCAAGGACGGCATCCCGTTGCTGGTGGAGAAATTCAAGACCAACCTGGCGCGGCGCTTCCCGGAAAAACAGCGCAGCGCGATCCTGGCGCTTTGCCAGGACGCAAAGCGCCTGGAGACGACGCCGGTCAACGAATTCGTCGACCTGTTCGTCATTTGACTTGAGGACAGCCATGGACACCGAACTTGACGCAAAAATCGCCGCGCTCTCGGAAGAAATCCGGCGCTATCCCACGCCGATCGCGCGCTGCGACGAGCAGCTGACCGAATTGCTCGAACGCCGCGTGCGCCTTTTCGCCGAAAAGGAACGCATCGCCGCGCGCGCCACTACCCCGGGATGCAGTCCCGACACTATCTGGATCAACGACGGAGGCTTCAATGCCGCATAACCTGCACAACACGCTTCAGGATTTCAAACTCGCTTCCGGCAAGACCGGCAAGTTCTATTCCCTGCCCGCGCTGGAAAAAGCCGGACTGGGCAAAATTTCGCGCCTGCCGGTGTCGATACGCATCGTGCTCGAATCGGTGCTGAGGAATTGCGACGGCAAGAAAGTCACCGAGGCGCACCTGCGCCAGCTCGCCGGCTGGAAACCCAAGGCCGCGCGCAGCGACGAGATCCCGTTCGTTCTGGCGCGCATCGTGCTGCAGGATTTCACCGGCGTGCCGCTGCTGGCGGACCTCGCGGCGATGCGCAGCGTCGCACACAAGATGGGCAAGAATCCGAAAGTGATCGAGCCGCTGGTGCCGGTGGACCTGGTGGTGGACCATTCGATCCAGATCGACAACTACGGCAGCAAGAATGCGATCGACCTGAACATGAAGCTGGAATTCCAGCGCAACAAGGAGCGCTACCAGTTCATGAAATGGGGCATGCAGGCCTTCGACACGTTCAAGGTCGTGCCCCCGGGCGTGGGCATCGTCCACCAGGTCAACCTCGAGTACCTGGCGCGCGGCGTGCACAAGAAAGACGGCGTCTATTATCCGGACACCCTGGTCGGCACCGACAGCCACACCACCATGATCAACGGCATCGGCGTCGTCGGCTGGGGCGTGGGCGGCATCGAAGCCGAAGCCGGCATGCTCGGCCAGCCGGTGTACTTCCTCACGCCTGACGTCGTCGGCGTGAACCTGAAAGGCAAACTGCGCGGCGGCGTCACCGCCACCGACCTGGTGCTCACCATCACGGAGATGCTCAGAAAAGCCAAGGTGGTGGGCAAATTCGTGGAATTCTTCGGCGAAGGCACCGCCAGTCTGGCCTTGCCCGACCGCGCGACCATCGCCAATATGGCGCCCGAATACGGCGCCACCATGGGCTTCTTCCCTGTCGACGACAAGACCATCGCTTATTTCGAAGGCAGCGGCCGCACGCCCGAGGAGATCGACGCGTTCAAGTCCTATTTCAAGGCGCAGGGCCTGTTCGGCATCCCCAAGGCGGGCAGCATCGATTACAGCGAGGTGCTGGAACTCGACCTCGCCACCGTCGCGCCCTCGCTCGCCGGGCCGAAGCGCCCGCAGGACCGTATTGAAATCGGCAAGGTGAAATCGAAATTCGCCGGACTCTATGCCCTGCCCGTGGCCGACAACGGCTTCGCAAAAAAACCCGAAGATCTGTACAAGCGCTTCAAGACGCGCAGCGGTGTGGATGTCGGCTCGGGCGACGTGCTCATCGCCGCCATCACTTCCTGCACCAACACCTCGAATCCTAGCGTGCTGCTCGCCGCTGGCCTGCTCGCGAAAAAAGCCGTGGAGCGCGGCCTCACGGTCAAGCCGCACATCAAGACCTCGCTCGCCCCCGGATCGCGCGTGGTGACCGAGTACCTCGACAAGGCGGGCCTTCTCCCCTACCTGGAGAAGCTCGGCTTCTTCCTCGCCGGCTACGGCTGCACCACCTGCATCGGCAACGCCGGCCCGCTGGCCGAACCCATCGAAGAGGCCATCGTCGCAAATGACCTCGTCTGCGCCGCCGTGCTCTCGGGCAACCGCAACTTCGAGGCGCGCATCCATCCGAACCTGCGCGCCAACTTCCTCGCCTCGCCCCCGCTGGTCGTGGCCTACGCCATCGCCGGCACCATGCTCAAAGACCTCATGACCGAGCCATTGGGCAAGGGCAAGGACGGCAAGGACGTATGGATCGGCGATGTCTGGCCGACGAGCGAAGAGGTTCATGCCTGCATGAAGTACGCGATGAACCCGAAGACGTTCCAGCGGCTGTACACCGATCCGGGCAAGGACAACCCGCTGTGGCAGAACATCACCTCCACCTCGGGCCAGGTGTACGACTGGCCCAAGTCCAGCTATATCGCCGAGCCGCCGTTCTTCGAGGGCTTCGGCATGCAGTTGGGCAAGGTCGGCAACATTAGCGGCGCACGCGCCCTCGGCATCTTCGGCGACTCGGTCACCACCGACCACATCAGCCCGGCCGGCTCGATCAAGCCGAGTTCGCCCGCGGGCGTCTACCTGCTCGAACACGATGTGCCCGTGCTGGACTTCAACAGCTACGGCGCGCGGCGCGGCAACCATGAGGTGATGATGCGCGGCACGTTCGCCAATGTGCGCATCAAGAACCTGATGGTGCCGCTGAAGGCAGACGGCGGACGTGTGGAAGGCGGGGTCACAGTGATGCAGCCCTCGGGCGAGGCGCTGCCGATCTATGACGCGGCGATGAAATACATCGCGCAGGGCACACCCACCGTGGTGTTCGGCGGCGAGGAATACGGCACCGGGTCGAGCCGCGACTGGGCGGCCAAGGGCACGCAGTTGCTCGGCGTGAAAGCCGTCATCGCGAAGAGCTTCGAGCGCATCCACCGCTCCAACCTGGTCGGCATGGGCGTGCTGCCCTGCCAGTTCAAGGGCGCGGACAGCGTCACGACGCTGGGCATCAAGGGCGACGAGGAATTCGACATCCTCGGCATCGACGGCGAGATCAAGCCGCAGCAGGACGTGACCCTGGTGATCAAGGGCAAGGACGGCAGCCGCCGCGAAGTGCAGGTGCTGCTGCGCATCGACACCGCGATCGAAGTCGACTACTACCGGCATGGCGGCATCATGCCCTACGTCTTACGCGAGCTGCTAGCAGCCGCGTAAGACGTAATTGATGGCCCCGCACGCCAAGGCGCGCGGGCGACGCGAGCTGCTGGCTGCAGCCTGGAGTCAAGAATTGCGCGCCTACCCGGCGCGATCCCGAAAAGCCCGGCGTTCACAAGACGCCGGGCTTTTTTTTGTCGCGCGCCAGAATACATTGCGCCCCGCCATTGGCGCCACGCATCGGAGGATCTATTGACATTGTTTATGAGCGGAATCAAGCCGAACACTTGCACGATTTTCTGAACAGGGCAAAATAGAGGCATTCGCGTAATCGTGGACTAGCCCCGGGGGGAGATGCCATGTTTATCGAAAACCGTTTGGCGCAAATGGCCGTGCGACTGCGCAAAACCCAGCCCACCCCGTTGCGCCTTTCACTATGGGACGGCCGCAGTCTCGACTTTGGCCCGGATCCGAAAGTGACCATCGTAGTCCCGCAGAAGCGCGCGCTGCGCTGTTTCCTGCCGCCCGACCTGATGAAGCTCGGGGAAGCCTATGTGGAGGGGAAGATCGGCGTCGACGGTTCGCTGCGCGATATCTTCGACGCCAGCGCCCGCTTCGTGCAGGCCGCGGCCCAGCCCGACCGCATCGGGCGGCTGCTGCGCGCGGTCAATCACACGCCGCAGCGCGACCGCAGGGCGATCCAGTACCACTACGACGTTTCCAACGATTTCTACCGCCTGTTCCTCGACCGCAACATGGTGTACTCCTGCGCCTATTTTCGCAGCGACAGCGATACGCTGGACCAGGCGCAGGAACACAAGCTCGACCACATACTCACCAAACTGCGCGTCCAACCCGGCCAGCGGCTGCTGGACATCGGTTGCGGCTGGGGCGCGCTGATCATTCGCGCCGCGGCGAAATACGGCTGCATCGCCACCGGCATCACCCTGTCGCGCAACCAATACGAACTCGCGCGCGAGCGCATCCGCGCCGAAGGCCTCGAGGGGCGCTGCGAGGTGCGCCTGCAGGACTATCGCGATGTGCCGGAAACCGGCGGGTATGACCGCATCGCCAGCGTCGGCATGTTCGAGCATGTCGGCCTGAAGAACCTGGGCACCTACTTCCGCAAGATCGAATCGCTGCTGGCCGAGGATGGGATTGCCCTGAACCACGGCATCACCGCAGCGCATCCGGACAACCGCGTGGTCGGCATGGGCGTGGGGCAATTCATCGACAAGTACGTGTTTCCGGACGGCGAACTGCCGCACATCTCGCTGGTTTTGAGCGCGATGTCGGAAGCCGGGTTCGAGGTGACCGATGTCGAAAGCCTGCGGCGCCACTACGCGCGCACCTGCGAGCGCTGGGCCGAAAACATCGAGGAGAACCGTGCCGAGGCAATACGCATCGCCGGCGAGAAGCGCTACCGCATCTGGTCAATCTACCTCGCCGGCTGCGCCTTCGGTTTCGAGCGCGACTGGATGAACATCTACCAGGTACTCGCGGTCAAGGCGCGCCGCCCGAATCCGCTGCCGACCACGCGTGATTGGATGTACGCACAGAACGGATCCGGAACGACGCCTGAAAATCTGGCGTAGAGCGATGCTGCGACCGGCCCGATTGCCGGGACGCGTATCGCCCAAACCAGCCACCTCCAGTCGGGATTATCGCCCGGCATCAGCCGGCGTTCGGGCCGGCAGGCTCGGCCGCGAGCATGGCCTTGATCGCAGAGTCGTCGCAAAAACGCTCGTACTCCCGGCGCAAGCGGGCGGAATGATCGGCGATAGCCTCCGCCTGTTCCGCACTCGCGAGCACATCCAGTTCCTTCGCGACAGCGGAGATGGCGGTCGCACCCACCGACGCGCTTGAGGACTTCAAGGTGTGTGCCGCGCCACGCAGCGCCTGCGTATCGCCCGCCGCGCTCGCGCTCTCGATCACCGCGAGCAATTTGGCAGACTGGTCGATGAAAAGCCGAATGACCTTGCGCGCCAGATTGGATCCTATCCCGGTTCCCGGGAGCAGGCAGCTCTCCAACACTGCTGGATCGAATACGGCGGGCGGCGTTACGTTCGCATTCTGGACGTCATGCGCCGGCGGCGGCGGGGCAGATTGCATCGCCGCAGGAGCTGAAGACGGTGTTGGAGAGGAAGATCCGCCTGCACCAGGCGCCTGCGGGGCAGCGGGGATCCAGCGCAGCAGCATCGCGGTCAGATCGGCGCGATTGAACGGCTTGGCGAGGTAATCGTCCATGCCCGCGTCCAGACAGCGCTGGCGGTCCTCCGCATAGGCGTTGGCGGTAAGCGCGACTATCGGCGTGCGCGTACGATCAGTCCCCTCCTGCGCCCGGATCTCGCGCGTGGCCGCGAACCCGTCGAGCTCGGGCATCTGGCAGTCCATGAGCACAAGATCGAAAGGCTCGCTGCGCCAGGTGTCGACGGCGATGCGCCCGTTGTCCGCCACCGTGACGCGACAGTTGGCGCCGTCCAGCATCGCCAGCGCAAGCTCCTGATTGACGACATGGTCTTCGGCGAGCAACACGCGTGCGCCCTGGAAATCGACTTTTTGCCCTTCATCGACGGCAGTCGCAACAACCCGCAGCGTCACTTTGTCCATGGAGCCCGGGGAGCGAGCGGGCTGCGCGCCTTGCGCCAAGCCGGCGCGTATCGTGAACCAGAAGGTCGAGCCACGGCCCGGCTCGCTGTCCACGCCGATCGCGCCGCCCATCATCGCGGCGAGTTCCTTGCATACCACCAGCCCCAGGCCGGTGCCGCCGTAACGCCGCGTGGTCGAGCTGTCGGCCTGGCTGAACGGCTGGAACAGGCGCGCCTGCGCCTCCCGGCTGATACCGATGCCGCTGTCGGTGACGGCAAAGCGCAGCATGTGCGCCGCCGGTGCGATAGCGTTCGCAGGCGGCGGTGCAAGCTCGACCGATGCAGTGATCTTGCCTTGCTCGGTGAACTTGATCGCGTTTCCAAGCAGGTTCACCAGTATCTGGCTCAGCCGCCGCGGATCGGCGCGAACCAGCCGCGGCACCCCTGGTGCGCGACTGCTGGCTAGTGCTATGCCCTTCTCCTGCGCCTGCGGCGCCAGCAACTGCAGCGTTTCATCGATCAACTCGCCCACATTTACATCAACCAAATCCAAGTCCAGGCGCCCGGCTTCGATTTTGGAAAAATCCAGAATGTCGTTGATGAGATGCAACAGCGCCCCGCCCGAGCGGTGGATCGCCTGCGCATAGTGCCGCTGCGGTTCCTGCAACTCCGCTTCGAGCAGCAGTTCGGCCATCCCCAGGACCACGTTCATCGGCGTGCGGATCTCGTGACTCATATTGGCCAGAAAATCCGACTTGGCCTTGTTGGCGGCTTCGGCGGCTTCCTTGGCTTGCTGCAATTCGCTTTCAATGCGCTTTTGTTCGGTGATGTCACGCACCGTTCCGACCATGCGCGTTCTCTGGCCGGACGCTTCGCGCCATACCCGGCCCTGTGCGCGCACGATGCGAACGCCGCGCTCGGGCGAGGCGACGCGGTGCTCGATGTCGTAGGGGATGTCTTCTTTCAGCGCGCGCCGCACCGCCTCGGCCACCAAGTCGCGGTCCTCGGGATGCACGGCTTCCAGGAAAATCGCATAATTCGGCTGGATGTTCTTGCGCCCGGGTGCGTAGATCTCGTACGCTTCCTCCGACCAGCGCAACTCGCCGCTGAGCAGATTCCAGTCCCAGCTGCCCAGATGCGTCATGCGCTGCGCCGTATCGAGCTGGTCTTTTTGTTCGACCAATATCCGGTTTGCTGCCTCGGTCGAGTCGCGCGCTTTGCTCAATCGCGCGCGCAGCCCCTGGATGTAGCCGCCCATCAGCGCAAACCACGCGAGCACCGCGCCCAGTACCAGCAGTCGCAGCGCCTCCAGATTGAAGCTCACCGCATCCGGATGGTTGACGGCCAGAAGCGCCACCACCACCGCATAGGAGGCAATCATCGCCAGCGCTATCAGCAGCAACGGCGCAGTGGTCAGCCTGAAAATGCCGAACAGAAACGAAACCAGGTAGATCAGAGCGAATATAGAACGTGCGTCACCGGCGTAGTAGAGGGCATAGCTGATCGCGAATGTCGATGCCAAGATCTGCGTAACGGTCAGACTCGGATCGCCAAACCTGCGGCTGAGCCCCGAGCGTATCGCCGCAAAAAACACGACTACGCAGCCGAGCACGAGCGTACTTCCGGACAGGAACGCGTACAGCGGCAGTTGCCCCAGCCACCAGCCGGCGGCGAACATGCACACCACGAGCAGCGAACTGCCGGAGGCGATCAGCTGACGCTGTATCAAGACCCGTTGCTGCTTGTCATCGGCGTACTTGCCGAACGCCAGTCGCTCCAGCCAGGCATCGGCACCGCGCCTACCAGGCGGAACCGATTGCGCCGCGCGCGTCCCGTCGGGAGGAATATCTGCCATATGTCGCATGGAAAGCCGGGGACCCCTCGTTGCCGCGCAGCCACGCGGAGCGTGGCAATAGCCTAGACTCGTGCGCATTGATCGGATTCAGAGTTTACCAGACGCGATCGTCGCGAACGTCTGCGGCTAATCATTCGCAGCGGGACCGCGAAGCAGGCTACAGGGTAGTACCCGCCAGGTTGACGCAGGATGGTCGCCGAAATCCGCTTCCCGGCCGATCGACCGGGCTTGTGCAACGCGGGTTTGAGCCTAGAACTCCTCCCAATGCTCGCCGGCGATTTTACCGCCGACGGCTGCGACCTTTGCGCGGGACGGCGCTGGCTGCGCCTTAGCCGGTCTGCTCGACAGACGCGCGACATTGGGCGCACGCTGCCCTCCCTGGCCCGGCGCAGCCCGCGCCGGCTGCCGCGTCCTCTCCGCCGCTTCCCTGCCGGAGGCTGTACTGCCGGCGCTATCTTTGCCCAAATCGAACACGGCGACCGCCTGCTTCAGGCTCTCGGTCTGATTCATCATCGACTCCGCCGCCGCCGCGGCCTGCTCCACCAGCGCAGCGTTCTGCTGCGTCACCTGGTCCATTTGGGTGACCGCCTGGTTCACCTGCTCGATCCCCGAGCTCTGCTCCTGCGAGGCCGCCGTGATCTCCGCCATGATGTCGGTCACCCGCTTCACCGAGGTAACGACTTCCTGCATCGTCTTCCCGGCTTCGTCCACCAGCTTGGTTCCGGCTCCGACTTTGCCCACCGAGTCACCGATCAATGCCTTGATTTCCTTCGCCGCCGCGGCGCTCCTTTGCGCCAGACTGCGCACTTCGCCCGCCACTACCGCGAAGCCCCGGCCCTGTTCGCCTGCACGCGCCGCTTCCACAGCGGCGTTCAGCGCCAGGATGTTGGTCTGGAACGCGATGCCGTCGATCACACTGATGATGTCCACGATCTTCTTCGACGATTCATTGATCGAGGACATGGTGTCCACCACCTCACCCACCACCACGCCGCCCTTGACCGCGACTTCGGAAGCGCTCGCCGCCAGTTGATTGGCCTGCCTTGCGTTCTCTGCATTCTGCCTCACCGTCGAAGTCAGCTCTTCCATGCTCGAAGCGGTTTCCTCGAGGCTGGAGGCCTGCTCTTCGGTGCGCTGCGACAGGTCTGCATTGCCCGAGGCGATCTCTCGCGACGCAGTCGTGATCGTGCTCGCCGCCGTATTGATCTGCCCGATGATGTCCGCAAGGTTTTGCCGCATCTTGGCCATTGCCGCCATGAGGCTGCTGGTGTCGCCTTTCTTGACCGGCACTTCGTGCGCGAGCTCGCCCGCTGCAATGCGATTGGCCACCGCGGTCGCGGCAGCTGGCTCGCCGCCCAAAGGCAAAGCCACGTAGCGGCGGACAAAGAAGTAAATCGCGCCCAACAGCGGCAGCGTCAACCCAAACGCGATCAGCGAAATGCGCCAGGCGAAGCTGTCCAGATCGGCTTGCGCCTTCTTCAGGCTGACCTGCATGCTGACCGCACCCAGGACCTCGTTTTCGGCGCCCTGATGACAGCCCATGCAATCCTTGCCGAGAAAATTGCGCGAATTCGGCATCGGGAAGATTGCACTCAGGTACCCCTCCTTCTCGTTCACGCGGAACATGGGCTTGCCGCTTTGCATCACGGCAGCTTCGTCTGCGCTGGGATTGCCCTCCGCTGCGTCCCCCGGGCCGTACTGAGCGATGACACTGCCGTACCGGAACGCCTTGAGGTTCTTGATGTTATTCGATTCGCGCACCTGCTCCAGGAACACTGCGCGATCTTTCACCACGCCGGTGATCATCATGCCAGTGAGGCTCGCGTTGACCATCTGGTTCGTGCTCTCGGCAAAATCGCGCGCCTGCGCAATGGTGGCGTCGCGCCTTTCGGCATAGCTGAGGACTATCATCACCGTCCATGTCACCGCCAGCATCACGCTGATTGCGCCCACCAGCCGGGCCCACACCGGCAGATTCTTGAGACTCACGCGATCGGGGGCCGCAGTGACGCCCCCCGGTTTCACCGTGCCGACAGAGATTTCAGTTGCCCCGATCATGTTTGCCGCTCCTCATAGCATCGATTGCCCTGGCGCGAATCGAAGCACGCCGACAGCGCCGGGTATGCCCGGCGCGACTCCGGTGTCATCGACTTGAGCCAGAACGACTGGGTTGTTCTTCTGTATTTCTTCGGCCCTGCGCGTCGTTCGTTTGCAACGCTTCAGGCTTCCCCCTTGTGTCCATGCCTTGATTCGCGCGAAATCCGCGAAATCCGCGAAATCCAGGAACAAAATCACAACTTCGCCATGGTTATCGGCAAGGGATCAGCAATCTTTAGCCGGCTGCTCTGTCATGTTGCATTTATTGCGACCGAGATTGCCGAAACTGTTGGAATCAAGGCAACGCCCTGAGCGGTATTTTCAGCTATTTGTATTATTTTCAGATAGTTGGCACGTAACGGAAAGACGCGCCCGTACCGCAGCGGCCAAAGCAAATATCGCCCCTGCGTGTCCGCGGGGTTCGCTTTGCTGCAGTTTTGGCCATCCGGCCTGGCGGCGCATGCGCGCCGGAGCGCGCCTATTTCAGCCGCGCCAAGCGGCGCGCTAGCCCAAGCCCAGCTGTTGCAGGTATTCCTCGTAGCTGCCGTGGAAATCGACGATGGCCGCGCCGATTTGCTTGCCCTCGCCGGGCTTCATCTCGATGATGCGCGTGGCAAGAGAAGAGACGAACTCGCGGTCGTGCGACACGAAAATCAGCGTGCCTTTGTAGCGCTCGAGCGCGCCGTTCAGGGATTCGATCGATTCCATGTCGAGGTGGTTGGTCGGTTCGTCCAGCAGCAGGACGTTGGGCATTTCCAGGATCAGCTTGCCGAACGCCATGCGCTGGCCCTCGCCGCCGGAGATCACTTTGATGGATTTCTTCGCGTCGTCACCGGTGAACAGCAGCCGTCCGAGCGTCGCGCGAACGATCTGGTCCTCGTCTCCCTCGCGCCGCCACTGCCCGATCCAGTCAAACAACGTCATATTCCCGGCGAAATCGGCGGCATGGTCCTGGGCGCAATACCCGGGGCGCGCCTTTTCCGCCCATTTCACCGTGCCGTAATCCGGCTTCAAACCGCCTTGCGCCTCGCCCAGCAGGCAGCGCAGCAGCGTGGTCTTGCCGATGCCGTTGGGGCCAATGATGGCGACCTTCTCCCCTGCCTCGATGACCAAGTCCAGCCCTTTGATCAGGGGCTTGTCGTAGCTCTTGGAAAGGCTCTTCACTTCGACCGCGAGGCGGTGCAGTTTTTCCTTATCGTCCACCTCGAAGCGGATATACGGATACTGGCGGCTGGACGGTTTGACGTCCTCGAGCTTGATCTTCTCGATCTGGCGCGCGCGCGAGGTCGCCTGGCGCGCCTTGGATTTGTTGGCGGAGAAACGCCGCACGAAATCCTGCAGCTCCGCCACTTTTTCCTTCGCCTTGGCATTGGCCGCGAGCAGTTGTTCGCGCACCTGGGTCGAGGCGAACATGTAGTCGTCGTAGTTGCCCGGATAGACGCGCAGCGTGGCGTAGTCCATGTCGGCCATATGCGTGCACACGCTGTTCAAGAAATGCCGGTCGTGGGAAATAATGATCATGGTGCAGTTGCGCGCGTTGAGCACATCCTCGAGCCAGCGGATCGAGTTGATGTCCAGATTGTTGGTCGGCTCATCCAGCAGCATGATGTCCGGATCGGCGAACAACACCTGCGCCAGCAGCACGCGCAGCTTCCAGCCCGGCGCGACCGCGCTCATCGGGCCGTTGTGCTGCTCGATCGGGATGCCCACGCCATGCAGCAGCTCGCCCGCGCGCGCCTCGGCGGTGTAGCCGCCGAATTCGGCGTAGCGCGCCTCCAGGTTGGCAGCGTGCATGTAGTCCTCTTCGCTTGCGTCCGGATCGGCATAGATGGCGTCACGCTCGGTCATTGCCTGCCACATTTCCTCGTGCCCCATCAGCACCACATCGAGCACGCGTTCGTCTTCGTAGGCGAACTGGTCCTGGCGCAGCTTGCCCACGCGCTCGTTGCGATCGACCGCGACGCTGCCCGCGCTCGCGTCCAGGTCGCCGCCGAGAATCTTCATGAACGTGGACTTGCCGCAGCCGTTGGCGCCGATGAGGCCGTAGCGGTTGCCTTCGCCGAACTTGACCGAGATGTTCTCGAACAAGGGCTTGGCGCCGAACTGGATGGTGATGCCGGAGGTGACGATCAATGTGCTTCCATTTCCCGGAATTGTCCGAAAAAGGCGCGATTTTACAGCAAAGGGGCTTGCCGACCCGCCCTAATTAGCTATTGCAGCGCAGCGTGATCCCCTCGCGACCGAACATTTCATCCGTGGACGCGGTGTTGCGCACGAGGCCGGTGGTGGCATCGAAGAAAACGTAGAGGCGCTGGATGTACACGTTATAGGTACACGCGCGCCAGTCCCATACCAGTTCATTTCGCGCTTTGAAATAGGCCGTGCGGCCGTAGTCCGGCGGGCCCAGGATGCGCAGCACCTGCTCCTTCGTCATGCCGGGGCGGATTCGCGCAAACTCCGCTTCCTTCAGCACATTCACGATACTTTGCAGGCGCCCGTCCGGAGCAAGCTTCACCATGAAAGTGTCGGTACCTGCCGGGCCGCGCGGATACGCGAGCTGAACCGAGCCGTCCGGGTCCTGCCAGCGCATCGCCGGCTCACCCATCAGCCGCACCACATCCTCGAGTCGTGCTTCACCGGGTCGAAGACCCGCCCCGCTGTAGGAAGCGCAGGCGGATAGCACCAGAGCAAACAAGAGCACGGTCCAGCGCATCATCATCTCCCCCGTTTCGGCGACCCACCCATGGCGGCGTGACGACCATTCTATGCCAGTTGCGCCGTGGGCGAATTCCGCGACTTTGCCGAAACGGGGTGACCCGACGCGCAATCCTTGCCGGCAGTGCGGCGGAGCTATGGGTTGAATTGCAGATCGCTGCTTGTTGACTGCATTGCGACGTTCAGCCGGCGAAGAGGCAAATGGCGCTTTCGACCCGACCGACTGTACCAGCCTCGCGTGGCGCCTCGTCGGTGTTGGACCTGTATGTCATCCCCCGCCACATGCGGCTCAGGATTGGCGCCTTTTCGACCACATCGGCATTGCAATCGGCCGGGCACGAGGGCAATATCCTTCGGACACGATGCTTGGCGGCGCAAAATAGGCTGCAAATCACTGCCGTCGACCCGACGTGCGAAAAGAGGCAGGAATGAATTAGTTATCATGCAAGTAGTAATGCTGCGTACCGCATGGGAGATGGGTCTGAAGAATCGCCATACTTGCGAGTCGAATGTGAACGTTATGGGAGTAATGCCATGAAACGCATCATTTCCGTGGCAGCGATAGCGCTACTCGCCCTTTCAAGTGGAAATGCAATCGGATATGAGACAGATGTGCACTATGGCCTCACGAGATGGCTCGCGCGGAGCGCCGGATTCAGTGAAGTCGAAGCAGACGAGATTGCACGAGCCAATGAACGCACTGATACAGGCGCGTTGGACGCTAAACACGCCATGATCTGGCGGCTTTGTATGCTTCGCGACAAGAATGCTTCGGCACGCACGCGAATACTACATTTTCGCTCACAGAATCCAGTGCCAAAAGACCCACCTGACCGACCCGTAAGCCACACCGAATCGTTCGCGTGGCTAGAGGTGAAGACAATTCTGAATGAGCATGGAACGGATTCTGCTGACCGCCTCAACCGATTTGGGCAAGCGCTACATGGATTGCAGGACGCCCTTTCGCATGCTGGCATACCGGACACAGTAGCCATTTGTTCCAGACAATGGATGTGGGCGCACCCCGAAGAGCGAGGAGGTTACCGAAGCCACCAAGCGGACCTCACGTATAAAGACGTTCCATCGTGCATGACGATGGCAGCCATCACCTACGATGCCACGTCGCTCATGGCGCGCAACCTTGGCCGGGGAAAGGCCGAGCGATTTTCCCGCTGGGCCCACGACGTGGAGCTCTTCTGCCGCGCCGACAGCAAGTCAGGCAAAGTAGACTGGTTTCGCAGGAGAGGCATGGGGCAGCTGGCAAAGCCGATAGTACGTACTACAAGTCTGCGAGCAGGAATCGAGTTCTACGACGACGTGCCGGACCTCGACCTGCTTCCCAAGATGGCCAATTTGAAGCCTATCGCGACAGACATCATGCTCTCGGAGATCGTGGACGCGACTCGATCCGACTTGAAATCATCGCCGGTTCCGTCTGATGTGCGGGATTGGTTCAATGAGTTCTTTCAATCTTGGTTCGCGGCGGACCAACAGGGGATTACTGAGGTCGCGAGCCGCTTTTTTGCGGAATCCGTCGAAGTCTGGCCTGGCGCCAGACTTAAACCAAGAATGTCCGCCGCGTTTCTATTGTACTGGCGAATTCGTGACCACGGCCAAGCGGAGGACCTCGCTTTTCGCGAGAACGCATTCACAGCAACGCTGACATCTGAGCAGTTCTTGCCTCCGACCTCCGATTGGCAGAGCTATTTGATTCGCGAGCGTGCACAGGAACGACCGTTCCTGTTGGTGCAACGAGATGGGCCTAAAGGCGTTGAATATATCGCGTTCGCAGTATTGAAGCGTGCTCCGACTGACGTGATTATCTTCGTCGCGCAGCCTGGCGCTAAAGCTCTGGAGATTACACAGGCGTCATCAATAGTTGTCCATTGAGGACAAATGGCTAGCCGCTGTCCAGGTGCGCCCAGCGCGGCCAATAAACCGACCTTGGTGGTGGTTCCGATAATTTTTTGTATTTAGACGACAGGTTCAGACTGAAAGCCACCGCTCAGTCTTTGGTAGCCACCGGCGGCAACCGACCCTGGGCGGTCGCCGACGTCGTTGATCTCGATGCGTCAGATCCTATTACTAAATCGGCCGAATCAGATTCTAGCTTACGAACATACGGCCAAAACCGGAACGTTAGAAATCTAGTGCTGGTCTGTCGCTATAAACCTTGCAGGTATGTGGCCACCTGCTCTGCTTCTTCGTCGGTGAGCTTCTCCACGACAGATTGCATTATCCGCGCATATACGGGGCGATCATCGCTGTGAAAAACCTTGATTTGCTTCACCAGATACTCACGATGTTGCCCGGCTAGGCGAGGAACAATTCCCATACCTACTGCACCCCGGGCGTGGCATAAGACGCAAGCGGGAACTTTCTTGCTTGCAATGCCCTTCTCAAAAATGGCCTTTCCCTTTGCCTCCAATTGTGCATCTCCCGGGGCATTGCGAGTGTGTTTCTGGGCGGCGAAATAATCGACCAACTTCCCCAACATCGTGTCGTCGTACTTCTGGCTGTTGCTCCACATGTAGGCATGCGCATCCGCACCATTGCGTGACTGATCACGGTAGGCCTTCAGTTGGCCGAGCAGGTATCCCTTTTGTTGTCCAGCCAGCTTCGGAATTTTCGACGAAGTGGAATTCCCATCCATTCCGTGGCACTCAGCGCAAACTGTACCCACGATCCTGGTAACGTCTTCTCCCTGCGCATGGACAGAGGCCAACCATAGCGCCGCGAGGGCGCCCAGTACTAGGCGTATGAATTTCATGGAACCTCTCAAGCTAGATAGGAAACGTTGAACAAGGCTTTATTCTGCGACGATTGAAATTTTTGCAGATTGATATTTGTCAGAATTCTTCGAGACTCTTGGAAAATTCTATCCGCCGCTTGGACGAATCGGTCAATGCTATTCAAGACGATCCCAGTTTCGGCATTCCTAGATTAGAGAAACTCCCGACATTGCATCTCCGATCCGGCCAAATGTTCGGTCGCTCGCTTTTGTGGTTTCGTTGGCTTGCCGGCGTCTGCTGCTGGCCTATTTTGTTGAAAAACTCCGTTGACGATTGAATCTTCTTTTACGCGAAGTGTCTGATCTTGCAGTGTATTGACGGAGCGCTTCGAGATGATGGGTCAACAGGGCGGTAATCAAGAGCGTCTGTTTTATTCGTTTAACCTCGAGGGCCACATTCCCGCCGATCATCTGCTTCGAGGCGTTGATCGCTTTCTCGATCTGAGCGATCTTCGTAAGCACCTTGCTGGGCACTACAGCAACACGGGCCGGCCGTCGATTGATCCCGAGCTGATGATACGGATGCTGGTCATTGGGTACTGTTTCGGTATTCGCTCGGAGCGACGCCTGTGTGAAGAGGTGCACCTGAATCTGGCCTATCGCTGGTTTTGCCGTCTTGGGCTGGAAGACAAGATCCCGGATCACTCGACCTTCTCAAAGAATCGTCACGGCCGATTCCGCGAGAGCGATACATTTCGCCATGTCTTCGAGAGCGTCCTGCGCCGTTGCATGACCGAAGGCTTGGTTGAGGGCGAAGGATTTGCTATCGATGCGAGCGTGGTGAGGGCTGACGCCAACCGTGCACGCGGGGTACCTGGCGTGGAAGCGATGCAATGGAAGAGCGGCAATGGTTCCACCAGAGCCGTGCGCGAGTACCTCACCGCATTGGAAACAGCTAACCCGATCGATACCCCACCGAAATCGGTGTCGCTGACCGACCCTGGCGCACGTTATACCGCCGCGCCGGGCGGACCGGCGTTCTATGCCTATTCGACCAACTATCTGGTCGATCTCAAGGCGGGCATCATCGTAGATGTCGAGGCAACGCCAGCATTACGCACGGACGAAGTCAATTCAACGAGGACGATGATTGACCGGGTCGAGGAGCGCTTTGACATGAAACCGGCGCGGCTCGTCGGCGATACCGCCTACGGAGCGGCTGAGGTACTCGGCTGGATGGTCGATGAGAAAGCGATCGAACCGCATGTGCCGGTGTGGGACAAGACGCAACGCAAAGACGAAACTTTGTCCAGCAATGAGTTCCAGTGGGACGAGCAGGCCAACGAATACTGCTGCCCGCAGGGCCATGCCCTGCGCAATCAATGGCGCCCGTTTCAGAACCCGCGCACGCACGTCACCAAGGCCGACACCATCATCTATCGATCCAGTCAATTGGATTGCGCGACTTGCACGATGAAGCCCCGCTGCTGTCCAAACACGCCGACTCGCAAGATCGCTCGCAGTGTTCATGAATCCGCTAGAGATGTAGCGCGCGCTATCGGCAAGACCGTTGAATACAAGCAGTCAAGAAAAGACAGAAAGAAAGTCGAGATGCTGTTTGCTCACCTCAAGCGAATTCTGAAGCTTGATCGTCTGAGGTTGCGAGGTTTGAGCGGTGCCAAAGATGAGTTCCTGATGGCAGCTACGGCGCAAAATCTACGACGAATGGCGAAGTGGCTCGCGCTAGGGACACAAGGCGCCGAATTAGTGCCCGCATAAGCGCAGCCACGGCGATCAGGCCAAAAAAACGCCCAGAACATCGATAGAAATCCGCACCGGCTTCGTAACCACTATGACACTATGAAAAACTCGTTCTCAATATCGAGTTTTTCAACACAATAGGCCGAACTGTGACCTTGACGGAAACTCGCCCGGGATGACCGCTTCGGCGCGGTTTGCGCTCATTCAACGGGTCCAGATCTGACAGGCGTTGTCGGAACGCTCGCGTTTGCCGCGCTTTGTTCAATCCCCGGTGAAGCGATGGATCAGCCTGCGATCCTTCTTCGTCGGCCGCCCCTTCACGCCAGCGGCCGGATGCGGCTGCGTCTTGCGCTGCGCAATCACCGCTTCGCGCCGCGCGCGGCTGTCCTCGCGCTCGGCATAGAGCAGCGCCGCTTGCGCCGCGGGGCCGCGGCTGCGCGACAGCGCCTTGACTTCGACCACCCACTCAAGTTCGCCCACGCGTATCGCGAGTTCGTCTCCGGGCTTGAGTGCGCGCGAAGGTTTTGCGCCCTCGCCGTTCAGCCGCACCTTGCCGCCTTCCACGGCCTTGGCCGCGAGGCTGCGCGTCTTGAAAAAGCGCGCCGCCCAAAGCCATTTGTCTATACGTAAAGGTTCGTCGTCCATGCTCGCGCAGCCGACACGACTACGACGGCGCTTCTTCCGGCACCGCACCCGGCCCCGGTTCGGCGATCGCGGCCCCCCGCGGGCGCAGCGTGACCACGGTTGCGACCGCGAACAGCATGAACACCGCCGCCGACCCGAATACCCATTGCGGCAGGTGCTGATCGAGCATCCATCCGAACAACAGCGGCGACAGCGACGCCCCCAGGTCCAGGCCGGAATAAACGAAGCCGTACACCTTGCCGGTAGCTCCGGGCGGGGTCGCGCCGCGCACGAGGATATCGCGCGAAGGCTGGGTGGAAAAGATGAAGAACCCGATCAGAGTCATGTTGCCGGTCAAAAACCACAGAGGCAGCGCTCCGCTGGCTAAAAGCAGCGTGAGCGCAGCACCGGTCAGCATGCCGGCGGCCGCGACGAGATTGTGCCGGGTGCTGCGCGCCGCAACGAAGCCGCCCGCGACCATGCCGACAATGCCGCCGAACAGAAAACCGGTCAGCGCGGCGCTAGCAGTTACCAGAGGCGCGCCATACAGCGCGGTGGTCACCGAAACCGAGAACGTCTGCAAGCCGATCAGCGCCATCGAGTGAAAGGTGAAGAAGGCAAAGCACTTCAGCACCGGCGCGGACAGCAGCCCGCGCACGTCGTCCTTGAGGCCGCTCGCCCCTGCGCGCTGTGCCTTGCTGCGCTGCCCGGCCGCGTCAGACTGCGCGTCGGCCAGGACAGCACGGCTGGCAATCACCGCGGTGATCAGCAATCCGAGCACGCCGGCCGAGATCACGGCCGCGCGCCAGCCGTACGCTGTGGATATGCCGATGCTGAATACGGGCGCGGCGAGCCAGCCGAAATTGCCGCCGATGCCGTGAGTGCTGAAGGCATAGCCCAGCCGTTTCGGATTTACCTTGGCATTCAGAATGGCAAAATCGGCCGGGTGAAAAACGCTGTTGCCGATGCCAGCGAGCACTGCGATCGCCACCAGCATCCAGTAGGAAGTGGCCAGCCCGGTGAGCAGCAGCGCCAGCGAGAACGTGGCCATGCCGAACAGCAGCACGCGGCGCGCGCCGTAGCGGTCGACGATGAAGCCGGCCATGGTCTGCGAAATGCCGGAGACGGTATACATGACCGAGACCATCAGGCCGAGCGCCGCATAGCCGACGCCGAATTCGTCCTTGAGCAGCGGAAACAGCGGCGCCAGAATCAACTGCAGAAAATGCGAAAACAGATGCGCAAACCCGACCAGGCCTATGACCTCCGTGTCCCGCCTGAGTTCGCCCGCGCCTGCGCTCATCGCCGCCTGCCTGTCTGAAATCGAGCGTGTGATTCTCCGCCAAGGGCATCGACCGCGCAAGCGATCAGTTTCGCGACCGCATGGCGATTGTGAGCCGGTGCGCTCTCGCGCATAATGGCGCGGCCAGACAATCCAAGAAAACCAGTCATGAGTCCCTATCCCCAACTGTTTCAGGCGCTGCGAACCGGCCCGTTCACCCTCAAGAACCGCATCGTCATGGGCTCGATGCACACCCGCCTCGAGACGGAACCCGACGGCAGCGCGCGCGCCGCCGCGTTTTACGCCGAACGCGCCAGGGGCGGCGTGGCGCTGATCATCACCGGCGGCTACTCGCCCGATGCGGCCGGGCTGCTTGAAGCCGACTCCGGCGCGCTCGACCAGCCGGACAAACTCGCCGAGCACCGCGTGGTCGCCGATGCGGTGCACGCCGAAGGCGGCCGCATTTGCCTGCAGATCCTGCACGCGGGGCGCTACGCCAAGCACGACGCTCTGGTCGGCGCTTCCGAGATCCCCTCCCCGATTAACCGCAGGAAACCGCGCGCACTGGCCACCGCCGAAGTGGAACAGACCGTGGCAAGCTTCGCAACCTGCGCCGCACTCGCGCGCGAGGCCGGCTACGACGGTGTCGAGATCATGGGCTCCGAAGGTTATCTGATCAGCCAGTTCACCGCGCTGCGCACCAACAACCGCAGCGACAAATACGGCGGCACGCTGGAGAACCGGCTGCGCTTTCCGCTCGATATCGTGCGCGCGACGCGCGCGCGTGTCGGCGCCGATTTTCTGATCCTGTTCCGCATGTCGGCCCTGGACCTCGTCGAAGGCGGATTGAACGCAGAGGAAACCTTGCACTTCGCGCGCGCGCTCGAAACCGCCGGCGTGGACGTGCTCGACACCGGCATAGGCTGGCACGAGGCGCGCGTGCCCACCATCGGCTACATGGTGCCGCGCGCGGCTTGGCGCGCCGCCACCGCGCGCATCAAGTCCGCGGTCTCGATTCCGGTCATGGCCACCAACCGCATCAACACGCCCGGATTGGCGGAGGAACTGCTCGAGCAAGGCGTGGCCGACCTGGTATCGCTCGCCCGCCCGCTGCTTGCCGACGCCGCGTTCGCACTCAAAGCGGAACAGGGGCGCGCCGACGAAATCAATACCTGCATCGCCTGCAACCAAGCCTGCCTGGATTTCCTGTTTCGCGACAAAGTCGCAAGCTGCCTGGTCAATCCGCGCGCCTGCCACGAGACCTCGTACCCAAAGGTCAGAGCACTACGCGCCAAGCGCGTTGCCGTGGTCGGCGCCGGCGCCGCCGGCCTCTCCTGTGCCATCACCGCGTTCGAGCGCGGCCACAGCGTCACGCTGTACGAAGCGCAAGGCGAAATCGGCGGGCAACTGAATCTCGCCAAGCAAGTGCCGGGCAAGGAATTCGCCGAGACCCTGCGTTACTTCCGCACCCGCCTCGCGCACAGCAGCATCGGTTTGAAGATCGGGCATCGCGCCGGCGCCGACGAACTCGCCCGATCCGGCTACGACGCCGTTGTGCTGGCGAGTGGTGTCAGCCCGCGCCTGCCCGACATCCCCGGCGTCACCCATCCCAAGGTATTGCGCTACGACGAGGTGCTGTCTGGTTCCAAAGTGCCGGGCGCACGCGTCGCCATCATCGGCGCCGGCGGCATCGGATTCGACGTGGCCGAATTCCTGAGCGCATCGCACGGCGCGGCCGCCACGCCTGAATTTCTCGAGGCCTGGGGCGTAGATCCGCAAGGCATGGGCGACGGCGGCCTCGTCCCACCCAAGCCGGAGCAATCGGCTCGCTCCATCGTCATGCTGCAAAGAAAGTCCACACCGCCGGGCAAGAGCCTAGGCGCAACCACCGGCTGGGCCCTGCGCATGGAACTTGCGCGCCGCGGCATACTCGTGCTTACCGGCGTGACCTACCAGCGCATCGACGACGCCGGACTGCACATCCTGCACGAGGGCCAGCCCAAGCTGCTGGAAGTCGACCATGTAGTGGTCTGCGCAGGACAAGAACCGGTCAACGCGTTGCGCGCGGAACTCGCCGCCAGAGGCATCGACGCGACGCTGATCGGCGGCGCCGAGCGCGCGGAAGAAATCGATGCGCTAAGAGCCATGGAGCAGGGAATGAGGCTCGCCTACGCGATGTAGCCGCGCGCAGCATTCTCGCTGAGCGGAACCAGGTAAATCAAAGGAATCACAAAGATGCGTCTACGAATCAGCCTGTATGTCGTCGCCGCCCTGCTCCTGGGCGCGCATTTCCTGCGCGCGGGCAATCTCGCAGTCATGTTGTTGTGCCTGGCTGCCCCGCTGCTGTTTCTGCTGCGGCAGCGCTGGAGCCTGATCGCTCTGCAGTTCCTGGCCTATTGCGCGGCGGGAACCTGGATCGGGGTGGCGATTCGACTTGTGCAACTACGCCAGCAACTGGAGCAGCCTTGGACGGCTGCCGCGATTATCCTGGGATCAGTGGCCCTGTACACGCTGCTGGCCGGATTGCTGCTGAATTCGCGCGCGATCAAGGAGCGCTACCCCAGCGGTCCGGCTCTGCCCGGCGCCGCGCCGGAGGACCGCTCGCAGGATCGTTCAAGCGGCGGGTGAAAGCGGATCCGGATCGTCCTGCCAGGTGGAGGACGGCCGCGGCGTCAGGGCGAGCCATTTGTCCAGCGCCGCGACGTGTTCGGCTTCCTCGTTGGCGAACTCCGTCGCCAGGCGCTGCACTTCGGCATCCGTCGCTTCCTTGGCCACCGAGCGGTAGTATTCCATGCCGCGCACTTCGTTTTCCCGCGCGTATCGCAGCGCGTTGTACGCCTCCATCATGTAATCGAAGCCCTCCTCGCCGCCCACTTCCGGCGGCAGGCTCCAGCGGTATTCCCACACGCGCAGCTGCGGCAACTCGATGTTGCCGACGCGTGCCTTGACTTCGTCGCGATGCATTTGCGAAAAACGGGTCATGTCGCGGAACACCTTGGAGACGGCGTCGTTGCGGTGCGCTTCCATCATGTCGGCCAGCTCGAGATACCTGTCGGCGGCTTCCTGCTCCAGCGCCACGGCATGGGCCAGAAATACGGGCAATGTATAACTCATCTCGCTCCCTTTTTGGCGATCAGCGAATCTGTCGCCCCATTATAGGAGATTCCGTCCGTCGCGGCAGGAATGAAGTCCGGTACAATTCAGCCATGCCTAAATCCACTGATATCGAGCGGAGCACGACCGGCAGGGCCGCGCGCACCATCGGTCTGATCGCCGCCGCCGCCCTGGTCGCGACCATTGCTCAGTCTGCGCCCGCCCACGAAGGCTGCGTCCCCGAGGGCGAATGGGCCGTCCCCGGCGGCGGACGCATCGCCGCCCAGGAAATCCTCGCGCGCGCGGCAAATGCGCGGGTGGTGCTGCTTGGCGAAACGCACGACGACCCCGATCACCATCGCTGGGAACTGCACACGCTGGCTGCGCTCGCGACGCTGCACCCGAAACTCATGATCGGCTTCGAGATGTTTCCGCGCCGGGTACAGCCTGCTCTGGACCGCTGGGTCGCCGGCAAGCTCAACGAAGCGGAGTTTCTCAAGGCGTCGGACTGGTCGCAGGTCTGGGGATACGACGCCGACTTCTATCTGCCGCTGTTTCATTTTGCGCGCATGCACCGCATTCCGATGATTGCGCTCAACGTCGAGCGCGACTTCGTGCGCACGGTCGGCGCGAAAGGCCTCGCGGCGGTGCCGAGCGAAAAGCGCGAAGGCGTAACCGATCCCGCGGCGGCGAGTGAAGCCTACCTCGCGCGCCTGTTCGACGCCTACTCCAAACACCCGGAGAAGAATAAAACTTCCGCGCCGGCGCGCACCGACCCGGAATTCGGCCGATTCGTCGAAGCGCAACTGGTCTGGGACCGGGCGATGGCGCAAGCGCTTGCGGACGCGGCAACGCGCAATCCGAATGCGCTGGTCGTCGGCGTGATGGGTGCAAGGCACGTCGCGCATGGCGACGGCGTGCCGCACCAGCTCGAGAGCCTGGGAGTCCAGCGCGTCGTGTCGCTCCTGCCCTGGGATCACGAAGCCGACTGCGACGACTACACTGCGGGCCTGGCGAGCGCGGTATACGGGCTGCCCTACATGCCGCCTGAGCCGGTCGCGCCGCCACCGCAACTGTTGGGTATACGCATACTGCCCGTCCCCGATGGTATCCGCGTCGTCGCCGTGAGCCCGGACAGCATCGCCGCGGCGGCCGGATTGCAGGCCGATGACGTGCTCACCGAAGCGGCGGGCACGCACCTCAAGACGCCGGAAGAGCTCAAGTCCATCGTCGTGCGCACGGCGCCGGGCACCTGGCTTCCGCTCAAGGCCAAGCGCGGCGGCGAGCCGATCGAGCTGACGGCAAAATTCCCGCCCGCAAAATGATCCGGCCGGCCGGGCTCTTCGCCGCGCTGTTTTGCACGCTCGTATTCTGCACCACGGCGAGCGCCGCCGAGCCCGCCAGCCATCGCATGCGCGTGCGCATCGAGCCGGATACGCATCTGCTCGAAGGACGCGACAGCATACGCTTTGGCACCGCGCGCGCGGCAACGCTAGTATTGTCGACGCGCTTTCGCATCGATACCCTCGCCGTCGACGGCCGGCGCATCGACGCAGCGCCCAGGCTCGCCGGTGGATTTCAGCGCATTGCACTGCCCGCGGCGCGCCGCGTCGAGCTGCGCTGGCACGGCACTCTCGCCGCGCTCGACCGCAGCCTCGATCATCGCGACACGCTCACTTACGACGAACCGGCGAGCGGCAAGGACGGCAGCTTCCTTCCGTCCGGCTCAGGCTGGTATCCGATGGTGGAGCAGTCGCTGGAACGCTACGAACTCGAACTCGATCTGCCGGCCGAGCAGCGTGGCCTGGTGCCGGGGCGGCTGCTCGAGGAGCGCGAGGCGCAAGGACGCTATCGCGCGCGCTTCGAATTCAAGCACCCCGCCGAAGGCATTTCGCTGATAGCCGGGCCCTACCGCATCGACGAGCGGCGCCTGCGCACCGCGGCCGGCAGCGAAGTGCGCCTGCGCACTTATTTCCATCCTGAGATCGCCGCGCTCGCGCCGGGCTATCTCGATTCGGTCGCGGGCTATCTTGACTTATACGAGCGCTGGATCGGGCCGTATCCGTTCTCCGAATTCAGCGTGGTGTCCAGCCCCACGCCCACCGGCTTCGGCATGCCTACCCTCACCTATCTGGGCATCGATGTCCTGCGCCTGCCCTTCATCCGCGCGACCTCGCTCGGGCATGAGGTACTGCACAACTGGTGGGGCAACGGCGTCTACCCCGACTATGCGCGCGGCAACTGGTCCGAGGGGCTCACCAACTTCATGGCCGATTACGCCTACCGCGAGCGCGCCGGCCCCGAGGCCGCGCGCGCCGCGCGACTCGCCTGGCTGCGCGATTTTGCAGCCATGCCGCGCAGCGACGACACGCCTCTGGTTCGCTTCACCTCCCGCACCCACGGCGCTTCGCAGGTGGTCGGCTACGACAAGTCGGCAATGCTGTTCTACATGCTGCGCGACATGATCGGAGAAGCCGCGTTCGACAAGGGCGTGCGCGAGTTCTGGCGCAGCTACCGTTTTCGCATCGCCTCCTGGGACGATCTGCGCGGCGCGTTCGAGCGCGCCTCGGGCAAGAAGCTCGGAACGTTCTTTGCGCAATGGCTGGAGCGCACCGGGGCGCCCGACTTGCGCATCGCCGCTGCCCGGTCCGATCCGGTCGCCGGCGGCTGGCGGCTGCAGGTCACGCTGGAGCAAGGCGCCCCCGCCTATACGCTGTCCGTGCCGCTTGCGGTGCGCACCGCAAGCGGCGAGATCACGCGGCGCGTGGCACTCTCGCGCGAGCGCGAGACCGCGACGATCGAACTGCCGGCCGAACCGCTGTCGGTCGCGCTCGACCCCGAGTTGCGCCTCATGCGCCGGCTCGGTGAGGCCGAAGCGCCGCCGATCCTGCGCGACGCCATGCTGGCGCAGCATCCCGTGCTGGTCGTGCCGACCGCGGACGCCGCTGTGCAGACGGCGGCGCACGCGCTTGCCGCCCGCTTGCTCGAGCGCATCGATACGGAACGCACCAGCACATCCACTCTGCTCGTCGCCGGACTGCATGCGGACATCGACGCCTGGCTGGCGAGCGAGGGCATGGCTGCGCGTCCGGCCGGGCTCGAAACCACGCGCGGCAGCGCACAGGTGTGGACGGCGCGCGCCGGCGACGGACGCATCGTGGTGCTGGTGTCGGCGAGGGATGCCGCGTCGCTGGCGGCACTGGCACGCCCGCTGCCGCATTACGGGCGCGAGAGCTATCTCGTGTTCGAGGGCGCGCGCATGCTGGAACGCGGCACCTGGCCCACCCAGCCGCAGGTGTGGACGCTCAGCACGCGGCCTGCGCGCTGAGGCCGCCGCTGGATCGCAGCAGCCGCAGGAACGCATCCTCCGGCAGAGGCCCGCTGCAATAGTAGCCCTGCATCTCGTCGCAGCCGTGCTCGCGCAGGAAGGCTAGCTGCGCTTCGGTCTCGACCCCTTCGGCTATGACCTTGAGTCGCAGGCTGCGCGCCATGGCGATGATCGCCCGCGTGATCGCCGCATCGTCGGCGTCACCCGGAATATCCCGGATGAACGAGCTGTCTATCTTCAGGCTGTCCAGCGGAAAGCGCTTGAGATAGCTCAGCGACGAATAGCCCATGCCGAAGTCATCGATCGACAGATGCACCCCCATGTCCTTGAGACCGCCGAGGAGTTTCACCGCCCGTTCCGGATCGTGCATCACCATGCTCTCGGTGATTTCGAATTCCAGCCCGGCCGGATCCAGCCCGGTCTCCTTCAGCGTTCTCGCCACGTCCTGCAGCAGATCCTGGTGAGCGAACTGGCGCGCCGACAGGTTCACCGCCATGCGCAGCGGCGGCAGCCCCTGTTCGCGCCACGATCGGCTGCGGGCGCAGGCGGTCTTCAGCACCCACGCGCCGATCGGCACGATCAGGCCCGTCTCCTCGGCTAATCCGATGAATTGCGCCGGCTCGAGCAAAACCTCCGGCTGTTGCTGCCAGCGCAGCAGCGCCTCCATGCCGGTGATGCGGCCGCTGGCGATATCGACCTTGGGCTGGTAGTGAAGGCGAAACTCGTCGCGCTCCAGCGCACGGCGCAGGCCGGACTCCAGCGCCAGGCGCTCGACGGTGTGGATGTTCATCAGCGCCGAGTAGAACTGGTAGTTGTTCTTGCCCTGCTCCTTGGCGCGGTACATCGAGATGTCCGCATTCTTCAGCAGACCCTGCATGTCTTCGCTGTCCTCGGGGTAGGTGCTGATGCCGATGCTCGCGGTGATGTTGAATTCCTGCGCGCCGACGATGAACGGCTTGACTACCGCGGCGAGAATCTTCTGCGCCACGGCGGCGACGTGCATGGGCTCGGGCAGTTCATCGATCAGCACCACGAACTCATCTCCGCCGAGGCGGCCGATGGTATCGCCTTCGCGCAGGCAATCCTGCAGCCGCTGCGCGACTTCCTCGAGCACGCGATCTCCGGCCTCGTGTCCCAGCGTATCGTTGATATTCTTGAAACGATCCAAGTCGATGAACAGGATCGCCAGCGACTTGTCGCTGCGCCGCGCGTGGACGAGTGCGTGGTTCAGGCGCTGGTTGAACATGCTGCGGTTGGGCAGGCCGGTAAGCTCGTCGTAATGCGCGAGGTGATGGACGCGCTCCTCGGCCTGCCTGCGCGCCATGAACTGGCCGATCTGGGTGCCGATCGAACGCATGCTCTGCAACGACACCTCGTCCGGCGGGCGGCGGGCGCGGCTGAAGAACTCCATCACGCCGAGTATGTTGTTGCCGAACATGATGGGGAAGCCGAACGCACCCAGCGGCTCCGCCCCGCTCGGGAGCGGCGCGCCTTCGTCGCCCGCCTCCTCCAGCGCATCGGTGATCCACACCGGCTCGCAGCTGTTCCAGACGCGTCGCGTCAAAATGCGCGCCGCCGGCTCCGCCTGCATCGGCTGGCGGCCGGTCGCGACAAATTCCATGCCCTCCGCCGAGGGCGCGCTCCAGCTCTCGGCGCAGGTCATCTCCTCGCCTTCTTCATCCAGAAGCATGCGCGCACCGCAGGCAAATCCGAGTGCTTCACATATCGTCCGTATGATTTTCGGCATTACTTCGTCCGCCGCCTCGGCTTCCGACAGCAAGCGCGTCACGCTGTGTTCCATGTTCTGCCGCAGCTCCGCCTGTTTGCGCTGCGTGATGTCCGTGAGCGTTGCGACGACGCCGGTCGGCGCCGACCCCGATTCCGCGAACAGCGGTTGCGCGTTCATCGACAGCCAGATCACGCTGCCATCGCCCTTGCGCAAACACACCACCTCGTTGAATTGCGGCTGCCCGGTGCGCAGCGCCATGTTCACCGGTCGCGCCTCATGCGCCAGCGGCGTGCCGTCTTCGCGAAACCACGCCCAGCTCGGGTCGAAATAGTTGCTTCCCCTCATTTCCTCCAGCGTGCGTCCGAGGATGCGCTCGGCGCTGGCATTGCAGGCGACGATCCCCTCGTCTTTGTCCCTAACCAGCACCCCTTCGGCCATCGCGCCGACGACCGAGCGATACCGCGCTTCGCTCTCCTGCAGCGCCTTCTCCGCCAGCTTGCGGTCGGTGATGTCGATGATTGTGCCGATCAAGCCCGCGACGCTGCCGTCGGCGTTCGTCAGCGTCGCCTTGTAGTAGATCGTGTCGTGACGCCGACCGTCCGGGGTGGCGATGCTCGTCTCGTAGACCTGGGTCCCGGGGTGCTCCCACAGCACTAGATCCTGCGCGTGCAGCCGGCGCGCAACCTCCGGATCGTTGGGATAGAGATCGTGCACTGTCTTGCCTACGAATTCTTCCCGCGGCACGCCGAAATAACGCTCCCATGCCTTGTTTACGCCGAGATAGCGGCCGTCGACCCGCTTGAAGAAAATCGGAATCGGCAGCGCCTCGATCAATTCCTGCGTCGTGCGCTGCGCCTCGGACAGGTTCGCTTCGCTGCGGCGCAGGTCCTCGGTGATGTTTGCGGCGAGCGCCACGGCGCGCACGCCCACGCTCGCGAGCGAACGTATCACGCCGAACAGCAGCAGGCTGATGATAGCCCCGCCCAGCATGACGGCCGAGGGCAGCCAGCGGTCGAAGAAGGACGCAAATTCCTGGCGCGCGCTGAAATTCAGGTTCCAGCGGCGCCCGCCGACGTCCAGGCTCGACATCCTGGAAAGACCCGCATCCGCCGCTTGCTGCACAGACGATGCCGGTAGCAGCCGGTCGCTGTCGAACAGCAGATTTTCCGCCGCTGCAGGCTGCATGCCCTGCGCATCGTCCAAAAAGCCGGCGTCGTGGATGCGCACGTTGACGGTCTGCAGGAACGGCTCGCCCAACGCGCCGCGCATCAGATCGATCACGACGAACACCGTGCTCACCACGCCGATGAAGGCCGCCCGGCGTTGCGCCACGGTATCCAGCGGCATGCCTTTTCGATAGACCGGCAGGCGCATCGCAAACCCGGCGGGGCGGCTCGGATCGAGGACCAGGGCGATGCGACCGGTGGCCGTGATCCGGCCTGAATCGCGTGCCCGATCGAGCGTGGCGAGGCGCGCCGCGTCGCCGCCGAGGTCGAATCCCAGCGCCGACTCCCTTCCCGCAAACGGCTCGACATATTGCACGGCGACATACTCGGGCCTGTCTCCGGCCGGCTTTACCGCGAAGTCCGGATAGCCGCGGGGGTCAATGCTGGTGTCGTTGCGCACTGCCGCTTCGAAGGCCGACTTCTCAGCGGCGAGGACGCGGTGCGCGTAATTGACCGCCTCGATGCCGGGATAGTGGCGCTGCAGGCCGAGGCTGTCTATGTAGTCGCGGAAATCGCGCCGGCTTACGAAATCCGATGCGATGAACAGCCCCCGGACCCCGAGCAAGACATCGGAGTGAGCAAGGACGCGGGATTCGATCGCCGCCCGGGCATCGGTGACGGCGCTGTCGAATTTCAGCCCGACTTCGCGCTGCACCTTGTCGGCGGTCCAATACGCCGCCGCTGCAGACAGGATGAAACCGATCGCCAGCGCCGCGTACGCTGCCGAAGCATGGCCGGCGAAATGGACCCACTTGGGCGGCTGGCGGGCGGCGGTCGCGATCGCTGCGTTGTCGGAATTCTCGGAAATCCTAACCTCCGGACGGGACCTGTCGCATCAGGCTGAGTTTAACTTCGCAACGGCCCACTTACATCATATCGGATGCGCGCAGGCTGCGCCGCTTCAGCCGGCGCAGCGCTTCACGAAACGAACGATCGCCTCTGCAACTTTCTCCGGCTGGTCGCGCTGCGGCGAATGTCCGCATTGCTCGAGTTTCAGCACCTCGACCGGCGCCCCCGCCTGGCGCGCGATCGCGTCGACCTGCGCCATGGTTCCGTACTCGTCATCGAACCCCTGGATCGCGAGCAAAGGACAGCCGATCGTCGGCAGGAAGCGCTCGATGTTCCAGCTGCGAAACGCAGGTGCGAGCCAGACGTCGTTCCAGCCGTAAAACGTCTTCACCGGGTCGCGATGATGGCGCGCAAGCTTGTCGCGCAGATCGGTGGTCTCGAAGGCCCGCTTCGCAGCGACGATGCTCTCGATGCTGATGTCCTCGACGAACACGTGCGGCGCCATCGCCACCAGGCCCCGCAGCAGATGACCCGAACCGGCATGGATCAGCGCGATCGACGCGCCGTCGCTGTGGCCGATCAGAATCGGACGCTCGATGCCGAGTTGGCGCAGCAGCTCGGGCAGTGCCTCCAATGCCTCGCGGTGCATGAAGTCGACGCCGTGCGGCTGCTGCAGCACGGCCGACTGGCCATGGCCGTAGCGCGCGTAGACCAGCGCTGGCAGCCCGGTTGCTTCGACGATGCGCTGGGGAAAGTCGCGCCATTGGCTGATCGAGCCCAGGCCTTCGTGCAGGAACACCAGGGTCGGGCCGTCGGCGGCTGCGGCGATGCGCCGGTATTCGAGGCTGCGGCCGCAAACGTCGCGAAATGCGGATGGATTGGATGCCGACATCGATGCTGGTGCCTGTGCTGTTTTTTTGAGCCGCAAGCTTACCGGAAAATATGAGAATTTTAGTGGCCGTTTCAGAACCACCGAAACCGCCTCGATTCCGGGGAGTATGAGGAGAAGTATCCCCGCATACGGTTATCCGCTCTCGATACCCTGCTAGAATTACGCAAATTTCGACGCAAACAAAATACTTTTCGACCAACTCTTGCGCGATCCGCGCGCATTCCGGAGCGAACCATGACGGCCACGATCATCGACGGCAAGCAGCTTGCGCAGCAATTGCGCATCGACTGGAAGCTGCGCGCCGACCGGCTCAACGCCGCGGGCATCGCGCCCGGTCTTGCGGCGATCATCATCGGCGACAACCCGGCGTCGAAGATCTACGTGCGCAACAAGATCCGCGCCTGCCGCGAAATCGGCATCCACTCCGAAGAGCACGTGCTCGCCGCGGACAGTACCCCCGCCGCCGTACTCGCGCTCATCGACCGGCTCAATGCCGACGCGCATATCCACGGCATCCTGCTGCAACTGCCGCTGCCGCCCGCCTTGGCGCAGGCGGCCATGATCGAGCGCATCGCCCCGGAGAAGGACGTGGACGGCCTGCACCCGCGCAACCTCGGCGACCTGCTCGCCGGCCACCCGCGCTTCGTGCCGTGCACGCCGGCGGGCATCATGGAAATGCTGAAGACCACCGGCCTCGACCTGCGCGGCAAGGAGGCCGTCGTCGTCGGCCGCAGCAATATCGTGGGCAAGCCGGTGGCGCTGCTGCTGCTGCAGGCGGGCGCCACCGTCACGCTGTGCCACTCCCAGACCAGCGATCTCGCCCGGCACACCCGCAGTGCCGACGTGCTCGTTTGCGCCGTGGGCAAGCCGCAGGCCATAGGCGCGGAGATGATCAAGCCCGGCGCGGCGGTGATCGATGTCGGCATCAACCGCTCCGCCGACGGCAAGCTGGCCGGAGATGTGGACTACGGCGCGGCGCTGCAGCGCGCCGGCTGGATCACCCCGGTGCCGGGCGGCGTCGGGCCGATGACCATCGCCATGCTGCTGTGTAACACCATCGTGTCGGCCGAGCGTTACGCGGCGGCACAAGGCGTCAGACTGAAC
>JACZJU010000057.1 GCA_014860395.1 Burkholderiales bacterium | reverse complement strand
TTTCACGGCTGGGAAGCGGCTGCGGCCTGGGAGGACCTCAAGTTCGGCGCCAAACACTTCGCCGACATCGAGCGACTCGCGATGGTCGGGGAAAAGCAATGGCAGCAGGGCATGGCGACGTTCTGCAAGCCGTTTACGAAGGCGGTGGTCCGCTACTTCGATCACGCCGACGCCGCCGAGGCGCGGAAGTGGTTGGCCGAAACGTAGCCGCGGGGTATCCGGACCGGGAAATGGAGAATTTAAAATGAATGCACAAGTGCTTAACGAAACCGCGAGGGCGCTGGTCGCCGGCGACAAAGGCCTGCTGGCCATGGATGAAAGCAATCCGACCTGCCACAAACGCTTCGCCAAGCTGGGGATTCCCCAGACCGAAGCGGCGCGGCGCGCCTGGCGCGAGCTGATCGTGACCACGGCCGGTCTGGGTGAGTGCATCAGCGGCGCGATCCTCTACGACGAGACCATCCGCCAGCAAAAGAAAGACGGCACTCCCATGGTCAAGGCTCTCATCGATGCGGGAATCATTCCCGGCATCAAAGTCGACGCCGGCGCAATTGACATGCCGGCGCATTCCGGGGAGAAAGTTACCGAAGGCCTCGACGGATTGCGCGAGCGCCTGGCCGAGTACGTCCGGATTGGCGCCCGTTTCGCCAAGTGGCGCGCGGTGATTACCGTGGGCGCGGGCATCCCCAGCCGAGGGTGCATCCAGGCCAACGCGCACGCCCTGGCGCGCTATGCCGCCATGTGCCAGGAAGCCGGGCTGGTCCCCATCGTCGAGCCGGAAGTGCTCATGGACGGCGCGCATACCCTGGAGCGGTGTCGCGAGGTCACGGAGGAAGTCCTGCGCACGGTGTTCGACCAGCTGTGCACGCAGCGCGTAATGATCGAGGGCATGCTGCTCAAGCCCAACATGGTGCTTCCGGGCTTGGACTGCCCCAAACAGCAAACGGTGGACGAAGTGGCCGAGGCCACGGTGAATTGTTTCTTGCGCACCGTGCCCGCTGCAGTTGCGGGGATCGCGTTTTTGTCGGGCGGACAGTCCGCTGAACTGGCCTCGGCGCGCCTGAATGCGATGAATGTCAGATTCAAGTCGCGCCTGCCCTGGGCCTTGGCGTTTTCATTTTCCCGCGCGATCCAGCAGCCGGCCTTGGACATTTGGCAAGGCAAGGACGCCAACGCGCCGGCGGCACAGCAAGCGCTGCTGCAACGGGCCAGGTGCAACCGGGCCGCGCGCCGCGGCGAATACAGTGCCGCGATGGAAAGTGCATGAGCACGACAGCAAGACTGGCGATGCCACTGCGCCTTTATCTGGTTCGACACGGCGAAACCGAGTGGTCGCTCTCCGGCCAGCACACCGGTCGCACGGACCTTGCGCTGACCGCGCGCGGCGAGGACGAGGTGCGGGAACTTGCGCCGCGTCTCCGCGAAATCCAGTTTGCCCATGTGCTGAGCAGTCCGCTGCAGCGCGCGCGGCGAACCTGTGAACTGAGCGGGCTGGGCGCGGCGGCCGCAATCGATGCGGACCTGGCGGAATGGGACTATGGCGATTACGAAGGACAGCGCTCCGTGGACATTCGGAAGCACCGGCCGGACTGGAATGTATTTCGGGACGGATGTCCGCACGGTGAGAGTCCCGCGCAGGTTTCCGAGCGCGCCGATCGGTTGATCGCGCATCTGCGCGCGCTAGCCGGAAACGTTGCGCTGTTCTCGCACGGCCAGTTCGGCTGCGTCCTGGCGGCGCGCTGGATCGGATTGCCGCTGATCGAGGCGCGGCACTTCGCGCTCGGCACGGCGTCGCTGAGCATACTCGGCCATGACCCTCATCACCCCGAGGTCGCGGTCATCGCCTTGTGGAACGCCGCATCAGGCAAGAAAACCGACCCGATGTCCTATTCAGGCTCTGGCGAGACCAAAACCGTGAATCCGCGCGCGATTGCGCGATGGGAAAACGAAGGAGGAGAAATTGTTATGGGTGCGGGCAGCGACCTGCGGAGCCCGAAAAAATGAAGCGCAATTGCGCTTTCTGCGCTGCAGCTTTTCTTGCGCAAACGCAAAATGGCCGGGTATCAATTGGGGAGAATGGGACATGGCCCGCGCGAGAAAGCGTCTGCCAGCCACGGCATTACCATGATCCTGGCGGGCGATACGTCGCACCGAGCAGACTGACTCCCGCCCGCTTTGCAGCGCGTGCCAGGACCGATAGGGATGAGAGGAAAGAGCGATATGGCTGAAGTCGCGCTCAAGGTCAATGCGACTATCCTCGGCGTGGTTGCCGCGGTGCGCGGCAGCGTGGTGGACATACGCTTCGATGGGCATTTGCCGCCCATCTACTCCTTGCTGCACGCACAGTCCGGGGAAATCGTCATCGAGGTTTTGGCTCAGCTCGACGCGCGCCAGGTGCGCGGGATCGCGCTGACGCCGACGCAAGGCCTGGCCCGCGGCATGCCGGTGGAGGACACGGGCGGGCCGCTGAAAGCGCTGGTGGGCAAGGGAATCCTCTCGCGCATGTTCGATGTGTTCGGCAACGCCATCGACCGTGAAGCGGCGCCCACCGATGTACGCTGGCGTTCCGTGCACCGGGCGCCGCCGCCGCTGGGGCGGCGCTCCACCAAATCTGAAATCTTCGAGACCGGCATCAAGGTGATCGACGTGCTGATGCCGCTGGAGCGCGGCGGCAAGGCGGGTGTGTTCGGCGGGGCGGGGGTGGGCAAGACGGTGCTGCTCACCGAGATGATCCACAACATGGTCGGGCAGCATGAGGGGGTGAGCATATTTTGCGGCATCGGCGAGCGCTGCCGCGAAGGCGAAGAGCTGTATCGCGACATGAAGGCAGCCGGCGTGCTGTCGAACATGGTAATGGTGTACGGACAGATGAACGAACCCCCCGGCGCGCGCTTTCGCGTCGGCCATGCGGCGCTGACCATGGCCGAGTATTTCCGCGACGACGAGCATCGCGATGTGCTGCTTCTGGTCGACAATATTTTTCGTTTCATCCAGGCCGGCATGGAGGTGTCCGGATTGATGGGGCAGATGCCCTCGCGCCTGGGCTATCAGCCCACCATGGGCACCGAACTGTCCGGTCTGGAGGAGCGCATCGCCAACACCGATACCGGCGCGATCACCTCGATCCAGGCGGTGTACGTGCCGGCGGACGATTTCACCGATCCGGCCGCGGTGCACACCTTCTCGCATCTGTCCGCGTCCATCGTGCTCTCGCGCAAGCGAGCGAGCGAGGGGCTTTATCCGGCGATCGACCCGCTGCAGTCCAGTTCCAAGATGGCCACGCCTGGCATCGTCGGCCAGCGGCATTACGCGCTCGCGCAGGAAATCCGGCGCACGCTGGCGCAATACGCGGAACTCAAGGACATCATCGCCATGCTCGGCCTGGAACAGCTTTCGCCGCAGGACCGCATGGTGGTCGGCCGCGCTCGCCGCCTGGAGCGCTTCCTCACCCAGCCTTTCTTCACCACCGAGCAGTTCACCGGCCTCAAGGGCAAGCTGGTCAGTCTGAAGGATGCGCTGGACGGCTGCGAGCGCATCCTGCGCGATGAATTCAAGGATTACCCCGAGAGCGCGCTTTACATGATCGGGGCGATAGGCGAAGCGAAGGCAACAGCTAAATCGGAGCCCGAACCTCCGGCGGAAGCGGAACATGCAGCCAGCACGCATGAATCTTAAGATTCTCCTGCCGTTCAAAATCTTCGCCGAGAAGACCGGCGTATTGCGCGTCGTCGCGGAGACGCGCGCAGGCTCGTTCGGGCTCCTGCCGCAGCGGCTGGACTGCGTGGCGGCGCTCGCGCCCGGGATACTGGTGTTCGAAACCGCAGCCGAAGGCGAGGTGTGCCTGGCTGTCGATGAGGGGGTGCTGGTGAAGGCTGGCGCCGACGTGCTGGTCTCCGTGCGCAACGCGATCGGGGGAACGGACCTGGACAAGCTGCGCGCGGCGGTGGAGAAGGAATTTCTCAATCTGGACGAGCAGGAGAAAAGCGTGCGTTCGGTGATCGCGAAACTGGAGAGCGGATTCATTCGCCGATTCGCTGCGTTTCACAATGAGTGAAGAACCGGAAAAGACGCCTGCGCCGGGCGCGACGGAATTCAGCCAGGAGGTAGGCGCGAAGGCCGCGCGCAAGCTCAGGGCGCAGCGTCATGTCACCCAGACCGTCTGGTCCGGCCTGGGCATGATGGGCATCGTCGGCTGGTCGGTGGCGGTGCCGACGCTGCTCGGCGCGGCGCTCGGGCTCTGGCTGGATGCGCGCTATCCGGGCGGGCATTCCTGGACGCTCATGTGGCTCGCCATCGGCCTGGGTCTGGGTTGCTTCAATGCCTGGCATTGGGTGGCCAAGGAAGACAAGGAAATTCACGAGCAGGAACACAACGGCCATGAATGAACCTTTGAGTCTGGCGTTTGCGTTGGCAGCGGGCCTCTTGCTCGGCGCGATGTTTTACGGCGGTCTTTGGTGGACGGTGCGCCGGGGTGTTTCATCCAGGCGGCCGGCGCTCCTGTTTCTCGGCAGCGTGCTGCTGCGCATGGGCCTTGCGCTGGCCGGGCTTTACTTTGTCGCGGCCGGTCATTGGCAACGCTTGCTGCTGTGTCTCCTCGGATTTGTCCTGGCACGAATCGTCGTGCTCTGGCTGACGCGGCCGCCCGAAGAGAACCCGCCGACGCGGCCACTGGAGGAAAGCCATGCACCTTAGCCCCGACGGCATCGTCTTCTGGCAATACGGCTTTCTCAAACTCAATGCGACCATCGTGTACACCTGGGGATTGATGCTGGTGTTGGCGATTGGTTCGAAACTGGTGACGCGCAAGCTTTCCAAGGGCCTGGAGCGTACACGCTGGCAGAATCTGCTCGAAATCGTCGTCACCGCGATCAACGGGCAAATCGCCGAGGTCGGCCTGCGCCGGCCGGAAAAATATTGGGCTTTCTGGGCACCTTGTTCCTGTTCGTCGCAATGGCCAGCCTGTTCACCATCGTGCCCGGCTATGAGCCGCCGACGGGTTCGCTCTCGACCACCGCGGCGCTGGCGATCTGCGTGTTTGTGGCGGTGCCGATGTTCG
>JACZJU010000056.1 GCA_014860395.1 Burkholderiales bacterium | reverse complement strand
CTTCACCACCGAGCAGTTCACCGGCCTCAAGGGCAAGCTCGTCAGCCTGAAGGATGCGCTCGACGGCTGCGAGCGCATCCTGCGCGATGAATTCAAGGACTACCCCGAGAGCGCGCTTTACATGATCGGGGCGATAGGCGAAGCGAAGGCACCAGCTAAATCGGAGCCCGAACCTCCAGCGGAAGCGGAACATGCCGCCAGCACGCATGAATCTTAAGATTCTCCTGCCGTTCAAAATCTTCGCCGAAAAGACCGGCGTGTTGCGCGTGGTCGCGGAGACGCGCGCAGGTTCGTTCGGGCTCCTGCCGCAGCGGCTGGACTGCGTGGCGGCGCTGACGCCGGGGATACTGGTGTTCGAGACCGCAGCCGAAGGCGAGGTTTGCATGGCCGTCGATGAAGGCGTGCTGGTCAAGACCGGCGCCGACGTGCTGGTCTCCGTGCGCAACGCGATCGGTGGAACGGACCTGGACCAGCTGCGCGCGGCGGTGGAGCGGGAATTTCTGGACTTGGACGAACAGGAGAAAAGCGTGCGTTCGGTGATCGCGAAACTGGAGAGCGGGTTCATACGCCGATTCGCTGCGTTTCATAATGAGTGAAGAACCGGAAACGAAATCCGCGCCGGGCGAGACGGAATTCAGCCATGAGGTAGGCGTGAAGGCGGCGCGCAAGCTCAAGGCGCAGCGTCATGTCACCCAGACAGTCTGGTCCGGCCTGGGCATGATGGGCATCGTCGGCTGGTCGGTGGCGGTGCCGACCCTGCTGGGTGCGGCGCTCGGGCTTTGGCTGGATGCGCGCTATCCGGGCGGGCATTCCTGGACGCTCATGTGGCTGGCCATCGGCCTGGGTCTGGGTTGCTTCAATGCCTGGCATTGGGTGAGCAAGGAAGACAAGGAAATTCACGAGCAGGAACACAATGGCCATGAATGAACCCTGGAACCTGGCATTCGCTTTGGCAGCGGGGGCCGTGCTTGGAGCGATGTTTTACGGCGCTCTTTGGTGGACGGTGCGCCGGGCGGTCTCGTCCAAACGCGTGGCGCTCTGGTTTATCGGCAGCCTGCTGCTGCGCATGGGCCTTGCGCTTGCGGGCCTTTACTTTGTCGCGGCCGGTCATTGGCAACGTTTGCTGCTGTGTCTCTTCGGATTTGTCCTGGCACGAATCGTCGTGATCTGGCTGACGCGGCCGCCCGAAGAGAACCCGCCGACGCGGCCACTGGAGGAAAGCCGTGCACCTTAGCCCCGACAGCATCGTCTTCTGGCAATACGGATTTCTCAAGCTCAACGCGACGATCGCGTTTACCTGGGGACTGATGCTCGTGCTGGCCATCGGCTCAAAACTCGTGACGCGCAAGCTTTCCAAGGGTCTGGAGCGTACACGCTGGCAGAATCTGCTGGAAATCGTCGTCACCGCGATCAACGGGCAAATCGCCGAGGTCGGCCTGCGCCGGCCGGAAAAATATCTGGGCTTTCTGGGCACCTTGTTCCTGTTCGTCGCAATGGCCAGCCTGTTCACCATCGTGCCCGGCTATGAGCCGCCGACGGGTTCGCTCTCGACCACCGCGGCGCTGGCGATCTGCGTGTTTGTGGCGGTGCCGATGTTCG
>JACZJU010000005.1 GCA_014860395.1 Burkholderiales bacterium | reverse complement strand
GGTGATCCGCGCGGACGGGACGCCGTCCGCGCAAGGCCAAGTGCCGCAGGTGGAAGTATTCATCGAGGTCTGTCTAGGTCGATAGGCGGCCATTGCGCGCTCCGCGCGCCAACCGTGTTTTCTGTACGGATGTAAAGCGTATCCGCACAGAAAACACGGTTACGGTTAACCCCAATCACGGATTAGGGGTTTTATACAAGATCGCCGATCAACCGCGCTTGCGCAACTCCCCGGTGCGCTTCGAGTCGATCGAACCACCTGCGTCCAGGATCACGCCGAACAAAGCCTCCGCCTGCGCGCTCGTGTAATAACCGCGCACCAGATCCTGCGCCACGCGCCGCGGGTCGCGTTTTAACGGATCACCGAAGCCGCCGCCGCCTGGTGTGGACACGTAGATGCGGTCGCCCGGCTGCAGCTCGATGTCCTGGTCCTTGGACAAATGCGGCGGAATATAACTCTCGTGGCCGCGCTCGATGCGCACCTTGTTCACGCCGCCGTCGGCGCCACCGAGGGCACCCAGCGGTCCGGTGCGGCCGTGGTCCATCACCATCGAGGCGCGTGCCGTGCCGCGGCGCAGGCGGATGGTGTAGTTGACGCCGAAGCCGCCGCGGTGCTCGCCCGCCCCGCCCGAACCTTCGTGCAGCGAATACTCTTCGAATAGCACCGGGTAATACTGCTCCATGACTTCGATCGGCGTGGTCTTGGATATCCCTATGGTGGAGCAGCCATTCGATAGACCGTCGCCGCGCGGATTGCCGCCGTATCCGCCGCCCGAGATCACGTACATGACGTAGGAGCGATTGCGCTTCGGGTCCTGTCCGCCCAGCGCGAGGTTGCCGGAAGACCCTGCAGGTGCGGCGAAGAGCTGATCCGGAATTGCATGTGTGAGGGCCGAGAACACCGCCTCGGCGATGCGCTGGCTCACTTCGGCGGCGCAGCCCGACACCGGGCGCGGGTAGTGCGCGTAGAGGAAAGTCCCCTCGGGCTCGACAATGGTAAGTGGCTCGAAGGTGCCGGCGTTGATCGGCACCTCGGGAAAGATGTGCTTCATCGCCAGGTAGATCGAGGACTTGGTGGTGGCGATGACCGAATTCATCGGTCCGCGGCAGGGCGGGGAAGAACCGCTCATGTCGAAAGCAAGTCCGTCTCCTCGCTTGGTGATTTTCATTTTGATCAGCAGCGGCTCGTCCACTACGCCGTCCGAATCGACGATGGAATGGCCCTCGTAAGTGCCGTCGGGGATGGTGGCGATCTTGGCGCGCATCTGCTGCGCGGCGCGCGCGCGCAGCTCGGCGATGGCCGCATCGACAGTATCCGCGCCGTAACGGTCGAGCAGGGCGGCGAGGCGCTTCTCGCCGATGGCCAGCGCCGCGGCCTGTGCCTTGATATCGCCTATGCGCTGGTCGGCGATGCGTATGTTGGAAAGGATGATGGCGAGGATCTCCTCGTCCATCACGCCGCGCTTGAACAATTTAACCGGCGGCAGGCGCAGGCCCTCCTGCTCCGATTCGGTGGCATGCGCGGAGAAGCCGCCCGGCACCATGCCGCCGATGTCGGGCCAGTGGCCGGTGTTGGCGAGCCATGCGAAGAGCTTGCCCCGGTAGAAGAACGGTTTGACGAAGCGCACGTCCATCAAGTGCGTGCCGCCGAGGTAGGGATCGTTGACGATGAACACGTCCCCGGGTTCGAGGTCTTTCGCGCGAGCGATTACCGCCTGGGTGGAGAACTGCATGGTGCCGACGAACACCGGCAGGCCCAGCTCGCCCTGGGCGATCAGCGCGCCGTCGTCGCGGTGGTATATCCCGTCGGAGCGGTCCATCGCCTCGGAGATCACCGGAGAAAACGCCGCACGGCAGAACGCCAGGTCCATTTCGTTGCAGACCTGGTTGAGGCCGTTCTGGATCACGGCCAGGGTGACGGGGTCGAGCTCGCTGTTCATGGCGCTCGGCGTTCCTTTACCTTCTCCGCGCTTGCGGGGAGAGGGTTTCAGGTTCATAAGCGACGTAGGTCGCCAGTACCCATTCGCAGTCCTGCGTCAGCTTGTCGATGCGCTTGGCCCAGTCCGTTTTCAGCGCGGCATTCCACGGCGCCGAGCCGGCGACGTTCGCGTCGGCGAGCTCGTAGAGGGCGACGTAGCGCGGTTTGCCTTTGGGGTCGAAGAAGCGCCGCGCGTGCAGCACGCCGGGAACGGCCGAAAGCAGCGGGATGTGCTCTTCGTCGTACCACTTGTTGAATTCCGCCTCGTGCTCTGCCGGCGTGTCGCCGCAGGCGAAGAACAGCGCCCCTGTGGCGGGATGGGGCGCAGCCTCGCCGGGCAGGATCTGCGCGCAGGCCCAGCGCCGGAACAGGAGGCAGCGCTCAAGACAGCGCTTCGACCAGGGCGTGAATTGCGCGCCGACGTGGGCGAGATACTCGGGCGATTCGAGCACCTGCGGGTTAGCGAGCTCATAGGTGGCAAGGTACTTGCCCGCCCCGAGCGGGGCCCGTGGATCGACCCAGCGCCGCGCCGATTCGAAGCCGGGTATCGCCAGGCGCTCGGGCAGGTGCTCGGTGTCGTACCAGGCGTTGAACTCCTCCTCCATGTGGGAAGGGGGTTCGGTCATGGTGAGCAACAGTCCTTTCATCTTTACACCTCCACCAGCAGATTACCCAGGGCGTCCAGCTCGACGCGGTTGTCCGGCTCGATCACCGTGGTGCAATCGAGCTGCTCGATCACCGCCGGACCGGTGAATTGCGCATTGCGCGGCAGCTTCTCGCGCTGATA
>JACZJU010000055.1 GCA_014860395.1 Burkholderiales bacterium | reverse complement strand
TGCTGGATGCGCGCACGCTGTATGCGGCGCCAGACTGGAAGGAATTCGCCGCGGCCTTGCGCGTGCAGCTCGCGCGCCACGAGGGCGACGCCGAGCGACAGATGGATATGCTGCGCGAAGCCCACCACGCGCAGGTGTTCCGCCTGCTGGCGCAGGACCTGGCGGGACAGCTCACGGTGGAGGTGCTGGCCGACCATCTGTCAGCGCTTGCTGACCTGATGCTCGTAATCACGCTGGAGTCGTGCTGGGCGCAGTTGCGCAACCGCCATCGCGAGACGCCGCGCTTCGCCATCGTCGCCTACGGCAAGCTCGGCGGCAAGGAATTGGGCTACGCCTCGGATCTGGACATCATTTTTCTCTACGATGACCCCGACGCTAACGCGCCGCAGCTGTACTCGCGCCTGGCGCAGCGCATCAACAGCTGGTTGAGCAGCGCCACGCCCTCGGGCGTGCTGTTCGAAACCGACCTGCGCCTGCGCCCCAACGGCGAGGGCGGGCTGATGGTGAGTTCGGTGGAGGCGTTTCGCCAGTACCAGGAAAAGGACGCCTGGGTGTGGGAACATCAGGCGCTCACAAGGGCGCGCTACTGCGCCGGCGACGCCGCGGTGGGCGCCGCGTTCGAGGCCGAGCGCATCGCCATCCTGCGCCGCAGCCGCGATCCTGAGGCGCTGCGGCGGGAAGTGGTCGAGATGCGCGCGAAGATGTTCGAAGCGCACCCCAACAAGAGCGACTTGTTCGACCTCAAGCACGACCGCGGCGGCATGATAGACATCGAGTTCATCGTGCAGTTCCTGGTGCTCGCGCACGCCCACCGTTACCCGCAGTTGACCGGCAATCTGGGCAACATCGCTCTGCTGAAAATGGCGGGGGAACTCGGGCTGATTCCGCTAGCGACGGCGATGACGGTGCGCGACGGCTACCGCGAGTACCGCAGGCGGCAGCACGCGGAAAGGCTGAACGGCGCGCAGTACGCGCGCGTCGAACCCGGGCCGCTACAGGCTTACATCGAGGCCACGCTGGATCTGTGGAAGATCGTGTTCGCCTCGGACGCAAGCGGGTCGGCGACGCCAGGCTGACGCGGGCGCCCCGGGGCGCCCGGAAAGCGCGTCGAAACCCGATATGGCAAACATGAAGCTGCGAAAATTGACCGTGGTCAATGATGAATGCCGGCCCGCATCGCTACGATGGCTCACTGAATCGACCGGCTACGCTGCGATCGGCCGGCAAAAGCGGGAAGCGTGACAGCTTCGCCCATGAAAGCCCTTGATCACCGAACACACAGGAGAAACCATGTCCGCAATACTAGAGCAAGCCGCTGTGACTGGCGCTGAAGATGCCGTGGAAATGACCGACGGGTTTCATCTCGTAATCGATGCGCTGAAGGCCAACGACATCGACACCATCTTCGGCCTTATCGGCATTCCCATCACCGACCTCGCGCGCCTGGCCCAAGCCGAAGGCATGCGCTTCATCAGTTTCCGCCATGAGCAGCACGCGGGAAATGCGGCCGCGATCGCCGGCTACCTGACGCAAAAGCCCGGGATTTGCATGACCGTGTCGGCGCCGGGCTTCTTGAACGGCCTGACGGCATTGGCCAACGCGACTACCAATTGCTTCCCGATGATCCTGATCAGCGGCTCTAGCGAGCGCGAAATCGTCGACCTGCAGCAGGGCGATTACGAAGAAATGGACCAGCTGAACGCGGCAAAACCGTATGCCAAGGCGTCCTTTCGCATCAACAAAGCCGAGGATATCGGCATCGGCGTCGCGCGCGCAATTCGCGCGGCCGTGTCCGGCCGTCCCGGCGGCGTCTATCTCGACCTGCCCGCGCAATTGCTCAGCCAGACGCTGGACGCCGCGCGCGGCAAGAAATCGCTGGTGCGCGTGGTCGATCCGGTGCCGCGCCAGATCCCGGCGTCCGACTCGGTCCAACGCGCCCTCGACCTGCTTAAAGGCGCCAAGCGTCCGCTCATCCTGCTGGGCAAAGGCGCGGCCTACGCCCAAGCCGATGCGGATATTCGCGCGCTCGTGGAAAAGTCCGGCATCCCGTATCTGCCGATGTCCATGGCCAAGGGCCTGCTGCCAGACAACCATCCGCAATCGGCTTCGGCCTGCCGCTCTTTCGTTCTCGCGGAGGCCGACGTCGTCATGCTGGTCGGCGCCCGCCTGAACTGGCTGCTCTCGCACGGCAAGGGCAAGACCTGGGGCGCACCGAAGCAATTCATCCAGATCGACATCGCGCCGACGGAAATCGACAGCAACGTGGCGATCGCCGCGCCGGTGATCGGCGACATCG
>JACZJU010000054.1 GCA_014860395.1 Burkholderiales bacterium | reverse complement strand
CGCGGCTGCGTGAGGTGCTTGAATTGTTCCCGATGCTCGATGAGCGCCGCGCACAGCGCGCAGGAACGCTCTCGGGCGGCCAGCAGCAGATGGTGGCGGTGGGCATGGCGCTGATGCCGCGGCCCCGCCTGATGATGATGGACGAACCTTCGATCGGATTGGCTCCGGTGCTGGTGCAGCGGGTGCTGGAGACCGCGCGCCAGATCAATCTGCGCTTCGGCACCGCCATCATCCTGGTGGAGCAGAACATCAAGACCGCGCTCGGCGTGGCTGACCGAGCGTACGTGATGAAATCCGGACGCGTGATCCTGGAGAAGCCCGCGGCGGAACTGCTCGCCGCCCAGGACACTTGGTGGGAGCTCTACTAGTCCAGGATTCAGACGGGCAGCAAGCGCATATCCTGCATTTTTGTCAGCCAGTATAGGAGCGCGTCCTCGGTATCGAGGCAATCGGCAAAGCCCGCCTGGCGCAGCTTGATCGGGCTCATCACGGAGTCGTGCGGCGCTTCGATTCCGTAGGCGAAGGCGCGGTCGGTGAATTGCCAGGAACTGCCGACCAGGTCGGACAGGCTCAGGTCGCGCAGGCCGTGGCGCTCAACGACGCGGCGCCAGACCGGCTCGAACGCCGGCATTTCCAGGGTCAGATTCATCGGTGCGGGATCGCCGTGCGGCATGTCGAAGTGGCGCGCGATGGACGGCCAGATATCCTGCCAGACGAGCGCGTCGCCGTTGACCACGTTATAGGTCTGGTTGGCCGCCACTGCATGCGTCGCCGCGAACTCGGCGGCACGCGCGATCAGGCGGCTGTCACTGCCGCCGTTCACGTAGCGCCCGCCGCCGGGAAAGCACAGCGGGCGTCCCAGTTCGCGCATCACCGCGGCGTACGCGCCGATCGCGGCGATGACGTTCATCGGGCTCGATACCGCGTAGCCCAACACCAGTTGCGGGCGCAGGATGCTGAATGTCCAGGCCGATTTCTGCTGTCTTTCGCGCAGCAGGTCTTCCTGCAGCCAGTAGAAGTTTTCATGCGGGTGGCGCGGCCAGCGCTCCTTCGCCGGCACTCGCATCGGTTCGATGTGGGTGCCGTAGGCTTTGGTGCCTTGCAGGATGGTGATATGGGCAAGGCCGCGCGCGGACGGCTCCAGGCCGTCGAGCAGGTTGCGAAGCATTGCCAAATTGATCGCCATCTGCTCCGGATCGCGCCAGCCCGCAATCAGGTCAAGCTTTTCGTACAGCGCGGCGAACAGCACATGGGTGACATGCGGCAGTCTCGCCAGCGTTGTGCGGCAGGATTCAGCATCGGTCAGGTCCAGAGGCGCATGATTTACGCCTTGCATCGGCGGCGGTCGGCGCGAAACCGCCACCACTTCCCAATTCTTCAGGGAGGTGAAGTGCTCGACCGCAGCGGCGCCGACCACGCCGGTGGCCCCGGCGATCAGGATGGTGTTGTCAGCCATGCGGCGCTCTCCGTATTGGCGATTCGCTCAGAGATGGAAGCAGCTGCGCAGCCAATGGCGTAATCCGCCCGGCAGCATGACCCCGTAGCCGGCACCGCCGCGACGACTGCCGGGCGGGAAATTCAGACTGTCGCAATCGGGGTGGCCGGTGAGCCGATTGCTCCGGGCAGGCGCAACGGCGGTGCGGTCAGCAGAAAACGGGACCGGTTGTGGGCGTGCAGCCAATCGGCAAGCGGCGTCAAATGCCAGAGCTCGCCCAGATGCACGCCTAGTTTGAACAGGCAATGCTCGTGCAAGGGCAACGCGGCGCAGCGCGCCGGCTGCGTGCTGGCGGGATGCGCTTCGACCGCGTAGTTGTCGGCGATCAATGCCACCAGGCCGGAGTCGGTGATCCATTGCAGCAGGCGCGGGTCGCGACCGTCCAGCACGGCGCAGCTGTTCTCCAGCGCATGGGCATCCGGCGTGCGGTTCATTTCCAGCAACATCGCGGCGAAGCCGGTGTGCAGGCACACCATGTCGCCGCTCTCCACCTCGACGCGGTCGGACTGCAGAACCTGCATCAGCGCGTCGTAGCCGACCAGCGCGCGTTGCCTGCCGAAATGCCGGTGCAGGTCGATCATGACTGCGCGGCCCTGCACGCAGCGCTCGGCCATGTTCTCTATGCCGAGCGCTTTGGCGCCCGAGGTCGAACTTTGCGGGATGCGCGCTGAACCAAACACGCCGCAGTCGGCGCCCTTGTCCGGGCCCAGCACGTCGATGCCGGCGCGATACCCGTTGTAGTACACGGCTTCGGGCACGCCGTCGTCGTCGGCGTCGAACATCTGGCCGACATGGGCCAGCCCGTCCCATTGCGTCGAATACTGCAGGTGCAGCACGACCAAATCGTCGCTGATGACGTCGGTGCAGTCAGGGTTGTCGCACAGCAGCTGATAGTTCAGGTTGGGTTTGCCGTTGCGTAGCGTAGGCCGCAGCGTCGGCGGCATGCGGCGCGGGTTCAGCACATTGCCGCCGGGATAGTCCAGCGGCAGGCTCAGGCAGAAGGTCAAGCCCTCGCGTGCTTCGGCAATGCCCTGACGCACCTTTTCCGGCGTCAGCATATTCATGCGGCCGCATTGATCGTCGGACCCGAAATCGCCCCAGGTTGAACCGGGCGGCCGGCGCTTCCATCGCTTGTTGCTGGTCATCCGATTTGCTCCTGTGATGCTCGGTAGTATGGGTGCGGTTTGCCATGCCGCTTCGGTCCGGCGCAACCGCTCTTCTTGAATGATTTTAGTATCGGTCATTCATGGTTTGACGCTGCGCTCAAAATTACACTGGTCGCATCGGGGCATTCTACTTCACAAAGAATCTCGATAGCATGTAGGAAATATTATTCCACTGATTCAGATTGCGAGATCGATTCTTGTGAAGAGATCTGCTGTTCCGGCGCGGACGCGATGAAAGGCGCGCTCCCCGAGTGGACATGGCGGGCCTTACACGATGGAGGGGGCGGGATCCTGAAACCGATCTAAGTGCCGCGGCGGCTTTTCGCTTCGGCGTCCATTTCCTGCATATGCGCCTCGAAGGCGCGCTCCTTTTCCACCAGCTTCTTGAAACGCTTGGTATTGACTCGGTACTCGCGCAAGCCGACATAGAAGACCACGACCCCGGACAGGATCAGGAGGAAGCCGCTGATCTCGAAGAACTGGTGGCCGATTAGTTTGACGAATGCGATGCCAAGGACGGCCATGGCGATGGCGGTGCGGCTGTAGGCGAGGAAGGTGCGCTTGTTGGCAAGAACCGTACGGTCCAGCGCCAGCCAGTCGCGCAGGATCATGTCTTCGCGTTTGAATTCCAGGTAGGGATCGTCGATCACAATAGCCTCGTCGGATTGCCTGTCGTTAGGCGGATTGGAAGAATGCTGCGCCTATATGATGACATGGACCGCCGGACGGTTCACGCCGGAACGGGGTCCTAGTCCAGTCGGGCCGGCCGTCCACCAACCAAGCTGTACGGCGAGAGGCAGCGATCAGGCGCGCAGCTCTTTGGCGCCATGTTTGGCATGGTAGGGAGCAATGAACACAGGTCTTGCTGTTCTTTTTCTGGCGTTGGACAGCGATCGGGCAACAGTGGACTAAGGCTAAAGTTTGTATCGTTTCTTGCCGATAATCTGCCGAGTGCCTCTTGGCCGACGGCTGGATCGTGTTCTCGAAAAGCCGGCGCCCCGTGGTTTCAGATTTTCGATAATCCCGAAGGTTGAACATGCCGAACGCAAGGCCAGCGCCAAAAATCCTGATTGTGGACGACACAATGGCGTTGCGTCAGGTCCTGCGAGCCTTCCTGAATAGCGAGGGCTGCAACGTCGTCGGCGACTTGGCAAGCGGGGCGACAGTTCTGGAGGCCGTCGACCAGCTTAAGCCTGATATCGTCTGTCTCGACTACCATTTGCCGGGCACCAATGGCATCGAACTGCTGAAAAGCATCCACGAGTCCCACGGTGCGAAAGTTTCAGTGGTAATGATCACGGGAGACGCCGATCCGGAGGTGGAAGCGCATGCCGCGGAGGCGGGTGCCGCCGGATTCATCCGCAAGCCTTTCTCTCAAGATAAGATCATCAAGGAAATCCGCCAGATCGCCAACATGCAAACGCTTCTTCGAATCCAGACTTCCAAGCGCCCCATCCCGGCCGCGGAGACGACGCTGAGAGCCGTGATTGCAGATGACAGCGTGGTCATGCGGATGCTGCTGGCGTCGATTCTGACATCCATGGGCGTGAAGGTCGTAGCTGAAGCGACGGACGGAAAACGGGCAGTCGCGCAGGCGGCCAAGCACATGCCGGAGCTTGCCTGTCTCGATATCGAAATGCCGGTAATGAATGGACTGGATGCGCTCGACAAGATCAGGCATCAATGTCCGGATACCAAGGTTCTGGTGATCACGGCCCGCGCCGATCGCGAGCTGGTATCCCAAGTAGCAAGCCGCGGGGCCCACGGATACATCATCAAACCTTTCAATCCTGAGCGTATTGTCAGCGTGATCAATGGCATTCTGCCCGCTTCATCTCGCGGGAGGAGAGAAGTGGGCGCAAAGGGTTGAATCCGGATTTTGCCCCGGCTGTTTTCCTGCGAGCGCCGATTGATCGCCGAGGGCCGTCGGTCACTCCGGTTCAAGCACGCCGCCCGCGTCCGGCGAGCGGCTGAATGCAGACACCGATCCCCGACTCGACGCAAGCGGCGCGCTCTGGCAGACTCCCCGCCCATGAACTCCAAGAAAAGCGCGCAGAGCGAACTCAAACCCGCGGTCCGCGCGAGCACACCCGAGGACATCCCGGCAATCTCCGCGATCTACGCCCACCATGTGCTGAACGGCGTGGCGAGCTTCGAGCTTGTGCCGCCGGGTGTGAATGAAATGGCGCGGCGGCGCGCCGATGTGCTGGCGCGCGGCTTGCCGCACCTGGTGGCGGAGGCGGGCGGAAAGCTTGCCGGCTACGCCTATGCCGCGCCCTACCGCGAACGCCCGGCCTATCGCTATGCGCTGGAGGATTCTGTCTACATCCACCCCGACTGCATCGGCCGGGGCATAGGGCGCGCGTTGCTCGAAGCGCTGATCGAGGCCTGCACCGCCGCGGGCTACCGCCAACTCATCGCCGTGATCGGCGACAGCGGCAACGCGGGTTCCATCGGCGTGCATGCCGCCTGCGGTTTTGAGCGAACCGGCCTGCTTCCCAGCGTGGGATTCAAGTTCGGGCGCTGGGTAGACTCGGTGTTCATGCAAAGAGCGCTGGGCGAGGGCGATCGGACTTTGGCGGACGCCACGCCCGGGCAGGGAGTGCAGGAAGAATCCCGCTAAGGGACTCCGCCATCGCCCCTGTCTTTGGCGAATATTTGCTGGAAATGCCGCGCCGGCAGCCGAATAGCTTCGCGGCGGAACTGCAGGTGTTCACGCGCGCCGGTTGGACATTCAATTAGTCGATCGACTATGTCAAGATATAGTACCGACGAGCAGCAGAAATCAGAAAAGGGAACGACACCTATGAGCAAGGCAGATTGGTTGTTTAGATTAAACGGCGATCCCAGGGGCATTGCGCGCGAGCTGGCGAAAGGGGTCAACACGAACATATTTCCCGGCGAAAACGTGATGCTTTCAGTCGTGCGCGTCGATCCGCATGCGACCGGCAGCATCCACAGTCATCCCGAGGAGCAATGGGGTGTCTTGCTCGAGGGGCGTTGCACGCGCATTCAGAATGGGGAAGAGGTAGAAGCCACCGCCGGCGATTTCTGGCATACACCTGGCGGGGTAAGCCACGGCGTGCGCACCAAAGAAGAGGGTGCGGTCATTCTGGATATATTCAGTCCGCCGCGCGCCGAATACAGACAAGCCGGCCAGGGATTCGGCAAGGCCGTCGCGGAAAAGGGGTAAAAGACTATTTGGCGATCGTCGGCCGACTTTCAGGCAAGTGCGTGTGAGCGGTGGGTCGCCGCTCAAGAGCTGGCGCGGCAGGACGCCGCCTTTTCCCGTCTCCAGAAATGAAAAAAGCCACGCATGTGGCTTGTGGTCTGAATGCTGAACCGTTCGGGCGCTACTCGTCGTCTTCTGGAGGATCGTCGTCGTATTCCGGCGGGTCTTCTGTCAGCATCATCTCTTCGCATTCCATGTCCTGTGTCTCCATTCGATAGGGCCAGGTTGCCACGCTAGCACCTGATTGTTACGGCCTTATTGCCGAGCTTGGGCTGTTTCCCCCTCTATTTTGGTGATTTCAGTCGATCAAGCCAGTTGACGCCTGAAATCGCAAGCGAGTATGGTCGCGATTCCAATGGTTGGTGGCCGGGCGAACTCTGGACGAGCGACGTGGTCCAATTCAGCGGACGGTTCTTGTCGCTCTGGATTTGATTCGGCTGCGGCGTCGCGGTTCAGGCTAGCCACAGGCCCCGGCATTCCGCGTCGCGCCACGTTCCTGTTAAAGTACGCCCGAGGCGCGGACTCCGGTTGCCGCCGGTCGGCCGCGCATGACCAGAATTAGGCAGTCGCATGGCCGCGAACGGGACGGAATCAGGACTTTTCGAACACGCCGATCCACTCGACGCGCTCAATCGCGGCGTGCCGCTCGAGCAGAAGCTGGCCGTAATCCACGAGGCGCTGTACGCGCAAGTCGAGGCGGTCGAGCGGATTTCGGTGGTCGCCTACGACGCGGCGAGCGACCTGTTGAAGACCTTCCTCGCGAGTTCGCCCGGCCGCAACCACCTAGTGCGCTACGAGGCGCGTCTCGCCGATTCGCCTTCGCTGGTCGATATCCTTCGGACCGGCCGGCCGCGCCTAGTCAACGATCTCGAGTTGTTCCGCCGCGGGCGCCATGTCCATACCAGGGTCATCGCCGAGGAGGGATACCGCTGGAGCTACACGGTACCGATGTATCTCGACGGGTCCTTCTGGGGGTTCGTCTTTTTCAATTCGAGCAGCCCGGGCGCGCTCGCCGACACGGCGCTAAGCACGCTTGATGCTTATGCGCACTTGATTTCGGCCATTGTCACCGCGGAAATGCTTGCTGTGCGCATACTCGCTGCCGCGGTAAAGACCGCCCACGACATGGTCCACTTTCGCGACCCGGAGACCGGGGGGCATATCGATCGCATGGCGCGCTATGCGCGTCTGATCGCGCAGCATCTCGCCGCGACCGGTGCCGCCTCGCTGGACGATGCGGCGATAGAGCGCATTTTCGCCTTCGCCCCTTTGCACGATATCGGCAAGCTCGCGCTGCCCGATCGGATCCTGCTCAAGCCCGCGCGGCTCACGCAGGCGGAACGCGAGGAGACGAAGACGCACACGGTGCGCGGCTTGCAGATGATAGACGCGATCGCGAACAACTTCGGGCTGGAGCATCTGGATGGCCTGGACCTACTGCGTCATATCGC
>JACZJU010000053.1 GCA_014860395.1 Burkholderiales bacterium | reverse complement strand
ACCCTTCGCCTCACCACCAAACTTCTTCGACAGCACCAAAGTGATCGCCGCCGTCAGCGTCGTCTTCCCATGGTCCACGTGACCTATCGTCCCTACGTTTACGTGCGGCTTCGTGCGCTCAAATTTAGCTTTTGACATGATCGTTCCTGTCTATTTTTTGTTGATAATTGCTTCGGCCACGGTCTTCGGCGCCTCGGCGTAATGCTTGAATTCCATGGTGTAGGTGGCGCGCCCCTGCGTGAGCGAGCGCAGCGTCGTCGAGTAGCCGAACATCTCGGCCAGGGGCACCTCGGCCCGGATGATCTTGCCCCCGGCCAGATCGTCCATGCCCTGGATAACGCCGCGGCGCGAGGACAGGTCGCCCATGACGTCGCCCATCTTCTCTTCCGCCGTCTCCACTTCGACCGCCATAATCGGTTCGAGCAGCACCGGGGACGCCTTGCGCATGCCGTCCTTGAACGCCATCGAGGCGGCCATGCGGAATGCATTTTCGTTCGAATCCACTTCGTGATAGGAACCGTCGAACAGCGTCACTTTCACATCCACCACCGGATAGCCGGCGAGCACCCCGGCCGGCAGCGTTTCCACCAGGCCACGCTGCACCGCAGGAATGTATTCGCGCGGAACCGAACCGCCCTTGATCGCATCGACGAATTCAAAGCCCTTGCCAGGGGGCTGAGGTTCGACTTTGAGCCAGACGTGGCCGTACTGGCCACGACCGCCGGACTGCTTGATGAATTTGCCTTCGATTTCTTCGCACACTCGCCGGATGGTCTCGCGGTAGGCCACCTGGGGCGCGCCGACATTGGCTTCCACGCTAAACTCGCGCTTCATGCGGTCGACGATAATCTCCAGGTGCAGTTCGCCCATGCCGGAGATGATGGTCTGCCCGGTTTCCTCATCAGTGCGCATGCGAAACGATGGGTCCTCCTGCGCCAGACGGTTGAGCGCGACGCCCATTTTTTCCTGATCGCTCTTGGTCTTGGGCTCGACCGCAACATGGATCACCGGATCCGGGAACACCATGCGCTCGAGGACAATAATCTGCTTCGGATCGCACAACGTTTCGCCGGTGGTTACGTCTTTCAGGCCGACAGCGGCGCCGATGTCGCCGGCGCGCACTTCCTTGATTTCAGCGCGCTCGTTGGCGTGCATCTGCAGCAGGCGGCCGATGCGCTCCTTCTTGCCGCGCACGGTGGTGTAGACCGTATCGCCGGAGTTGAGCACACCGGAATAAACGCGGAAGAACGTAAGCTGCCCGACAAACGGATCGGTCACGATCTTGAACGCGAGTGCGGCAAACGGCTCGGCGTCGTCGGGTTTGCGCTCCTCGATCTTGCCGCTGTCATCCTCGCCCTTGACTGGCAGGACATCGACCGGCGCCGGCATGTATTCGATCACGGCGTCCAGCATTGCCTGCACGCCCTTGTTCTTGAACGCGGAACCGCACAGCATCGGCGTGATCTCGCTCTTGAGGGTGCGCATGCGCAGACCCTTCTTGATCTCCGCGACCGACAGGTCGTGGCCCTCAAGATACTTATGCGTCAACTCGTCGTCGCCTTCGGCAGCGGCTTCGACCATCTTCTCGTGCCACTCCTTGGCCTCGGCGAGCAAATTCGCCGGGATGTCGCGCATGTCGAATTTCATGCCCTGCGTCGAATCGTCCCAGTAGATCGCCTTCATCCGCACCAGGTCGATCACGCCTTCGAATTTCTCCTCGGCGCCGATCGGCAGCTGCAACGGCACCGGATTGGCCTTGAGCCGGGTCTTCATCTGCGTGTAGACCTTGAGAAAGTCCGCACCCTGACGGTCCATCTTGTTGACGAACGCGAGCCGCGGCACTTTGTATTTGTTCGCCTGGCGCCACACGGTTTCCGACTGCGGCTGCACCCCGCCGACCGCGCAGTACACCATGCACGCGCCGTCGATCACGCGCATCGAGCGCTCCACTTCGATGGTGAAATCGACGTGTCCCGGCGTATCGATGATGTTGATGCGGTGTTCCGGAAACGACAGGTCCATGCCCTTCCAGAAACAGGTGGTGGCCGCCGAAGTGATGGTGATGCCGCGCTCCTGCTCCTGCTCCATCCAGTCCATGGTCGCGGCGCCGTCATGCACCTCGCCGATTTTGTGGTTCACGCCGGTGTAGAACAGGATGCGTTCGGTGGTCGTGGTCTTGCCGGCATCAATGTGGGCACTGATGCCAATGTTGCGGTATCGATCGATTGGGGTTTTGCGTGCCACGGTAAGAACCTTAAAAGCCTTTGACTGCCAAGACGCGGTGGATACCAGAAAATTATCTGGCTGGGCCGGTCAGGTCTGGCAGTGCGTTAAGTCGAAAATTCCGTTTGGTTGGTACTGTTTGCAGATGCGCTTCGCTCAGAAGCGATAGTGCGCGAACGCCTTGTTCGCTTCCGCCATGCGGTGCACTTCATCGCGCTTCTTCATCGCGCTGCCGCGGCCCTCGGCCGCCTCCATCAATTCGTTCGCCAGGCGCAAGTCCATCGATTTCTCGCTGCGCTTTTGCGCCGCCTCGCGCAACCAGCGCATTGCCAGCGCCACACGCCGCACCGGGCGCACTTCCACCGGTACCTGGTAGTTCGCTCCGCCGACGCGGCGGCTCTTCACTTCGACCATGGGTTTGACGTTCGAAACCGCCAGGCCGAACACCTCAATCGGATCCTTGCCGGACTTGCTCTTGATCGCGGTGAACGCGCGATAGATGATGCTCTCGGCAACCGACTTCTTGCCGCGCGTCATCAGCACGTTGATGAACTTGGCGACATCCTGATTGCCGAATTTCGGATCCGGAAGAATGTCGCGCTTGGGAACTTCTCTGCGTCGTGGCATGTTCGTCCTCTGCTCGTCGGCGCGCGCTTACGCGGCCTTCGGTTTCTTGGCGCCGTATTTTGACCGGCTCTGCTTGCGATCCTTCACACCTTGCGTATCCAGGCTGCCTCGCACCATGTGGTAGCGCACACCCGGCAGGTCTTTCACCCGGCCTCCGCGAATCAACACCACCGAGTGCTCCTGCAGGTTATGACCTTCGCCGCCGATGTAGCTGATCACCTCGAAACCGTTCGTGAGGCGCACCTTCGCCACCTTGCGCAGTGCCGAATTCGGCTTTTTCGGCGTGGTCGTGTATACCCGCGTGCAAACACCACGCTTTTGCGGCGAATTTCCAAGCGCGGGCACCTTGCTTTTGGCTTTGGTGCGCACGCGCGGCGTGTGCACTAACTGATTGATTGTCGGCATTTTTTGATGTTCCGAAATGAAATCGGGACGACCTATATACGCTTGGCCGCCCCGGGAATCGCAAAGAGGCAGGATTATACAAACAAAATCAAGGGCGAGTCAACAAGTTAACACCTCCAGTAGCGCGCGCGGAGCGCGGCTGGCGATACAAATCGGATGCAGACACAGGCCGCGCCGTTCAGCGCGGGCCGTCCCGTCTTGTCCCGTGCCCCAGCCGCCACAGTCGGTCGCCACCCGCTGTGGCCCACGCAACCGTGCAAAGCAAACGCGCCTTCGATAAAGCAATTGCGCTTGACGCGGACGCCACGCCTGTGCGAATGTCCAGCGCAAGTATCCCGCGCGGCGTTGAGTTTTGCGCCCTTGATGCACCCCCCATTCGATTCCAATTAAGAAGAGGATTTATCGTGACGAGCGCCCTATTCCAACCCATTGACCTGCGCGAACTTCATATTCCAAACCGGGTCATGGTTTCGCCGATGTGCCAATACTCTGCTACAGCGGGCAGTGCCAACGACTGGCACCTGATCCATCTCGGACAGCTCGCGCTGGGTGGCGCTGGACTTTTGTGCATCGAGGCAACTGCGGTCGAGGCTATCGGCCGAATCACGCCCGCCTGCCTCGGGCTGTATTCGGATGACAACGAAGCCGCTTTACGTCGTGTGCTGACTGGCCTGCGGCGCTATGCGGACACGCCGCTGGCGCTACAATTGGCCCATGCGGGGCGCAAGGGATCGAGCCACACGCCTTGGGACGGCGGCAAGCTGATTGCGCCCCAGGACGGCGGCTGGGAGCCGATCGCGCCATCGGCGCTGCCGTTTTCACCCTCCGAGCCGCCGCCGCGGGAAATGGATGCGGCGGATCTCGAACGCGTGCGCGACGCGTTTGTACGCGCGGCGCAGCGCGCCGCCGCGCTCGGCGTGGACGCCATCGAATTGCACGCGGCGCACGGCTACCTGCTGCATGAGTTTCTCTCACCCCTGTCCAACCGGCGCAGTGACCGGTACGGCGGATCGCTCGAAAATCGCATGCGCTTTCCGCTGGAGGTGTTCTCCGCAGTGCGCAAGGTCTGGCCCGAGGCAAAGCCGCTTGGCGTGCGCATATCGGCCAGCGACTGGATCGACGGCGGGTGGGACCTTGCTCAATCGATTGAGTTTTCAAAGCAGCTGAAGGCGCTAGGCTGCGACTGGATCGACGCTTCCAGCGGCGGCCTTGCGCCCGAACAGAAGATCACTCTGGGGCCGGGCTACCAGGTGTCGTTTGCCGAAGCGATCCGCAAAGAAGTCGGCATACCGACCATCGCCGTGGGCCTGATCACCGAGCCGCGGCAGGCGGAGGACATCGTCGCCACGGGCCGCGCCGACATGGTCGCGCTCGCGCGCGGCATGCTGTGGGAGCCGCACTGGGCCTGGCGCGCCGCCGCCGAACTCGGCGGCGAGGTGCGCGCACCGAAGCAGTACTGGCGCGCGCCGCCGCGCGGCGCCGAAGCGACATTTCGCGACGCCAAGGTCGGTCAGCGCTGACCCGCGCCAGCGCGCACGAGCTTGGCGGCAAACAAAAAGGCCGGCGCATGCGCCGGCCTTTTTGCTGCTGCGTTTAGGCAACAGGCCTAGGCGCTTTCCTCCGCCACCGGCGCTTCGCCCGTGCCGGAACCCTCGCCCTCACCTTCGGTCAGCAACAGCTCAACCGGCGGCGGCGGGGTCTTGCGTACTTTGTGGTACGCCATGCCCGTTCCCGCAGGAATCAAGCGGCCGACGATGACGTTCTCCTTCAGCCCGCGCAGGTCGTCTTTCTTGCCCATGATTGCGGCCTCGGTGAGCACGCGCGTGGTTTCCTGGAACGACGCCGCCGAGATGAAGGAATCAGTCGACAGCGACGCCTTGGTGATGCCCAGCAGCATGTAGCTGAAGGTCGCCGGCTTCTTGCCTTCGGCCTCAACGATTTCGTTCTCTTTCAGCAGATCGGCACGCTCCACCTGTTCGCCCTGGATGAAACGGGTTTCACCCGCATCATCGACCGCCACCCGGCGCAGCATCTGCCGCACGATCACCTCAATATGCTTGTCGTTGATCTTGACGCCCTGCAGGCGATACACGTCCTGCACTTCGTCGGTGATGTAGCGCGCCAGCGCCTCAACGCCCTGCAGTCGCAGAATGTCGTGCGGGTCGGCGGGTCCGTCGACGATGAACTCGCCCTTGTTCACCACCTGGCCGTCGTGCACCATGACATGCTTGTCCTTGGTAATCAGGAACTCGTGCGCCACGCTCTCCGGGTCGGTGATGACCAGGCGTTGCTTGCCTTTCGTATCCTTGCCGAACGAGACCGTGCCGGTGACTTCCGCCAGCATGCCCGCATCCTTGGGCGAGCGCGCTTCGAACAACTCCGCCACCCGCGGCAGACCGCCGGTGATGTCACGCGTTTTCGAGGTTTCCTGGGGTATGCGCGCCAGAACCTCGCCAATACCAACCTGCTGGCCGTTCTTCACGGTGATGAGGGAGCCGACCTGGAAGGTGATGTTGACCGAGTGATCGGTGCCGGCGATCTTGACTTCCTCGCCCGCGTCGTTGATCAGCTTCACCTGTGGGCGCAGGCCCTTGCTGGCGCTGCCGCGGCGCTTGGGATCGATGACCACCAGCGTGGATAACCCGGTGATCTCGTCGATCTGCTTCGCCACCGTCGTGCCTTCCTCGACGTTTTCGAATTTCACCGTACCCGCATATTCGGTGATGATCGGGCGGGTATGCGGATCCCAGGTGGCGAGCACCTGCCCGGCCTTGACCGGCTTGCCGTCAGTCGAGGCCAGAGTGGCGCCGTAGGGCACCTTGTGGCGCTCGCGCTCGCGGCCATTGTCGTCGGTAATCATGATTTCGCCCGAGCGCGAAATCGCGATCTTTTCGCCCTTGACGTTGCTGACATAGCGCATCTGCGCGGTGAAGCGCACCGTGCCGTTGGACTTGGCATCCACTTGGCTCGCCACCGCAGTACGCGAGGCGGCGCCGCCGATGTGGAAGGTGCGCATCGTGAGCTGCGTGCCCGGTTCGCCGATCGACTGTGCCGCAATCACGCCTACCGCCTCGCCGATATTCACGATCGGACCACGGCCCAGATCGCGCCCGTAGCACTTGGCGCACAGTCCATGGCGTGTATCGCAGGTGAGCGGGGTGCGCACCTTGATCTCGTCAATGCCGAGCGACTCGATCATGTCGACTTCTTCTTCGTTCAACAAGGTCCCGGCGGGATACAGCGGATCCTGGGTCTCCGGATGCATCACTTCGGCCGCGCAGACACGGCCCAGAATGCGTTCGCGCAGAGCCTCGACCACCTCGCCACCCTCGACCAAGGCCTTGACCACAACACCATTCTCGGTGCCGCAATCGTCTTCCCTCACCACCAAGTCCTGGGTCACATCCACCAGGCGGCGGGTCAGGTATCCGGAATTGGCGGTCTTCAACGCGGTGTCGGCCAGACCCTTGCGCGCGCCGTGGGTGGAAATGAAGTACTGCAGCACGTTCAGGCCTTCGCGGAAGTTCGCCGTAATCGGCGTCTCGATGATCGAACCGTCGGGCTTGGCCATCAGGCCGCGCATGCCGGCGAGCTGACGGATCTGCGCCGCCGAGCCGCGTGCGCCCGAGTCGGCCATCATGTAAATCGAGTTGAACGACTCCTGGCGCACCTTCTTGCCCTTGCTGTCGGTAACTTCTTCGTGCGACAGCTGCTCCATCATCGCTTTGGCCACCTGGTCGCCGGCGCGGCCCCAGATGTCGACCACCTTGTTGTAGCGCTCGCCCACGGTCACCAGACCCGAGGTGTACTGCTGCTCAATCTCCTTCACTTCGGCTCCCGCGGCCGATATCAGGCTGTGCTTTTGTTGCGGCACCAGCATGTCGTCAACGCAGATCGAGATGCCGCCGCGCGTGGCGAAGGCAAATCCGGCGCGCATCAGCTTGTCGGCGAAAATTACCGTCTCGCGCAGGCCACAGCGGCGGAACGACGCGTTGATGAGCTTGGATATCTCTTTCTTCTTCAGCGCCTTGTTGATCAGCGCGAACGGCAATCCCGGCGGCAAAATTTCCGACAGCAGCGCGCGCCCGACCGTAGTCTGGTAACGCGTGATCTTCTCGATCTTCTCTCCGGTTTCGGAAAGGTCATACTCGCGTATGCGCGCCGTGATCATGGCGTGCAGTTCGATCTTGTGCGCCTCATATGCACGTGTCAGCTCGCCCATGTCGGCGAACACCATGCCCTCGCCGGGCGCGTTGATGCGCTCACGCGTGGCGTAGTACAGCCCCAGGACGATGTCCTGCGAGGGGACGATGACCGGATCGCCGTTGGCCGGAGAGAGGATGTTGTTTGACGCCAGCATCAGGGTGCGCGCTTCCATCTGCGCCTCCAGCGACAGCGGCACGTGCACTGCCATCTGGTCGCCGTCAAAGTCGGCGTTGAACGCGGCGCACACCAGCGGGTGCAGTTGGATCGCCTTGCCCTCGATCAGCACCGGCTCGAATGCCTGGATGCCGAGGCGGTGCAGCGTGGGAGCGCGGTTGAGCATCACCGGATGCTCGCGGATCACCTCTTCGAGGATGTCCCAGACAACCGGGGTTTCGGCCTCGACTTCGCGCTTCGCCGCCTTGATCGTGGTGGCGATACCTTGCAATTCCAGCTTGTTGAAAATGAAAGGCTTGAACAGCTCGAGCGCCATTTTCTTCGGCAGACCGCACTGGTGCAGCTTCAATTGCGGACCGACCACAATCACCGAGCGGCCGGAATAGTCGACACGCTTGCCCAGCAGGTTCTGGCGGAAGCGTCCGCCCTTGCCCTTGATCATGTCGGCGAGCGACTTCAGCGGACGCTTGTTCGCGCCGGTCATGGCCTTGCCGCGGCGACCGTTGTCCAGCAGCGAGTCCACTGCTTCCTGCAGCATGCGCTTCTCGTTCTTGACGATGATCTCAGGCGCTTTCAGCTCCAGCAGGCGCTTCAGGCGGTTGTTGCGGTTGATCACACGCCGATACAGGTCGTTCAGATCCGAAGTGGCGAAGCGACCGCCGTCCAGGGGCACCAGCGGGCGCAGATCCGGCGGCAGCACCGGCAGCACTTCCATGATCATCCAATAGGGCTTGATGCCCGATTTCTGGAAGCCCTCCAGCACTTTGAGGCGCTTGGCGAATTTCTTGATCTTGGTGTCCGAGGTGGTGCTCTCGAGCTCCTTCCTCAGGTGCTCGATCTCATGCCCTACATCGAGGTTGCGCAGCAGCTCGCGTATGCCCTCGGCGCCCATCGCTGCGGAAAACTCGTCGCCATGCTCCTCGACTTTGGTCAGATATTGTTCTTCGGTCAGAAGCTTGCAGCGCTGGATGTCGGGGTCGGCCACCATGCCGGCATCGGTGACGACGTAGGCTTCGAAATAGAGCACGCGCTCGATGTCGCGCAGCGTCATGTCGAGCACCAGGCCCAGACGCGACGGCAGCGATTTCAGGAACCAGATATGGGCGACCGGCGAGGCAAGTTCGATGTGGCCCATGCGCTCGCGCCGGACTTTCGCCAGCGTCACCTCGACGCCGCACTTCTCGCAGATCACGCCGCGGTGCTTAAGCCGTTTGTACTTGCCGCACAAGCACTCATAGTCCTTGATCGGCCCGAAGATCTTGGCGCAGAACAGGCCGTCGCGCTCCGGCTTGAAGGTGCGGTAGTTGATGGTCTCGGGTTTTTTCACTTCACCGTAAGACCAGGAGCGGATCTTCTCAGGCGAGGCGAGACCGATCTTGATCGAGTCGAACTCTTCGTCCTGCGTAACCTGCTTGAACAAATCGAGTAGTGCTTTCATCTTTCACTCCAAGGTGGCGTGATGCACCTAAAAATCAAAACCCAAATGGCCGCTGCTCTGCGCGGCCAGCAACGCGGGGTGTCCGCGTCCTGCCGCCCCGATCCGGGGACTCAGTACCGTTCCAGATCGATGTCGATGCCCAGAGACCTGATCTCCTTGACCAGCACGTTGAACGACTCGGGCATGCCGGCGTCGATCTTGTGGTCGCCCTTGACGATGTTCTCGTACACCTTGGTGCGCCCGGAGATATCGTCGGATTTCACTGTCAACATCTCCTGCAGCGTGTACGCGGCGCCGTAAGCTTCGAGCGCCCACACCTCCATTTCGCCGAAACGCTGGCCGCCGAACTGCGCCTTGCCGCCCAGAGGTTGCTGCGTCACCAGGCTATACGGACCGGTGGAGCGCGCATGCATCTTGTCGTCGACCAGATGGTGCAGCTTGAGCACGTGCATGTAGCCCACGGTCACGGGACGATCGAAGGGCTCGCCGGTATGGCCGTTCTTCAGCCTGACCTGGCCGTCACGCGGCAATCCTGCTATCTCCAGCATATCCTTGATCTCGGCCTCGTTGGCGCCGTCGAACACCGGCGTGGCGAAAGGCACGCCTTCTTTCAGGTTATAGGCCAGGCGCACAACCTCCTCGTCGGACAGCGCAGCCAGGTTTTCGGCCTTGCCCCCGCTGTTGTAGATAAGGTTGAGGAATTTGCGCAAATCGGCGATCTTCGCCTGCGCCGCAAGCATTTCACCGATCTTCACGCCCAGGCCCTTGGCGGCCCAGCCCAGGTGGGTCTCGAGAATTTGGCCCACGTTCATGCGTGAAGGCACGCCCAGGGGATTCAGCACCACGTCGACCGGGGTGCCGTCCGCCATGTAGGGCATGTCCTCGACCGGCACGATCTTGGAGATCACGCCTTTGTTGCCGTGGCGGCCAGCCATCTTGTCGCCAGGCTGCAGGCGTCGCTTGACAGCGACATAGACTTTGACCATTTTCTGCACGCCCGGCGGCAATTCGTCGCCCTGGGTAAGCTTCTTCTTCTTCGCCTCGAACGCCACGTCGAAATCGACACGCTTCTGCGCCAGGCTGTCCTTGAGGCTTTCCAGCTGCGCCGCCGCCTCTTCGTTGGCGAGGCGAATGTCGAACCAGTGGTAGTGCTCCAGTTCCTGCAGGTAGGTCTTGGTGAGCTTGGCGCCCTTGGCCAGCTTTTTCGGCCCCCCGTTGACCGTCTTGCCCACGATCAGGCGCTCGATCCGCTCGAATGTGTCGGCTTCGACGATGCGCATCTGGTCGACCAGGTCGAGCTTGTAGCGTTTCAATTCATCGTCGATGATCTGCTGCGCGCGCTTGTCGCGATCTATCCCCTCGCGTGTGAACACCTGCACGTCGATGACAGTGCCGGAAATTCCCGACGGAACGCGCAAGCTGGTGTCCTTCACGTCGGATGCCTTCTCGCCGAAGATCGCGCGCAGCAGCTTTTCTTCCGGCGTCAACTGCGTCTCGCCCTTGGGGGTGACCTTGCCCACCAGCACGTCGCCCGCCTCGACTTCGGCGCCGATATAGACGATGCCGGACTCGTCCAGGCGCGACAACTGCGCTTCGGACAGGTTGGAAATGTCGCGACTGATCTCCTCGGGACCAAGCTTGGTGTCGCGCGCCACCACGGTCAGCTCCTCGATGTGAATCGAGGTATAACGATCCTCGGCAACCACGCGCTCGGAGATGAGGATCGAATCCTCGAAGTTGTAACCATTCCAGGGCATGAACGCGACCAGCATGTTCTGCCCCAGCGCCAGTTCGCCCATGTCGGTCGACGCACCATCGGCGACCACGTCGCCCTTGGCGATTTTCTCGCCCACGTTGACCAGCGGGCGCTGGTTGATATTGGTGTTCTGGTTGGAACGCTGGTACTTGACCAGATTGTAGATATCCACGCCCACGTCGCCGGCTACGGTCTCGTCGTCATTGACGCGCACCACGATGCGGCTCGCGTCGACATAATCGACCACGCCGCCGCGCAACGCCTGTACCGCAGTGCCGGAATCGACCGCTACCGTGCGCTCGATGCCGGTCCCTACCAGCGCCTTCTCCGGCCGCAGGCAAGGCACCGCCTGGCGCTGCATGTTGGAGCCCATCAGCGCGCGGTTGGCGTCATCGTGCTCGAGGAACGGGATCAGCGACGCGGCCACCGACACAATTTGGGAGGGTGCCACATCCATGTACTCGACGCGGTCCGGCGTGGCGAGCATGAACTCGTTGCGGTAGCGGCAGGACACCAGGCCTTCCTTCAGCTTGCCTTTGTCCAGGTCCGCGTTCGCCTGGGCAATAACGAAATTGCCTTCCTCGATCGCCGACAGAAAATCGATCTGGTCGGTGACTTTGCTGTTCTCGACCTTGCGATACGGCGTTTCCATGAAGCCGTACTGGTTGGTGCGGGCGAACAAAGCGAGCGAATTGATCAGGCCGATGTTCGGACCTTCCGGCGTCTCGATCGGGCAAACGCGGCCATAGTGCGTCGGATGCACGTCGCGCACCTCGAAGCCGGCGCGCTCGCGCGTCAGGCCGCCGGGTCCAAGTGCAGACACGCGGCGCTTATGCGTGATCTCCGAAAGCGGGTTGGTCTGGTCCATGAACTGCGACAGCTGACTGGATCCGAAAAACTCCTTGATCGCGGCGGATATAGGCTTGGCGTTGATCAGGTCGTGCGGCATCAGGTTGTCTGATTCAGCCTGGGACAGGCGCTCCTTCACCGCGCGCTCGACACGCACGAGTCCCGCCCTGAACTGATTTTCGGCCAGCTCGCCGACCGAACGCACGCGGCGGTTGCCGAGGTGGTCGATGTCGTCGATCTCGCCGCGGCCGTTCCTGAGTTCGACCAGGATGCGGATCACGGCAAGGATATCCTCGTTTGACAGCGTCACCGCCCCGGTCAGTTCGTTGCGACCGACGCGGCGATTGAATTTCATCCGACCGACGGCAGACAGGTCGTAGCGCTCTTCCGCGTAGAACAGGCCGTTGAACAGCGACTCCACCGCCTCTTCCGTGGGCGGTTCGCCCGGGCGCATCATGCGATAGATGGCAACACGCGCCGCGAACTGGTCGGCGGTTTCGTCGATGCGCAGGGTCTGCGAAATATACGGCCCCTGGTCCAGGTCGTTGGTGTAAATGGTTTGGATGCTGGAGGCCTCGGCTTCCTTCAGCTTGGCAAGCACGGTCTCGGTGATTTCGTCGTTGGCGCTGCCCAGAATCTCGCCGGTCTCGGTATCGACTACGTTGTGCGCGAGCACGCGCCCGAGCAGGTAGTCGTCGGGGACGGCGATCTTCTTGATCCCGGCCGCTTCCATGTCGCGGATGTACTTCACGGTAATGCGCTTGTCCTTGGGCACGATCACCTTGTCGTGCTTATCCAGGATGTCAAATTTGGCAGTCTCGCCGCGCAGGCGCTCCGGCACCAATTCGAACTGGATGCCCTTCTTGCTGAAATGGAAGGTATCGAATGCGAAGAATTCCTTCAGCACCTGCTCTAGCGTCAAGCCGATCGCCTTGAGCAGTATCGTCACCGGCATCTTGCGCCGGCGGTCGACGCGGAAATAGAGGTAATCCTTAGGGTCGAACTCGAAGTCCAGCCAGGAGCCGCGGTAGGGAATGATGCGCGCCGAGAACAGCAGCTTGCCCGAGCTGTGCGTCTTGCCGCGGTCGTGCTCGAAAAACACGCCCGGAGAGCGGTGCAGCTGGCTGACGATGACGCGCTCGGTACCGTTGATGACGAACGAGCCGGTAGTGGTCATGAGCGGGATCTCGCCCATGTAGACCTCCTGCTCCTTCACTTCCTTGATCGTGGGCTTGCTCGCCTCCTTGTCCATGATGGTCAGGCGCACCTTGGCGCGCAGCGGGCTGGCAAAGGTGAGGCCGCGCTGTTGGCACTCCTTGACGTCGAACGGCGGCTCGCCCAGCGCGAAGCTGACGAATTCCAGGCGCGCATTCTTCGAATGGCTCTCAATCGGGAAAATCGAGGTGAAAGCCGCCTGCAGACCTTCGTTCTTGCGCTTTTCCGGCGGCACCGCCGCCTGCAGAAACGCAGTGAAGGAATCCAGCTGCGTGGCCAGCAGGAATGGCACGTTCAGCACGGCTGCGCGCTTGGCGAAGCTCTTGCGGATACGCTTTTTCTCGGTCGAAGTGTAGGTGATGGCAGCGGCGGTCATAACAGCTCCAGTTCAGGATGCAGGAGTCAGAATTCGGGAGTCAGGGGTCACAAGACAGGAATCAGCGATGCAATGTGCCATCGATCTGATTGCTCTCTTCAAGCCTCTGCGCAACTCGTCAGCAATTCTCAAAAATGGCAAGGGCTGGCAGCCCGGAAACGCAGCTGCCAGCCCGATTGCCGTGTCACTTACTTCATCTCGGCTTTGGCGCCGGCTTCGGTCAGCTGCTTGACGATGTCTTCCGCATCTTTCTTTGCAATGCCTTCTTTTACCGCTTTGGGCGCGCCGTCGACCAGGTCCTTGGCTTCTTTCAGACCCAGGCCGGTAATGGCGCGTACCACCTTGATAACGTTGACCTTGCTCTCGCCGCACGCGTTGAGCATGACGGTGAATTCGGTCTGCTCTTCCGCTGCCGGGGCGGCGGCACCTGCAGCAGCCGGAGCGGCCACGGCGACCGCGGCGGCGGCCGAGACACCGAATTTCTCTTCCATTTCCTTGATCAGGGTGGAGAGTTCCAGCACGGTCATGTTCGAGATTGCGTCGAGTAGTTCTGCTCTTGCGATTGCCATTGTTTGCTCCTGAATGTTAAGTCGTTTAAATCGTCAATAAAGGGTGTGGAAGTGTGGAAAACGAAACTATGCGACCGCCTCTTTCTGATCGCGAACCGCTGCGAGCGTGCGCACAAACCTTCCCGGCACCTCGTTCAGCGTCTGCACGAATTTGGCTGCCGGCGCCTGCATGGTGCCAAGCAGGGTGGCGAGCAGCTGGTCACGGCTGGGCAGATTGGCAAGCGCAGAAATTTCCTTGGCAGAAATTACCGCATTCGGCAGCCCCCCGGCCTTGATCACGAACTTCTCGTTGGCCTTCGCAAAATCGTTCAGCACCTTGGCGCTCGCGACCGGGTCGGAGGAAATGACGTAGACAAGCGGGCCAATCATCTTCTCGGCCAGCTTCTCGAACGGCGTATCCTTCACGGCACGGCGCACCAGGGTGTTTTTCAGCACGCGCAGGTACACGCCCGTGTTGCGCGCCTTGGCGCGCAATTCGGTCATGACACCCACTTCCAGACCACGGTACTCAGCGACGATGATCGCCTGCGCCTTGCCTACTTCGGCGGACACTTCGGCAACCACTGCCTTCTTCTGCTCAAGATTGAGACCCAAGGTCTACCTCCTGTTGAATGCAAGACTCGGCGTCCAAAACACAGATCGGGTGCAGCACCTTGGTGCTTTTTCGCTCTGTACTTCGCATTCCTCGTCCTGCGTTACGTTGCGGCGACCTTACATTCAGGAATTGATTCCTGTATCTGGGTGCGCCATCTGCGTTGGGCCTTGCGGGTGATGGGCAAAGCGTGAGAGCGGTAAGCCCATCGCGCATCCTTCCTGCACCTGCTACCGATTAAGTTTTCGGGTAATTCGCAATGTCGAATATCGGTTTCCCTCGATTCGTCACTGATTGCCCTCGAACCCCAACGGTCTTTGATAACCCGTCGCGGCGATGCTCTGCCGCGGCGGCCCAAAGTTCTGTCCCCGCGCTAGCGGAGATCCATATCCTTTTAACCGTTTACGCTCGCGACATCCACGCGGATGCCCGGGCCCATGGTGCTGGACACCGACAGCTTTTGCAGGTAAATCCCCTTGCTCGTAGCCGGCTTGGCCTTGTTCAGCGCTTCCACCAGCGCCTTCAAGTTTTCGCATAATGCCTCCGGCTCGAAAGAAGCCAAGCCGATCGTGCACTGCACGATGCCCGCCTTGTCGGCGCGGTATTGCACCTGGCCCGCCTTTGCGTTTTTCACCGCGGTGGCCACATCCGGCGTCACCGTACCCACCTTGGGGTTCGGCATCAGTCCGCGCGGACCAAGTATCTGGCCCAGCTGGCCGACGATGCGCATGGTGTCGGGGCTGGCGATAAGGACGTCGAAATCCATCTTTCCGGCCTTGATTTGCTCCGCCAGATCTTCCATGCCGACGATGTCGGCGCCTGCAGCCTTGGCCGCGCCGGCCTTGTCGCCCTGCGCGAACACCGCTACGCGCACCTTCTTCCCGGTACCCGCGGGTAGCACCACCGAGCCGCGCACCGTCTGGTCCGATTTCTTCGCGTCGATACCGAGGTTGACCGCGACATCCACCGATTCGTCGAATTTGGCGGTGGCCGCCTGCTTCATCAATTTCATCGCGTCCATGGCCTGATAGGCCTTGTTGCGCTCGACCAGATTGACAGTGGTCTTCTGGCGTTTGGAGAGTTTTGCGGCTAACTGGTTCATTTCACGCCCTCCACGATCACGCCCATGGAACGCGCGCTGCCGGCGATGGTACGCACGGCGGCATCCAGATCCGAAGCTGTGAGATCGGGCATCTTGGTCTTGGCGATCTCTTCGGCTTGCGCGCGCGTCAGCTTGCCGACCTTGTCGGTATGCGGCACCTTGCTGCCCTTCTCGAGGCCAGCCGCCTTCATGATCAGCACGCTTGCGGGCGGCGTCTTGATGATGAAGGTAAAACTCTTGTCCGCGAACGCGGTGATCACCACCGGCAACGGCAGGCCCGGCTCCACCTTTTGCGTCTGCGCGTTGAACGCTTTGCAGAACTCCATGATGTTGAGGCCGCGCTGGCCCAGAGCCGGACCGATCGGCGGGCTCGGGTTGGCTTTACCGGCAGGAACCTGCAGCTTGATAAAGCCGACTATCTTCTTTGCCATATGTCACTCCTTGTGGGTTCAAGCGGGCTTAAAGCCCTCCCCGGTTAAACATCACTACAACTTCAACTGCGGTTTGCCACTACGTCCCGGCATCTTTCGGGACGGCGATTCAATTTTGCACTGGCTGCGCCTTCGCGGCGCGGCTGACCTAGGCCTTCTCGACCTGCCCGAACTCCAATTCGACCGGCGTTGCGCGGCCAAAGATCGTGACCGACACGCGCAACTTCGACTTGTCGTAATTGACGTCTTCCACCAGTCCGTGGAAATCGGTGAATGGACCTTCCTTGACACGCACCCCTTCGCCAACCTCGAACAGCACCTTGGGCTTGGGTTTCTCAACACCCTCCTGCATCTGGTGCATGATGTTGTCGACTTCCTTGGCCGAGATCGGAGTCGGCTTGCTCGCAGTGCCGCCGACGAACCCGGTGACCTTGTTGGTGCTCTTCACCAGGTGCCAGCTATCGTCGTCCATCTCCATTTCCACCAGCACGTAGCCGGGGAAGAATTTGCGCTCCGAAATGTTCTTTTGACCGCCCTTCATTTCGACCACCTCTTCCGTGGGAACGAGGATCTTGCCGAATTTTTCCTGCATGTCCGCGCGGCGTATGCGGTCCTCGAGCGCGCGCTGCACCGATTTCTCAAAGCCGGAATAGGCATGGACCACGTACCAGCGCTTGCTCATAGATTCTTCCAGCCCAGTATCAAATCGTACAACAGGTACTCCAGCGTCTTGTCGCTCAACCAGAGGAACACCGCCATCACCAGCACAAAAGCGAAGACGATTCCGGCCGTCTGCAGCGACTCCTTGCGCGTCGGCCACACCACCTTCTTCACTTCTATAATCGTCTCGCGCAGGAACGCCAGGAACTGCTGCCCCGTTGCGGTGAACCACGCGACCGCAACACCAGCAGCAGCGCCGGCCACGATGGCGGCAAGACGCACTATCGCGGCACTATCGCCGAGGTAATAGAACCCTGCCACGCCCGCAGCAAACAGTAGCGCAGCCAGTACCAACTTGATTTTGTCAGCCATCGATCCGTCTCGGCTCCGTGCGAGGCATATACGGAGCACTGTTAATAGTGGCAGGCCAAGAGGGCCTCGAACCCCCAACCTTCGGTTTTGGAGACCGACGCTCTGCCAATTGAGCTATTGGCCTGTAAATCAGGCAGAGGCTGGAACTCGAGGGCCACGGTACCTGCCCCCACATTTTGCGCCGACCTCTGACCTTCAGTCTCTAACCTTTACTCCATCACCTTGGCAACGACCCCGGCACCCACGGTGCGCCCGCCCTCGCGGATGGCAAAGCGCAGCCCCTGCTCCATCGCGATCGGCGCAATCAGCGTCACCACCATCTTCACGTTGTCCCCAGGCATCACCATCTC
>JACZJU010000052.1 GCA_014860395.1 Burkholderiales bacterium | reverse complement strand
GCGGCGATTTGCGTTGCTTGGCTCATGTATTTCACTCCTTGTTAGTTACGAATTCGGAATTGCCATCGCTCAGAAGGCGAACTTCAGCCCAACGGTGATTTGTTTGGTACGTGCGCTGTCGGTCTGCACACCCCAGGATGTGTCCAGGTAAAAACGCTCGGGGACGACCGTCCAACGCGCCCCGACTTGCACCCAGGGTGCGGTCCGATCGTCGCCGAAAACTTCGGCCATCAGATCTACCGGGCCGACGGCGCCGGGACGTTCGACAGCCAGTCCCCAAATCGTGCTGTAGACTTTGGCCGTTTGCGAGTATTGCGAGCCCAGGTTGGCGTGCAGCAGCCAGCCGTTGCGGGGGATGGAGACTACCGCCTTGATTTCGGTGGCGTCGTGCCTGAAGCTGTTGCCCGGGTTCTTGGCTCCGTGAAGCGTGTAAGCCAAAACAAGACCGGTCTGATCGTCGGTAAGTTTGCGCAGAAAGGTCTTGCCGGTCAGCGCCGCAACCGTGGTTGTCTCCCCGTCGGCTCTGTCCGCGCCGGCGCCGAAGGCGAGCTGGGAATCGTGGCCAATGCCGCAACCGAATTGCGCCCAACGGGTGGTGAGGCGGTCACTGTCGTTGCTCCTGACGCGTCCGGCGTAGCTTTCGATTTCGCATTCACCCTGGCCGAGCACGCCTGCATCTTCGGTCGCAAGCGGACGGCCGGCCCATACGGGTAAAGCCAGACCTGATGCCAACACCATTGCTACGAGCGCGCCGATGCCGGTGACCGACCTTTTCCGTATCCCCAAGTTCTGATTCTTCAACTTATTCTCCCTTTCAGTATCAGTGCAATTTTTAGAACACGCCTAGATTACGGGAGGAGGCGCAAATAATCGTGCGCATATTTGTATGCGTTTCGTATCGCTTCTGTAACGACAACAAGTTGATTATTAAAGCGGAGGGCGTTCAGTTCGTGCAGCTGCCGTTTGCCTAGAATGCCTCTTCCCGGAGCAGGCTATGACGCTCAAAACGACTGAAAAACCGCCTGTTGCACCATGCCGGTGCATGGTGTGCGGCGGGCAGAAGCCTTACGGCGTTTCCAAGGCAACGCCTTTCAACACAAGCTAACTACGTCAGAATAAATGTGAACTTGTGCACATATTTGTATGGAATGTGTAACAGGAGGCCTGACTTCCGCCCTCCCCCTTGATCGGCGCCCGAAAACGACCAAGGGCAGCCGAAGCTGCCCTTGGTCGAAACAAATAATGCTTACTCCGACAAATGGGGCTCGATTAGAACTCCGTCCATTCGCCGTCGCCAGACTTGGCGTTGGCAATCCTGCGCGGCGCCGGCTTCTCGGCCAACCTGGGAGTACCCGGCCGGGCCGCCGATTTCCTCGCCGGGAGCCTGGTGACGTTCGCCGCAGGATCTTCTGCCTTGGCCGCCGCCGGCGTGGCCGCCTCGTCTTGTGCCAGCCTGAACACTGCCACTACCTGCGCCAGAGTCTGCGCCTGATCCTTCATCGACTCGGCCGCAGCCGCCGCCTGCTCCACCAGCGCCGCGTTCTGCTGCGTTGCCTCGTCCATCTGCGTAATCGCCTGGTTCACCTGCTCGATGCCCGAGCTCTGCTCCTGCGAGGCCGCGGTGATTTCGCTCATGATGTCGGTCACCCGCTTCACCGAACTGACGATTTCTTCCATCGTCTTCCCGGCTTCGTCCACCAGCTTGGTGCCCGCGCCCACCTTGTCCACCGAGTCGCCGATCAGTTCCTTGATTTCCTTGGCCGCCGTCGCGCTGCGCTGCGCGAGGCTGCGCACTTCGCTCGCCACCACCGCAAATCCGCGGCCTTGTTCGCCCGCCCGTGCCGCTTCGACCGCAGCATTGAGCGCGAGGATGTTGGTCTGGAACGCGATTCCGTCGATCACGCTGATGATGTCGACGATTTTCTTCGACGATTCGTTAATCGAGGACATGGTGCCCACCACCTCGCCCACCACCGTGCCGCCTTTTACCGCTACTTCGGAGGCGCTGACAGCGAGTTGATTGGCCTGGCGCGCGTTCTCGGCGTTCTGCTTCACCGTCGAGGTCAGCTCCTCCATGCTCGAAGCGGTTTCCTCCAGGCTGGAGGCCTGTTCCTCGGTGCGCTGGCTCAGGTCCGTATTGCCTTGGGCAATTTCCCCTGAAGCCACATCGATGGTGTTGGTGGAGGTCTTGATCTGCAGAACCGTGTTTCGCAAGTTCTCCTGCATCCTCTTCATGCCGGCGAGCAGGCTGACGGAATCTCCGGCGCGGGTAATCACTTCCTTGGTCAGATCGCCACCGGCGATGTGGTTGGTGACCTTGAGCGCGTAGCCCGGTTCGCCGCCCAACTGTCGCTGCATCGTGCGAAACAGCAGCAGGCACAAGCCGATGCACAGCAGCACGGCCACGGCGGATACTGCCATCACGGTGTTCTTGGCGTCGCGGATGCTCGCCGCCAGTTCCTGTTTGAAACTGGTCTTGGTGCTTTCGCTCGCCTTCAATTCATCGAGCAGCGTCGCCTTCAGCTTGCGCCAGCTCGGCGTTTCCTTCTGGACCAGCATGGCCTTCGCGCGTTCGCCGTCCCCGCCCTTGACCGCCGCGAGCACCTCGTCCCGCGCCGCGGCGTTGGCTTCGTTGAGACTTTGCAGCTCGGCGGCCGCCTTGCCGCCGGACGCTGCCTCAAGCGCGGCCAATTCCTTGAGCAGGCCGCTGAAGTCCTCTTCCGCCGCCTTCAGATTGACGTGCGCTTTTGGGTTGGCCGGATCGAGCAGGATATTGCGTATGGCCTGGCCTCGTTGCAGGCCCTGCGCGTAAAGATTGTTCAGCACGCCATGGCGCGCGATGCCTTGGTCGATAAAGGTGGAAAGCGACTCCTCCACCGTTGCGGCGGAATACGCCGCGACGCCAAGGGCAAGAAAGAAGGCGCCGCACACCCCGACACAATACAGCAAGCTGCTGCGACAGTTTCAGATTGGAAAATTTCATGATTTATTACACTCCTTAACGTTAATCTTTATATTGACTCGACGATCAGTGCACCGTATCCATCAGCGCCATGTCGCTGCCGGTCATCAGCTTTTCGATGTCGACCAGGATCAGCATGCGTTCATCCACCGTCCCCAGGCCGGTGATGTACTTCATGTCGAAGGACGAGGAGAAATCCGGCGCCGGACGGATCTGCTCGGCGGCGAGACGAACCACGTCCGACACGCCGTCCACCACCATGCCCACGACGCGTCCGGCCACATTGAGCACGATCACCACCGTCAAGTCGTTGTATTCCGCCTCGCCGAGGTTGAACTTGATGCGCATGTCCACGATCGGCACGATGATGCCGCGCAGATTGACTACGCCCTTGATGAACGCGGGCGCATTCGCGATCGTCGTCGGCTCCTCGTAACTGCGGATCTCCTGCACTTTGAGGATCTCGATGCCGTATTCTTCCTTGCCCAGTGTAAAGCTCAGGAACTCCTGCTGCTCTGAGGCTGCGCCGACTACCGGCTTTGCCGCGCCAGCGGCGATTTGCGTTGCTTGGCTCATGTATTTCACTCCTTGTTAGTTACGAATTCGGAATTGCCATCGCTCAGAAGGCGAACTTCAGCCCAACGGTGATTTGTTTGGTACGTGCGCTGTCGGTCTGCACACCCCAGGATGT
>JACZJU010000051.1 GCA_014860395.1 Burkholderiales bacterium | reverse complement strand
CCCGCGGAGGTTCCGGCCGTGGCGGTGGCGGCGCCGGTGGCGGCAGCTTTTCCGGCGGCTCGGATGGCGGAAACTGTGGAGGCAGGATGATATCGGGCGGTTCCCGACTCGGCGGCATTGGCGGAATGTCCGAAGGGACGCCTGGCAATTGCGCGCGCGACGCCCGCTCATGCATGCTTCTCACCTGAGCGTTCAAATCCCCTTCACTTAAATGCTGCCGGAGCATGCCCTGCAGGTCTCGATGAGCGGGTTTCAAGCGAGTAGCGCCTAAGTCACCACGTTGCGCGGCGAGCCGGCGACGAACGCCTCGATATTGTCGATCAATTGGTCGGCGAGCGCCTGGACTGCTCCACGGCTCGCCCAGGCGATATGCGGGGTCAGTATGAAATTGGGGAGCTTCAGGTCGAGCAGCACATTTCCGTTTCGCGGCGGCTCGACGCTCAGGACGTCGAAGCCGGCGCCGGCGATAGACCCGCTTTTCAATGCGTCCACAAGCGCATTTTCGTCCACCAGTCCGCCGCGGGCGGTATTGATGAGCAAGGCGCTTTTTTTCATCATCTCCAGCTCACGCGCGCCGATGAGATGTCGATTCTTCTTTGTAAGCGGCAGATGCAGCGTCACCACGTCCGACTCGGAGAGCAACTGTTGCAAGGGCACGAATTCCACGCCCGGCGCCTTTGGCGGCTCATGGTCGGCAAACAGCACGCGCATGCCGAAGCCGCGCGCGACCTGCGCGGTGCCCTGCCCCAGGGCGCCTTCCCCGATGATTCCGAGCGTGCTTCCGTGCAAATCGCCTATGGGGTGGCCGGAAAGGCAGAATTGCTCCGACTGTCCCCAAAGTCCTGCCTCTACGTCGCGGCAATAGGCGAACAGATTTCGTCGCAGCGCAAGGATCAGCGTGAACGTGTGTTCCGGCACCGAATGCACGGCGTAGTTGCGGATATTGGATACGACGATGCCACGGTCGCGACAATATCCGATGTCCACATTGTCGGTGCCGGTCGCGGCGACTGCGATCATGCGTAGCCGGGGCAGCTTCGACAGCACTTCGGCCCGGAGCGCAATCTTGTTGACCGATACGATGTCCGCGCCCGACAGGCTGTCGACCAGCTCTTCGGGCGCGACCTTGCCCGCCTCCGCCCAGTGGTGCGCGAACTTCGGCCGCCTTACCTCGGCGACGTCCAGCGAGTCCTTCTCCAGAAATACTATATTCAACACAGCAGGCCATTGCCTCCAAGGATTCCGAAGTTATCTCCGGTTGCATCGGGATCGCTACAGATCCCATCAACGCCCCCGTCTACCTGACAGAGGCTCAGGAGCACAAGGCTACGGCGAGCCGGCGCAGTTGTCCAGCTAAGCGCGGCTGATGCGTTCCTGGCGGGGTACCGACTTTTCTAGGCGTGGCGCCGGATGAAATCGCGGATGCGCGGGTACAGCGTCTCGCGAAAGCGCCGGCCGCTAAAGATGCCGTAATGCCCCACGTTGGGCGCGAGATAGTGCTGCCGCATTTTCGCCGGGATCGAAGTGCACAGCGTATGCGCCGCCTCGGTCTGGCCGTTTCCGGAAATATCGTCCAGCTCGCCTTCGATCGTAAGCAGCGCAGTCTTGCTGATCGCCCGGGGTTGTACCAATTGCTCGCGCACGAACATGCGCCCCTTGGGCAGGGAGAATTCCTGGAACACGGTCTTGATGGTGTCGAGGTAGTACTCGGCCGGCATGTCGAGTACCGCGTTGTATTCGTCGTAGAAGCGCCGGTGCGCCTCAGCCGACTCGCCGTCGCCCTCGACCAGATGATTGTAGAAATTCTGGTGCGCGTCGGCGTGGCGGGAGGGGTTCATGGCAACGAAGCCCGCGTGTTGCAGGAACCCCGGATAGACCTGGCGCATGGCGCCCGGGTATTTCGCCGGCACGCGCTCGATGACGTTGTCCTTGAACCAGGAAAGCGGCTTTTCCGTGGCGAGGTTGTTGACCGCGGTCGGGCTGCGCCGCGCGTCGATCGGCCCGCCCATCATGATCATGGTGCGCGGCTTGACCGGCGTGTCCGCCTCGGCCATGAGCGAAATCGCGGCCAGCACCGGCACCGTCGGCTGGCACACCGATATCACATGCACGTCCGGTCCGAGGAAGCTGATGAACTCGCGTATGTAATCGACGTAGTCGTCCAGATGAAACGGCCCATGGGCCAGCGACACCATGCGTGCATTCACCCAGTCGGTGATATAGACCTCGTGCTCGGGCAGGAACGTGCGCACCGTGTCGCGCAACAGCGTCGCGTGGTGGCCGGACAACGGCGCCACCAGGAGGACTTTGGGATCGTCGCGCCCTTCGCGCGCAACCCGGCGCGCACCGAACTCGCGCTCGAAGTGCAGCAGTTGGCAGAACGGCTTGTCGAGGACCACGGTTTCGTTGACCGCAACCGCCTTGCCGCCGACGCGGGTCTCGCTGATGCCGAATTCGGGTTTCTGGTAGCGCTGGGTGATGCGAACGAAGAGTTCGCTGCCGGCCGCGATCTTGCGACTGAGCGGGGAGTAGGAGAGCGGGCTGAATGGATTGCTGAACATGCTGGCGTTCATGCTGGCCCACATCTGCCAGGGCGCCAGCGCCGCGTGACTCATTTCATGCAAGGCATATAGCAAATTAAGCACTCCGATCAAACGCGTTAACTGTTTATACCAAATTCCCCGGCCGGGCGCATCAGACTATTTCGAACTTGGCAAAGCGCCAGGAGGGCCAGTTTAGGCAGTCCCATACTCGTTAACGGCCGTGGCGACGGAATATTGACCCGATGATCAGCCCGCCGGCGCGGCGATTCTGCCCCTGAGATAGAGATTGTTGGCGATCAGCGCCGCCACCACCAGCCCTGCACCGGCGAGTTCGATGGTCTCGAAGCGGTGCCCCTGCAGGATGCGGATGGCAAAGGTCACCACCGGCACCAGATTGCCGAGCAGCATTGTGTTGAGCGCGCCCATGTAGCCGATGGCCATGTTCCAGAACAGCACCGCGAGCACGATCGCGAACACGGAAAGGTAGACGATTTCCCAACCGACGGCGGTGACGGTGGCGAGCGCAGGCACGCTGGCGTAGCCCGCAAGTGTCGCGAGCCCGGTGAGGACGAAAATGCCCACGGTGCCGGGCAGGCAGGTCAGCGTGGTGAAACGCAGTGCCGACCAGCCGGGAAAGCTGACCGCGCCTATGGTGTAGGTGATCCAGCTCAGCGCGGCGATGAAAACGATCAGGTCGCCGACAATGGTGTCGCCGGAGAACGTAGCCGCCAGGTCGCCCTTGGTGACGACCATGAGCACGCCGACGATGGCGACGCTGACGCAGCCGAGGGTGTAGTTCGCCGGTCGCGTGCCGCGCAGTACCCAGTGCAGAAAGGCGGCGATCGGCGTCTGCAGCGACATGATGATGGCGGCGTGCTCGGGGCGCGTGTGCGCGAGGCCGACGAACACGAGAATGGAAAAGCCGCTGAAGCCGATGACGCCGTAGAACGTGGCCTTGAGAAAGCGGCCGCGGTAGCCGAGCGCGCCCGGACCTTCGCGCCAGCGCAGGATGCCGGCAAAGGCGAGCGCGGCGATGGTGTAGCGGATCGACGATAGCCAGAACGCGTCGACGGTGAGCAGCGCGTCCTTCGCGACCGGGAACATGCCGCCCCAGACGAGCACGGTGACCATCATGATCAGCACGCCCTTGAACTGGTTCGTCTGCACCGGGAATCCTTAAAATGCGCGCCGCCGCACAGAGGAAGCGGCGGACAGAAACGGAGATACGCGATCTTACACGACAAGTGCGGCGCGGCATGCCGCGCACGCTTTCAGTCAGCTTTTTACAGGCATCCGTGTCGGAATTGGCAGTCAGTCCCGCGGCGATTTCCATTAGAATATCGGTCCCGTAACGCTAGTTGATGCGGGGGAACCAGGGCCGCGCATGCCGAAAGACAGGAAAATTCGCATACTCATCATCGACGACGATGTCGGTTTTCGCGACCTGTTGCGCATACATCTGTCGGGGGCGGGCTACGAGGTGCAGATCGCCGAGGACGGGGTCACAGGCGGCCGGGCACTGCTCGCGCAAACACCGGACCTGATCGTCTCCGACCTCAACATGCCGTATCTGGACGGCTTCGAGCTGCTGTCGCTGCTGCGCTCGGATCCGGAAACCGCTTCGATTCCAGTGGTGCTGCTCTCCGGCCGCACCGACGGCGACAGCATGGCGAAGGCGGTGGGACTGGGCGCCGCGGATTTCCTTACCAAACCGGTGACGCGCGACCAGTTGCTCGAGTCGATTGAAGCCTGTCTGAGCAGAGCCAAGCCCCGGACCACCCCCCCGGATTACGGCTCGACCCCGCCGGTCTGACGGCGCCCGCCGGTTGTCGCGCCGCGCTGTTGCGCGGACGAAGAACCGTCCGCGCGGATCGCCGATTGCGCGCGGATGAAAAGCCATCCGCGCGCAATCGGCGATCTTGTGTAAAACCAACCACAGCTCGTTGTCGTTTTTCATCCGTAACCACTATTTTGGTGCGGATGCGCTTTATATCCGTACCAAAATAGTGGTTGGCGCGCGCGAGCGCGCAAGTCAGCCCGTCGCAGGCTACAGCACTTGAGGCGGGGTGGACAGGTTGGCCATACTCGCCGTTGTCAGGCCGGCTTTTCGTCGCGCAGCGCCCGCCGCAGAATTTTTCCCACGTTGGTCTTGGGCAACTCCGTCCTGAACTCGATGTACTTGGGACATTTGTAGCGGGTCAAGTTCTCGTGGCAGTGCGCGCGCACTTCCTTCTCCGTCAGGTCCGGATCCTTCCTTACCACGAATAGCTTTACCGCCTCGCTGGTAGCCTCGTCCGGCACGCCGACGGCGGCACACTCCACCACGCCCGGCAGCATCATGACCACGCCTTCGATCTCGTTCGGATAGACGTTGAAACCGGACACCAGGATCATGTCTTTCTTGCGGTCGACGATGCGCGTATGGCCCTTCTCATCCATGATGCCGACGTCGCCGCTGCGGAAAAACCCATCGGCGGTCATCACCTTCGCCGTCTCATCCGGACGCTGCCAGTAGCCGGCCATGACCTGCGGCCCGCGAATGCAGATCTCCCCCGCTTCGCCCAGCGGCAGTTCGTTGCCGGCATCGTCGCGGATCGAGACTTCAGTGGAAGGAACCGGCAGCCCGATCGAGCCGTTGAACTCCTTCAGGTCCGGCGGATTGGTGGTGACCACGGGCGATGTCTCGGTAAGGCCGTAGCCCTCGACCAGGGTGACCCCGGTCGTCTTCTTCCATTTTTCCGCCACCGCCTTTTGCACCGCCATGCCGCCGCCATTGGAAATGCGCAGCGCGCTGAAGTCCAGCTTTTCGAAATCCGGATGGTGCAGAAGGCCGTTGAACAGGGTGTTGACCCCGGTGATGGTGGTGTACTTGTGCTTGGCCAGCTCCTTGACGAAGCCCGGAATGTCGCGCGGATTCGTTATCAGCACGTTCTTGCCGCCGATCTTGAGCATCATCAGGCAGTTCACCGTCAGCGAAAAGATGTGATACAGCGGCAGCGCGGTGATGATGATGTAATGCTTGCGGTCGTATTCGGTCAGGAACGGATCCAGCCAGGCGTCGACCTGGATGAGGTTGGCGATGATGTTGCGGTTCAGGAGCATCGCCCCCTTGGACACGCCGGTGGTGCCGCCGGTGTACTGCAGGAACGCGATGTCGTCGGGCTTGATCTCCACGCGCTCCAGCGTCATGTCCGCAGCCGCGCGCAGCAGCGCGTTGAAGCGCAGCGCATTGTCGAACTGGAACGCCGGCACCATTTTTTTCACGTTGCGCACGACGAAATTGACGATCGCGCCCTTGACGCCGCCGAGCAGATCGCCCATCGCGGCGACCACGACGTGCTTCACCTGCGTCCTGGCGACCACCTGCTGCAGCGTATGCGCGAAGTTCTCCAGGATCACGATCGCTTTCGCGCCCGAATCCTTGAGCTGGTGTTCGAGCTCACGCGGCGTGTACAGCGGGTTGACGTTCACCACCACCATGCCCGCGCGCAGGACGCCGAACAGCGCCACCGGGTACTGCAGCACGTTGGGCATCATCAGCGCCACGCGATCGCCCTTCTGCAGGCCCTTCGACTGCAGCCATGCGCCGAACGCCTTCGACATGCGGTCGAGTTCGTTGAATGTGATTTCCTTGCCCATGCAATAGTAGGCCGGGCGCTCGCCGAAGTTGGCCACGCATTCCTCGAGCAGGTCGCGAATCGACTGGTACTTGTCCGGGTCGATGTCGGCGGGTACGCCTGCGGGATAGTGTTTGAGCCAGATTTTTTCCATTCGGACGGTCTCCTCGAATTCGCTTTGAACTGCGGTTCATTGGTGCACGACAGGCGCCATGATAACCGCGCCGGCCGCATCTGCCTACCGTTCTGCGGCTGCTGGAGCGGCGCGGATGCGGCGCGCGAGATAGATGCTGGCGAGGGTCGCGATCGCGGCAAGTATCCCCACCGTGCCGTAATGCGTCAGCTCGCCCGCGGCGTTCCTGCCGATGACCAGGCTCGCGCCGAAGGACGCCGCGCCCGAGGCGAACTGCTGGATCGAGGAATTGAAGCTCATGAAGCTGCCGCGCAGGCGCGGCGCTACGCTCGCGGTGATCAGCGTCATCGCCGGAACGAAGCGCCCCGACATCATGCACATCATGAACGCCGACGCCGCGATCGCGAAATAGATGGGCACGCGCGGCAGATGCGTGAGGTTGAGGATCGCAAGCGCCGAGCCGCAGGCGACCACCATGAACATCCGCTGCTTGCCGTGCAGATCGGTAAGCCGGCCCACCAGGTGCACCGTAGCCAGGGTAAGCGCGCCGCCGACCAGGTACAAAAGCGGCAGCTGCGCTTCTCTTACGCCGACGTTGGCCACCATGTAGGGACTGATGAAAGGAATGACGGCGAAGCCGGAGAAGAACAGCATGCCCGAAAACAGGAATGCCTTTTGGTGATTCGGCTCGCGAAACACCGCCACTGCCTGCGCCAGCGGATGGCGCTCACGCGCGGCGCGCAGGTGGCCGCGCATGCGCGGCAGCAGCCACAGCACGCCGCTCCAGACGGCGATGCACAGTCCGGCAAGAAAGAAATACGGCGCGCGCCAGGTGAATTCGGTGGCGAGCGACAGGCTGATCGGCACGCCGACGGTCGCGGCGATGGAAAACGAAGACATCACTACACCCAGCGCGCGGCCGCGGCGGGCTTCCGGGATCAGGTCGCCGACGATGGCGAACACAATCGCCGAGAGCACACCGCCGAAAGCGCCCGCCAGCGCCCGCGCGGCGAGCAGCGTGAGATAGCTGCCGGAGGACGCTGCGAGCAGTGTGGTCGCGCCGAAGCAGGCGTACAGGATCAGCAGCGCTTTCTTGCGGTCGAAGCGGTCGATGAAAAAAGCCGCGGCGAAGCCGACCACCGCTGCAGTGAAAGTGTAGACCGACACGAGGAAGCCGAATTTCGTCGGACCGATCGCGAACATGCGCATGAACTGCGGCCCCAGCGGCATCAGGATCATGAAATCCAGAATATGGCTGATCTGCACCCCGGCGAGCACCAGCAGGACCGCCCACTCGCGCACGAGAGGCCTGTCTTCCGGATTCATCGCAACCGCAGGAACAAGGGCGCGAACACGCCCAGCACGCCCAGGCTGGCGTAGGCCAGCATCCATGCGGCCGGGTTGGCGTTGCCGCCTGCGGCGTCCAGCACCGCGCCGAAAGCGAGCGGCGCGAGAAAACCGGCGCCGAAGCCGAGCATGGAGTGCAGCGCCATGCTGGCGCCGCGCATGGTCGGGTCGGAGTTCTGCACCATGCCCGAGGTCAGCGCTGAGGAATCGCCCATGTGCAGGCTGAGCATGACAAACGACAGCCCGACGATCGCATACCAGGGCAGGCCCGAGAGCAGGCCGAATAGACAAGTACAAATCCCGGAGCAGACCATGATCACGGGCACGACGCGATTGCGGCCGTAGCGCATCGCCAGCTCGTTGCCGAGCACGCTGGCGCCGGGTCCGAACAGATTGGCGATCGCCGCGATCAGCACCGGACTCCACGGCCAGACGCCCCCTGCCGACAGGCCCTGGCTGAACACGAAAAACGCCACCATCCACGAGCGCGAACCGAACAGCTCCCAGCAATGCACCGTGTAGCCGAGGATATAGCCGCGCGCGGGGCGATTGGCCAGCACCGGACGCAGATCGAGCAATGCCCTGCGCTTAGCCGCAGGCGCGGGCCGCGGCGGCAGGCCGCCAAAAATCATCAGGCCCGCGGCGAGCGGACCGAGCGCGCAAAAACCGAAAGCCCAACGCCAGCCCAGCGCCGCGGCGAGTGCGCCCGCGAGCAGGATGGAAAAGCTCGCGCCGAAACCGAACACCGCGGTGTAGAAAGACACGGCGCGGCTCTGCGCCCTGTCGCCGAGATTGTCGGTCAGCGCCTTCAGCCCAGGCATGTAGGTGCCGGCGATGCCGGCGCCGGTCAGACCCTGGAACAGCGCCGCCGACCACACGCCTTGCGCGAACAACGCGAATCCGAGCGTGCCGCAGGCGCACAGCAGGCTGGAGAATAGATAAACGCGGCGCGCGTCGACGCGGTCGGTGAGCCCGCTCAACACCGGCACCGACGCCATGTAACCGGCGAAGAACATGCCGGAGATCAGCCCCGCGGCCGAATTGCTCGCGCCCCATTCCTGCTGCAACTGCGGCAGCAGGGTCGGGTAAATCGCATAGCAGAGCATGCTCGCCACATGGGCGAGGCAGACCCAGGCGATGAGGCCGACGGGGCTGGCGGTGATTTTCTTTATCGACAAGAGATCTCCCTTTCCGCCTTGTTATTTTCTAGCGGGAGGGGTAACTGTACCGAAGAATGTCGGCGGCCGTTTGCAGCCAGCACGGTCGCGGGTTTGGTTCCCCTGTGACGCGCCGAGCAACGCAGGCTGCGCGGGGGAAGTCCGCGAGCACTGTCTGAGGCCCGCAGGGCCGAGTTGCGCAGCGGCCCGCGCAGGCGAGTAGCGCAGGGCAGCCCGAAGGGCCGCGGCACCGGGGTCGCCTTCTTTTGGTTACTTTTCTTGGCGAGACAAGAAAAGTAACCCGCACGCCGGGGCGGGACCCGGCTCACTTATGGCTGAACTTCGGCTTGCGCTTCTCGACGAAGGCCGCCATGCCCTCCTTCTGGTCTTCGGTGGCGAACAGCGAATGGAACGTACGCCGCTCGAACAGCACGCCTTCGTTGAGCGTGCTCTCGTAGGCGCGGTTGACCGATTCCTTCGCCGCCATCACCACCGGCAGCGAGTATTCGCAGATCTGGTTGGCGGCGGCCAGCGCCTCTTCGAGCAGCTTGTCCGCCGGCACCACGCGCGACACCAGCCCGGCGCGCTCGGCTTCGGCGGCGTCCATCATGCGCGCGGTAAGCACCATGTCCATGGCTTTGGATTTGGACACCGCGCGCGGCAGGCGCTGCGTGCCGCCGGCGCCGGGGATGATGCCGAGCTTGATCTCCGGCTGGCCGAACTTCGCCGTATCCGCGGCGATGGTGAAATCGCACATCATCGACAACTCACAGCCGCCGCCCAGGGCGAACCCCGCAACCGCGGCGATCACCGGCTTTCTCACCGTGCGAATGCGTTCCCAGTTGCGCGTAATGTACTCGCTCTTGTACACATCCATATAGCTCCAGTCCTTCATCGCGCCGATGTCAGCGCCCGCGGCGAAAGCCTTGTCGCTGCCGGTAAGCACCATGCAGCCGATGTTTTCGTCGGCGTCGAAGTTCGCCAGCGCATCGCCGAGCTCGTCCATCAGCGCGTCGTTGAGCGCGTTCAGCGCCTTCGGGCGGTTCAGCGTGATCAGGCCGACGCGGCCACGGGTTTCAACCAGGATGTTTTCGTATGACATATGCACTCCTCGACGCGGGTATTGAGAACTACGTACGGAACTTCTATACAACTGTCATTCCGAGGCCGCAGGC
>JACZJU010000050.1 GCA_014860395.1 Burkholderiales bacterium | reverse complement strand
CAGATTCACCACAACGAGGAGCAAGCCCCATGAAACGATTCTACAAGACCATTGCAGCCGGCCTCATCGGCGCCACCGCAGTCGCTGCCGGCGTCGCGTTCGCCGCCTACCCCGAGAAAACGATCAACTACATCATCGCCTTCGGTCCGGGCGGCGAGTCGGACATCTCCGCGCGCCTGCAGGAGCCCTACTTCAAGAAGCTCACCGGCCAAGCGGTGGCGATCCAGTACAAAGCCGGTGCCGGCGGCGCAGCGGCGTGGTCGCAGATCAACTCCGCCCCCGGCGACGGCTACACCATCATCGGCACCAACCTGCCGCACATCGTCCTGCAGCCGCTGCAGAAGGACGTGGGCTACAAGACGAATGAGCTCGCCAACGTCTACTGGTTCCATTACACGCCCGACGCCATCATCGTCACCGCCGACAGCCCCTACAAAACGCTGGACGACCTCGTCGCCGCTGCGAAGAAGACACCGGGGGCGCTGACGTTCAGCGGCTCGGGCACGAACTCGGCCAACCACCTGGCGCAGCAGCGCTTCGGCAAGCTGGCCGGGATCAAGACGACCTATATTCCGGCGAAAGGCACGGGCGCGTCGAACGCGGCACTCTTGGGCAAGCATGTTTCCGGCGCGTTCAGCTACTCCACCGTCGGCACGCAGCTAGGCGCGCAGGTGCGCTGCCTGGCAATCGCGCTCGAAAAACGCCACCCGGCGCTGCCGGACTGCCCGACGTTCAAGGAAAAAGGCTACAACCTCGTGAGCGGCGCCTATCGCGGCATCGCGGTGCCCAACACCACGCCCAAGGCCACGCAGCAGGCGGTCTCCGACCTGATCGGCAAAATCAACCACGACCCGGCCTTCATCAAGTCGATGGAGGACAAGGGTTTCGCGATGATCGACGTGGGCCTGGCTGACATGCCTGCGTTCATGGCCGAGCGCCAGAAGGAATACGAGGAAATCGCCCGCGAGATGGGCATCATGAAGAAATAAGTCTCAGGGTCGCCGCGGCGCCGCCACGCGCGGGGGCCGCGGCGCTTTCCATCCGTGCGCTACGCTGCCCCGGCGACGCGCACGACATAAACCGGGATTTACACGATGCCAGGCATCGAGTTCCTGCTCGCCGCGCTCACCCCGTACAACATCCTGCTTGCCGTTGCCGGCGTCGTCGCCGGAACGATGATCGGCGCGCTGCCGGGTCTCACCGCCACGATGGCGATCGCGGTGCTGATACCGTTCACCTTCGGCATGCCCCCCGCGTCCGGGCTGATTGCCCTGGGCGCAATCTACACAGGCGCCATCTATGGCGGCGCTTACTCCGCGATTCTGCTGAACACGCCCGGTACGCCATCGGCCATTGCAACGACCTTCGATGGCTACCCGATGGCCAAGCGCGGCGACGGCGACCTCGCGGTCACGCTCGCGTGCATCGCGTCGGTCATGGGCGGCCTCGTGGGCGCGACCTTTCTGCTGCTGCTCGCCCCGCCGCTTGCGCGTTTCGCGCTCGCCTTCGGCCCGGTCGAATACTTCTGGCTGGCCGTCTTCGGGCTCAGCCTCATCGCGAGCCTTTCCGAGGGCAGCTTGCTCAAGGGCTTGATCGGCGGCGCGGCCGGACTCCTCCTGGGGACCGTAGGCCTGGCCGAGGTGGGCGGCGACATACGCTATGTCGGCGACTTCAATGCGCTCCTGGGCGGCTTCGATGTGATCGCGGCACTGATCGGGCTGTACTGCGTGCCCGTGCTCATCGATCTCGTGGCTACACCCGACCCGCATCTCAAGCTGACGCATCAGGTGGCCGGCTTTCGCCTGCGCGAGGCAGCGTCGATCGCCTGGCGGTCGCGGCTGAATCTCGTGCGCAGTTCCGTCATCGGCACCCTGGTAGGCATCCTGCCCGGCGCCGGCGGTTCGATCGCCTCCCTGGTCTCCTACTCGGAGGCCCGCCGCGTCGCCAAGGATCCGCGGCGCTTCGGCACCGGAGAGCCCGACGGCATCCTGGCTACGGAATCCGCGAACAATGCGACCGTCGGCGGCGGCTTCATTCCGACGCTGGTGCTTGGCATTCCCGGAACGCCCGCCGACGCGGTCATCCTAGGCGCGCTGCTGGTGCAAGGCATACGCACCGGCCCCACGCTCTTCCTGCAACAGGGCCAGATCGTCTACACATTCATCTACGGGCTCTTTCTCGCGACGGTGCTAATGCTGCCCATCGGGCTGGTCATCGGCCGCTACGCATTCAAGTCCATCGTCAATATCCCCAAGGCGGTGCTGGTGCCCTCGGTGGCAATGCTCACCATCCTGGGCAGCTACGCGGTCAATAACAACGTGGAGCAGGTTCAGCAGATGGTGATGATCGGCGTCTTCGGCTGGGTCGCGGCGCGCTTCGGCTTCACCGCTTCGCCCATCGTGCTCGGACTCATCCTCGGAACCATCGCGGAGTCGGGGTTCGTGCAGGGCTACCTCATCGGCAACGCGCGCGGCCAGCCGATATCCGAATTTTTCACCCGGCCGATTTCACTCGGGATCATCGCCTTCACGCTGCTCGGGCTCGCCTATCCCCTGATCACCGCGCGCAAGCGCAAACGGAGCCCGTCCGATGAATGAGAACCCGCGTCGCGACATTCCCGGAATCGCCGGCTCGGTGGTCTTCATCATCGTCGGCATACTTGCATTCTGGGGCGCGCGCGATTTTTCGCCCCTGGGCTCCGTGTTCCCGCGCACGATGGCTGTTGCGATGGTCGTGTTCGCGGCGGCCTACATCGCGATGGCGCTGCTGCGCCCTACTGCCCCGGCGGCAATGCCGGTTGGATCGCCCTGGCGCCGCGGCGCCGTCATGGTGGTACTGATCGCGTGGGCGTTTCTTCTCGGGCGTGTCGGATTCCTCACGACGAGCGTCGCCGCCTATACTGCGCTCCTGATAATTGCAAATTATGATCGCTGGACGCCGCGCATGGCCGTCATCTACGCGGTGGTGGGCGCTCTGGTGCTCGGCGGCCTATACTGGGTTTTCCACCAAGTGCTGCAGGTGCCGCTGCCCGAGGGTTTGTTGCTCTAGCGCCTGCTACTTTAGGCTCTTGTCAGTCAAGAATTGACAGAAAGGGCACTGAGGACACTGGTTTCGATAAATCGCGAGCATGCATCCGCGGGGGGATCTACAAGGGGGGATGCATCCCTCCTTGTTCGTGGGATAAGGGCTTTTCCCCCGCCGGAGACACTTTGCTTGGTTCCAGCTTGTCCGGCTTAGCGCCTGATTCAAAAAGAGCGACTATCCTCCCGCTTCCCCGCGCTTAAATCGAGGCTCGATTCCCCTAAAGTAAGGACATCGACTGCCGATTAAGCACTTAAGGATGGCCAAGAGGCCGTTTCGGAATCACCGAACCGGCCCCGGACTAAGGAAAGCATGGGGGGAAGGCAATCCCCTGGCATTGTTGCAGATTTTCCAAGGAGATCGCCATGACCCCTGAGCAATGGTGGGAAGCGGTACGCAAGGAGTCGCAGTTCTGGCACGCTGTCCGCGGGCAACAGCCCTGAACATGGGCGAAGTACGCGCGCCGCAAAGCGCGGCGATCGCGTCGAAGATTCGCGGCCCGGAGTCGCGCGGCGGCCGAGGATAGCCGAAGCGCCCGTGGACGGCGCCGCAAAATCGCTGATGTGGTAGCGCAAGCGCTGCGTGTCCGAGCCGGCTTTGTCCTGTAGAAACCATCGTTTCCAGCAAGCCCCCGCCGCCCGCATCGACCCAACCTGCTAACCCAAAGGCTATATTTCGGCGACCAGCCAGTCCTGGCGCCGACGATCGTGCGGATTGAAGTTCCCATCCTTCGATGACGGCGGCGGGGCTGTATTCTTCATCGCGAGATGGCGCGTTTCGAAGGAGAAAAAATGCGGAAGCAAAAAAGATACGCGAAACCCAAAGGCGAGGTCCTGGCCGACGCGAAGGAAGTCGCCGCGATCGAGCAGTATTGGCACCTGGCAGGCCGTCCCAAGCCGCGCAAACCGCCGAAGAAATACAAGTACGTCGAAGAGCTTGCCCACCTGCAGGTCGAACTGATCAAGTTGCAGGAGTGGGTGCGCCTGCGCGGGGTAAAAGTCGCCGTGATCTTCGAAGGCCGCGATGCCGCCGGCAAGGGCGGGGTCATCAAGCGCATCGCAGAGAGTCTGAATCCCAGGGTGTGCCGCATCGTCGCGCTGGCCACGCCGACCGAACGCGAACGCAGCCAGTGGTATTTCCAGCGCTACGCTGCGCACCTGCCCGCCGCGGGCGAGATCGTGCTCTTCGACCGCAGTTGGTACAACCGCGCCGGCGTGGAACACGTCATGGGCTTTTGCACCGACGATGAATACACAGAGTTTCTGCGGGCGTGTCCCTTGTTCGAGGAAATGCTTATTCGTTCCGGCATCATCCTCATCAAGTACTGGTTCTCGGTGAACGACGAGGAACAGGAGCGGCGCTTCCAGGACCGCATACGCAACCCCACCAAGCGCTGGAAACTGAGCCCGATGGACATGGAGTCGCGCAAGCACTGGATCGAGTATTCCAAGGCCAAGGACGACATGTTCGCGGCGACCGATCTCAAAGTGAGTCCCTGGTACGTCGTCAATGCCGACAATAAGAAGCGCGCGCGCCTTAATTGCATCGCGCATTTACTGCGGCAGGTTCCCTACGAAAACATGATTCCGGTGGAAATCGAAGTGCCGCCGCGGCAGGCCGACATCGGCTACCAGCGGCCGAAGCTATCGAGCCAGCGCTTTGTTCCGACGGTTTATTAGCATGAGCAAAATCGCATCTGAAAAATCCAGACCGGCGCCTATCCAGAGACCACTGCCGTCACCGAAACGCGCGACCGGCTCTACATACAGAGCCTGCACGTCAAGGGGATGGGGTGGATGGCGAAGTGAGTGATGAGCCTTGTGAAAGCACAACTGAACGCTGAACCGATACTACTTCGTATTGCCACTGGCCATCGGCCGGCACCAGATCGAAAGCGGTCGTAGAAGTTACGGCGACATCGCCACATCGACGGGCAGAACCCGGCCATGAGCGGTCATCGCCCTGTGACCCCTTACCGATAGGTTCTGCGACAGAAAAGTGCGAGAATAATTGCACTTCGGTCTCCTAGCGCGGAGGGTATATGGCGAACCAAGAATGCCCAAAATGCGGCGCACATTTCTCTTCGAATGATAATTTTGCAAAGACAGCTCTATCGACACTTATGCCCGCACCGGCCGTGCGCGATATGGCCACGCAAGTGCGTTGCCCGCAATGCGGGCAGGTCTTTGCCGAGAGCGAGGTCAGCTATCTGCGACCTTCAATTCCGCTAGGACTGAAGATACTTCTCACCGCATTATGCGCAGGGATTCTTCTCTGGGCTATCTTTTGACCATTTATGGAGTCGATGCCAAATTGATTCGACGGCATGTTCTCGCGGCAGGAAAGAGAACAATCGACCACGGCGCGTTCTAGGTCACTCGGCCCCAACTTGGCCAGCCTGACATGCTTTCGTCTAAGCGACCGCTTAGGGTCGGGTGCGGCCGATTGCTGAGCGAACTGCGCGATGACCGCTTCGAGCGCAATGCAGACCTGCGCTTCGATCGTGATGGAAGTCTTCTGCCCCGCAAACAGCCGGGCACCAGCCGATGCCCCCATGCGCTGAACCTAGCGCAATGATGCGTTCAGCTTCTCCAGCGCTCCCGCCCCCGGGCACAGGTCTTTCACGCCGAGCTTGTTGAACGGCGTGTCGACGGTGTTGAGGTGGGCGTGCAGGTCGTCCGCTTCGGGATGGATGTACAAAAGCCCGGTGACGAGTTCGCCCTTGGCCTGGTGCTCGGCGATGTAGTTGAGCGCCTTGACGCGGTCGAGCGGGTCGTACTCGGGATGGGTTTTCCGCAATCTCAAAACCGAGCCGTCGTGCTGCGGCACGTCGATCACCGCGCCTTCCTGGTAGTCGACATTGATCGCCTCGCGCGTCGGCCAGAAGTCGAGCCGGTTGACGCTCTCGTTGTGCTCGCGCACGTAGTCGTAGCTCTTGGTGCTGCCCTCGTGGTTGTTGAACGCGACGCAGGGGCTGACGATGTCGATGAAGGCCGCGCCCTGGTGCGCGATCGCGCCCTTGATCAGCGGCACCAGCTGTTTCTTGTCGCCGGAGAAACTGCGCGCGACGTAGGTGGCGCCCAGTTGCAGCGCGAGCGACACGGTGTCCACCGGCGCGTCGCGGTTGATAACGCCGCGCTTGGATTTCGAACCGGCGTCGGCGGTGGCGGAAAACTGGCCCTTGGTCAGGCCGTAGACGCCGTTGTTCTCGAGGATGTAGGTCAGATTGACGCCGCGGCGCATGATGTGCGCGAACTGGCCTATGCCGATCGAGGCCGAATCGCCGTCGCCGGAGACGCCCAGGTAGATCAGCTCGCGGTTGGCGAGGTTGGCGCCGGTCAGCACCGAAGGCATTCTGCCGTGCACGCTGTTGAAGCCGTGCGAGCTGCCGAGGAAATAGTCGGGCGTTTTCGAACTGCAGCCGATGCCGGAGAGCTTGGCCACGCGGTGCGGCTGGATGTCGAGCTCCCAGCAGGCCTGGATGATGGAGGCGGAAATCGAGTCGTGGCCGCACCCGGCGCACAGCGTCGAGATCTTGCCCTCGTAGTCGCGGCGAGTGTAGCCGACCTTGTTCTTCTGCAGCGTCGGGTGGTGCAGCTTCGGTTTGGTCAGATAAGTCATGACTAGGCGGCCTTCGGTTTGTGCAGCGGACGCACGTTCAGCGCCGCGGTGACGGCGGCGATTTCGCGGACGATGAAGCGCGCGGTGATCGGGGTGCCGTCGTAATGCAGCACCGAGATCAGGCTGGCCGGGTTGATGTGGGCTTCGTTCACCAGCAGCGTCTTCAGCTGCGCGTCGCGGTTCTGCTCGACCACGAACACCTTGGAGTGCGCGGCGACGAAGTCGGCGATCTCGTCCTGGAACGGGAACGCGCGCACGCGCAGGGCGTTGACGTAGATGCCCTGCGCCGCGAGCGCATCGAGCGCCTCGGCCATCGCCGGGCTGGTGGAGCCGAAATAGATCACGCCGAAGCGCGCCGGATGCTGCGCGGCGCTGAGCACGGGCTTGGGCACCAGCGTCTTCGCCGTCTCGAATTTTTTCAGCAACCGCTGCATGTTGTCGACGTAGTCCGGTCCCGCCTCGGAATAGCGCGCGTAGCGGTCCTTGGTCGTGCCGCGGGTGAAATAGGCGCCGCGCGTGGGGTGGGTGCCGGGGTAGGTGCGATAGGCGATGCCGTCTCCGTCCACATCCAGATAGCGCCCGAAGTCCTTGCCCGCCTGCAGCTCTTCCGCGCTCATGACCTTGCCGCGATCGTATATCCGCGCGTCGTCCCACTCGAGCGGCTCGCACAGGCGCGTATTCATGCCGATATCGAGGTCGGTCATGACGAACACCGGCGTCTGCAGGCGGTCGGCGAGATCGAGCGCCTGCGCGGTAAGCTCGAAGCACTCTTTGGGGTCTTCCGGAAACAGCAGCACGTGCTTGGTGTCGCCGTGCGATGCGTAGGCGGCGGAGAGGATGTCCGACTGCTGCGTGCGCGTGGGCATGCCGGTGGACGGGCCGCCGCGCTGCACGTCGATGATGGTCACCGGTATCTCGGCGAAGTAGGCGAGCCCGATGAATTCGCTCATCAGCGAAATGCCCGGGCCGGAAGTGGCGGTGAAGGCGCGCGCGCCGTTCCAGCCGGCGCCGGTGACCATGCCGACCGAGGCGAGCTCGTCCTCGGCCTGCACGATGGCGAACTTGTTCTTGCCGGTCACGGGGTCCACGCGCAGGCGCTTGCAGTAGCGCTCGAACGCCTCGGCGACCGAGGACGAAGGCGTGATCGGGTACCAGGCGCACACCGTGGCGCCGCCGTACACCGCACCCAGCGCCGCGGCGCTGTTGCCTTCCATGAAAATCTTCTTGCCGACGGCGTTGGACTTCTTGACGCGCAGGCCGATCGGGCACTTCAGATGGGCGAGCGCATAGTCGAGCCCCATCTGCATCGCGTTGAGGTTGGGCTTCAGGAGCTTTTCCTTGCCCTTGTACTGCTCGCCGATCAGCTCGGCGATCGCGCCGGCGTCGATGTCGAGCAGCGCGGCGAGCGCGCCGACGTAGATGATGTTCTTGAACAGCTGCCGCTGGCGCGAGTCGTCGTAGGTGGCGTTGCAGATGTCGGTGAGCGGCATGCCGAGGACGTTGATGTCGTCGCGGAACTTCGACTGCGGCAGCGGCCGGGTGCTGTCGTAGAACAGATAGCCGCCGGGCTCGATCTCGGCCAGGTCCTGGTTCCAGGTCTGCGGATTCATCGCCACCATCAGGTCCACGCCGCCGCGGCGGCCGAGCCAGCCCTTCTCCGTCACCCGCACCTCGTACCAGGAGGGCAGGCCCTGGATGTTGGAGGGGAAAATGTTGCGCGGGCTCACCGGCACGCCCATCCTGAGGATGGCGCGGGCGAACAGTTCGTTGGCCGAGGCCGAGCCCGAGCCGTTGACGTTGGCGAACTTGACAACGAAATCGTTGATGCTCTCGATGCGCTTGGTGCTCATACCAGTTCAGGTTCCTTCTTCGGCGCGCGGCTGCGGCAGCCGGGGCCGGCGTGCGTCATATCGAGCAGGAATTTCTGCATGTCCCAGGCGCCGGTGGGACAGCGCTCGGCGCACAGGCCGCAGTGCAGGCACACGTCCTCGTCCTTGGCCATGATGCGCCCGGTCTTGAGCGTGGACGAAACGTACAGATCCTGCGTCAGGTTGTTCGCCGGCGCGGTGAGCCGCGTACGCAGGTCCGGCTCCTCGCCGTTGATGGTGAAGCTGATGCAGTCCATCGGACAGATGTCGACGCAGGCATCGCACTCGATGCACTTGGTGTTGATGAACACGGTTTGCACGTCGCAGTTGAGGCAGCGCTCGGCCTCCTTGAACGCGGTGGCGCGGTCGAACCCGAGTTCGACCTCGACCTTGATGTTCTTAAGCGTCTGGCTCGGATCGCGCCAGGGCACTTTGTAGCGCCGGTCGAGCGCGATCTCGTTGTCGTAGCTCCACTCGTGGATGCCCATCTTCTGCGACATCAGGTGCACCATCGGCGGCGGGCGCTGGGTCACGTCCTCGCCCTGGCAAAACTTGTCGATCGACACCGCTGCCTCGTGGCCGTGGGCGACGGCCCAAATGATGTTTTTCGGGCCGAACGCGGCGTCGCCGCCGAAATACACGCGCGGCAGCGAGGATTGCAGGGTGACCTTGTCCACCACCGGCATGCCCCATTCGTCGAAGGCGATGCCGCAATCTTTCTCGATCCAGGGGAAAGCATTCTCCTGGCCGACGGCGACGAGCACCTCGTCGCAGGCGTAATGCTGGTCGGGTTCGCCCGTGGGCACCAGCCGGCGCCGGCCCTGATTCGGCCCATCTGCGTCGTACTGCGCCGCGACTTTCTCGAAAGTGACGCCGGTGAGCTTGCCCTTCGCGTGGGTGAATTCCTTGGGCACGAGGTAGTTGAGGATGGGAATGCCCTCGTGCATGGCGTCTTCCTTCTCCCACGGCGAGGCCTTCATCTCGTCGAAGCCCGAGCGCACGATCACCTTCACGTCCTCGCCGCCCAGGCGCTTGCTCGTGCGGCAGCAGTCCATGGCGGTGTTGCCGCCGCCGAGCACGATCACGCGCTTGGAGACTTTGGTGACATGCCCGAAAGAAACGCTGGAGAGCCAGTCGATGCCGATGTGGATATGCTTGGCCGCCTCCTTGCGACCCGGAACGTCTAGGTCGCGGCCGCGCGGCGCGCCCGAGCCGACGAAAATCGCGTCGTAGTCCTCGGCGAGCAGGGCTTTCATGCTGTCCACACGCTTGCCGGCGCGAAACTCGACGCCGAGGCCGAGGATGTAGCCGACCTCCTCGTCTATCACTTCTTCGGGCAGGCGGAATTTTGGAATCTGGGTGCGCATCATGCCGCCGGCCTTCATATCGCCATCGTAAACCACGACGTGATAGCCATGCGGCACCAGATCGCGCGCCACGGTGAGCGAGGCCGGGCCGGCGCCGACGCAGGCGATGCGCTTGCCGTTCTTCTTCTTCGGCGCGAGCGGCAGGCGCGCGCGGATGTCGACCTTATTGTCGGCAGCGACGCGTTTCAGGCGGCAGATCGCGACCGGTTCCCGCGTGGCACCCAGCGCTGCGCCGATCGCCCCTTCGGGCGGCGCATCCTCGACGCGACTGCGGCGGCAGGCGGGCTCGCACGGACGGTCGCAGGTGCGTCCCAGAATGCCGGGAAAAACGTTCGAATTCCAGTTGACCATGTAGGCGTCGTCATAGCGGCCTGCGGCGATCAAGCGGATGTATTCTGGGACCGGGGTATGGGAGGGGCAGGCCCATTGACAATCTACGACTTTGTGGAAGTAATCTGGGGCGCCAATATCTGTCGGCTTCAATCAGTCTGCTCCTTCCGGGCGCCTGCCACGCCGGCCAGGATTGAAACGGCTTGGGGGCGCATAAGAGCGCATTATTTTACTCTCGGCGATGCAACGTGAAAAGTTTCTTTTTTCCTCTAGGAGCGCTCAGGGCGGGAACTTTCGGCTGGTTTTGCCGGCCGAAGGCAGGATGCCTCAGCCGCCGGCCGCCCGGCGCAGCAGCTTCTTCAATTCCGCCAGCGGCCGCGTATTGAGCACGTCGGCCATCGTAAGCCAGCCGCGCCGCGCCTGCCCGATGCCGTAGCGCAGATGCTCGAAGTCGGACACGTCGTGCGCATCAGAGCTGATGCAGACCAGGACCCCTTCGTCCTTCGCCATTCGACAGTGGGTATCGAGGAGATCCAGCCGCTCGGGATGGGCGTTGAGTTCGAGGAAACGCCCGCGCGCCCGGGCCTTGCGCACGATACGCAGCATGTCGACGTCGTAGGGCTCGCGCCGCTCGATCAGGCGGCCGGTCGGATGCGCCAGCACATGAAAATGCGGGTGATCGAAGGCCTTCAGGATGCGCTCGGTCTGGCGCTCGCGCGACAGATGAAAGTCGCTGTGCACCGCGCCCACCACCAGATCCAGCCGGGCAAGCACGCTGTCGGGGAGGTCCAGCGTGCCGTCGGCAAGGATGTCCACCTCTATGCCCTTTAGCACGGTGATCCCGCTCAGTTCGGCGTTGAGCCGGTCGATCTCGTCGATCTGGCGCTCCAGCCCCCGCGGATCCAGGCCGTGCGCCATGCGCAGCCGGCGCGAGTGTTCGGTGATCGCAAGGTAGGTGAAACCGCGCGCGGCGGCGGCGAGCGCCATGTCCCTGATGCTCGCATGGCCGTCGCTCGCCTTCGTATGCGCGTGCAGATCGCCGCGCAGATCCGCGAGTTCCACCAGGCGCGGCAGCTTGCCCGCCCGCGCCGCTTCGATCTCGCCGCGATCCTCGCGCAATTCGGGCGGAATGTAGGGCAGCCCGACCGCGGCGTACACCGATTCCTCGGTCTCCCCGGCGATGCGCTTCGGGCCGCGGAACACGCCGTATTCGTTGATTTTCAGCCCCAGCCCCTGGCCGAGCTTGCGCACTGCGATATTGTGCGCTTTCGACCCGGTGAAATACTGCAGCGCCGCGCCGTAGCATTCCTCGGCCACGACGCGCACGTCCACCTGGATGCCGGCGTGCAACACGACGCTTGCGCGCGTCTCGCCGCGGGACAGCACCTGTTTCACTTCCGGGTAGGCGGCAACGCGCTGCATCGCTGTCGCGGGCGAAGCGGCGGTGACCAGGATGTCGAGGTCGCCGACGGTTTCGCGCATGCGGCGAAAACTCCCGGCAAGCGCGACCCGCCCCACGCCCGCGCCCTGGCTCAGATAATCCGCGTACGCATAGGCATATTGCGCGGCGAAGGCGAGCTTGTGGCGCCCCGGGCGCTTGAGCTGCGCCTCGACCGCCTGCAGGATATTGAGCTCGGTTTTCTCGCCGAAGCCGGGCAGCCCGCGCAACCGACCGTCGCGCGCCGCGCGCAGAAGCTGCTCCGGCGTCTGCACGTCGAGCTCCTGGTACAGCCGCTGCACCCGCTTCGGCCCCAGGCCGGATACGTGCAACAGATCGGTGATGCCGGCCGGCAGCTGGCGCTTGAGTTTTTCGTACAGCGCGCAGGTCCCGCTGGCGGCGATCTCGTGAATTTTTGCGCTTAGATCCGCGCCGATGCCCGGCAGTTTGGGCAGTTCGCCGCCTGCGGCAAGGCGCGCCGCCAGATCGAGCTGCTGGCCTACGACGACGCGCGCCGCATTGCGGTAGGCGCGGATGCGAAACGCATTGGCCTGCTGTATCTCCAGCAAGTCGGCGATTTCTCCGAACACCCGCGCGATGTCGGCGTTGTGCATGGCGGGCACTTGTATGCTGGGTTCCCCGGAGATCGCGCGGGCGGCCGCGTCACATCTCCATCTCCTCATCCGGCGCCTGCGCCGGCGCCTCCTCGCGCAACTCCGCCACCATGCAGTCCGTAGTCAGTATGAGTCCTGCGATCGAAGAGGCATTCTGCAGCGCCGAGCGCGTCACTTTGCACGGATCGAGCACTCCCATGCCGACCATGTCGCCGAACTCGCCGCTGGCGGCGTTGTAGCCGAAGTTGCCTTTGCCCTCCAGCACACGGTTGAGAACGACCGATGGCTCCTCGCCGGCGTTGGCGACGATCTGCCGCAGCGGCTCTTCCAGCGCGCGCAGCACGATTTTGATGCCCGCATCCTGGTCCGGGTTCTCGCCCGCCAGCGCGCTGATGGCCTGGCGCGCGCGCAGCAGCGCGACCCCGCCGCCCGGGAGCACACCCTCTTCCATCGCCGCATGGGTCGCGTGCAGCGCATCTTCGACGCGCGACTTGCGCTCCTTCATCTCCGTCTCGGTCGCGGCGCCGACCTTGATCAGGGCGACGCCGCCCGCGAGCTTGGCCGCGCGTTCCTGCATTTTCTCGCGGTCGTAGTCGCTGGTCGCATCCTTGATTTCGCGCCGGATCGCGGCGATGCGCGCATCGATCGCCGCCGCCTCCCCTGCCCCGCCAATGACGGTGGTGTTGTCCTTGTCCACCTCGATGCGCCGCGCTTGGCCCAGGTGTTCGATGCCGGCGTGCTCGAGCGTGAGCCCCAGCTCCTCGGCCACCACCTGGGCGCCGGTGAGCGCCGCGATATCTTCGAGCATGGCCTTGCGCCTGTCGCCGAACCCGGGTGCCTTGACCGCGCAGGCCTTGAGCACGCCGCGCAGGCTGTTGACCACCAGCATCGCCAGCGACTCGCCCTCGACCTCTTCGGCCACGACCAGGAGCGGCTTGGCGGCCTGCGCGACCTTTTCCAGCAGCGGCAGCAAATCGTGGATGGCGGAGATCTTGCGGTCGCAGACCAGGACATAGGCATCTTCGAGGACGCAGCGCTGCTTGTCGGCGACATTGATGAAGTACGGCGACAGGAAACCGCGGTCGAACTGCATGCCTTCGACCAGCTCCAGTTCACTCGCGAGACCGCGCCCGTCTTCAACCGTGATCACGCCGTCCTTGCCCACTTTCTCCATCGCATCGGCGATGATCTCGCCGATGCTGCTGTCGGAATTGGCCGATATGGTCGCCACCTGGGTGATTGCGTCGCGCCCGCTGCAAGGCTGGGCGAGGCGCTTCAATTCCGCCACCACCGCCTCGGTGGCGCGGTCTACGCCGCGCTTCAAGTCCATCGGATTCATGCCCGCGGCGACGTATTTCATGCCCTCGAGCACGATCGCCTGCGCCAGCACCATGGCGGTGGTGGTGCCGTCTCCGGCCACTTCCGAGGTCTTGGCGGCCACCTCGCGCACCATTTGCACGCCCAGGTTCTCGAAGCGGTCCTTGAGTTCGATCTCCTTCGCCACGACGACGCCGGAGTTGATGATGGTGGGCGCGCCGTACGCGCGCTCAAGCATTACCGTGCGCGCTTTTGGCCCGAGGGTGATCTTTACCGCGTTGGCGAGCACTGTCACGCCGCGCACAATCTTGGCGTGCGCATCCCCGCGAAAGATGACCTGCTTGGCTGTCATTTGCGCTTCTCCTTGGAGTCCGCCTCAGAATTGCCGTAACGGCCCCTGATCGGCGCCCCGGTTAGCCACGCGTGTCGCGCTTTTCGCCATTCGGCGTTCCGTCATCGGAGCGACGCTCGACGTCGCCGAGGCGCCGCATGTGATCCTTCAGCTGCAGACCGGCGGCCGCGAAGGCATCGCGCACCGCCATGTAGACGTCGCCGCCATGTTCGCGGTTGAACACGACTTCCGTCCCCGGCAGCGTGATGATCAGGCGCACCGCGAACTGTGCGCCCCGCCTCTTCTCCCCTTGCAGGGTCTCGACCGCCACCTGGCAGCTGCGGATGCGGTCGCAAATGCGCTCGAGTTTTTGCGCCTCCTCGCCGATGTAGCGTTCCAGCGCGTCAGACCGGAGAATGCCGCGCAAAACGATGTCCACGGGATTGTGCATTGCTCCCGTCGGTTGCAGCTTGCAACCGCTCAGTTGTATTCGTCGAAATACGGCGGCGTGCTTCTGCCGCTCTCACCCTGGACGATGCGCTGGCAATCGACCTCTTCATCGCGTTCGTCCGGGACCTGCGCCGTCTGCTCCCAAGGCTCGCGGACGCTCGATGCCCTGCGTCCGCGGCTTCCCGGCGGTTTGGCGGCGCGCTTGCGCACCGCGCCGCGGATATTTCCGGACTTCGATTTGGCGCCCATCGCGTCCTCCTGTTGCGGATCGAATTTCATCCTAACGACAATCGCGGCAGCCCCGTTGATATTGGTCAAAAGACGCGCTGCCCGGGCCTGCTGCATAAAGCGCTTTTCGCGGCCTGCCCTAGGGCTGCTTGTCACTCTTTTCGAGCGCGATGCCGATCAGTTCCAGGCCGCCCCCGGCGATCACCAGAACGATGCCGCTCACCATGTCGTAGGGCAGCCAGATCAGCAGCGCGCCCAGCAACACCAGCAACGCGCCGAAGCTGCGGCGCAGCAGTTTGTTTCTGACCATCAGCCTGTTTCCTCTCGCATGGCGCGCGACTGCGGCCGTCCTCTTCCGAACGCCGGCAGTCAGCGCCGTTGCTGCGCTTCGCGCCGCTGCTCCAGCCGGATCGCCTGGGCCAGCGCCGACAGCTCTTCAGCCAGAACCGGAACCAGGTCATCCATCGCCACAATGCCCAGCAGATGATCGTTTGCGTCCACCACCACCAGGCGCCGCACGCCGCCGCTGCGCATTTGCGCGATGGCTTCGAACACGCCGGCGCCCTCCTTCAGCGCGGCCGGCCGTTCCGACATGATGTCGCCCACGGTGAGCGTGCGGTAGTCCACGTCCGCCGCCACCACTTCGACCACCAGGTCGCGGTCGGTCACTATGCCGACCGGGATACGCGCACCCTCGCCGCCTTCGGTCACCACCAGCGCGCCAATATGATGATCGCGCATCAGCTTGGCCGCCTGCTGCACTGGCGTGCGGCCCTCGGCGACCACCACAACCCGACTGCAGATTTCTCCGACGTTCATGGCGACCTCCTGTAAGAGTGTCTAACAAAACGAGGAGATACCTCCCCTCGTGCTCCCCTAAATCAGGCGCCTGAGGACGATTTTGCCAGGCGCTTTTCGACGATGTCGATGTATCCGGCGCAATCGGTTCGCCGCGGAATCGCCACGGCCCGCCCCGAGAATCGCGGTTGCGCCCGCTGCAGGCTCATTGCGTTCGCGGACACGATGCGCCAAGTATGGATCGGGCTCGCGCCTGTACCCTTGACTTTGGTCACACAGCGTCGATACATCGTGCCGCGCAGCCCGGCGGCGATAGTTTCCCTATAATCCGGCCAGTCACCGGCAATCTCTTTTATACTGACGACGTAACGAGGGGAGTCAGTTGCCGCAACATTCGGCCCTACCGGATAAGCACGCAGGCGCCGCGCGCCCGCGACCGAAGTTCGCGCGGCGGTTGCGCCATCTGGTGCTCGGTCTGGGTGCGCTGGCGGCGATGGCGGTGATCGCCGGCACGGCGCTCAGCGTGTGGCGCATGTATCAGGACGTGATCCAACAGGCCGAGGGTCATATGCTCGACCTGGCGCATATCCTGGGCGAGCAGACCCTTAGATCGACGCATGCCGTCGACGCGGTCCTCGCAGCCGCCGCCGAAGACGCGCACCGAGCGGCATCGCGGGGCCGGCTGATCCCTTCCAAACGTCTGCACCAGCATTTGCGCGAAACCATTGCCGCCACGCCGTACGTCCGCGCCCTGCTCCTTACCGATGCCAGCGGCAAGCTGATAATCCACACCGCGCAGTTTCCGCCGCCGCCGCTCAAGTACGACGATCGCGACTATTTCCGCGCGCACCGCGCCGGCCGGGGACAGAATCTGCTGCTGTCGGCGCCGGTCCGCGGCAAGTTCGGCGGAAAACTGAGCATACCCATCAGCCGCAGGGTGGATGACGAAAACGGGCAATTCCTTGGCGTCGTTACCGCGGACGTCGACCCGTCCTTCTTCCTGTGGCCGCAGGGCCTGCATGAGCTTGGGCCGGACGGTGCGGTGCGGCTGCTGCGTCGCGACGGCGTGCTGCTCACCGGTTACCCGCAAGCGATCGTCGCTGCGACCAGCGACTATCGTGACTCCGCGCTGTTTATCCAGGGCGTCGAGGCCGGCCGTCCGCTGATTCATCACGTCGGCGCCGTGAACGCCGTCGAACGCGTGAGTGCAATCTATCCGGTAGCCGGCTACCCGCTGGTCATAACGGTGAGTTCGTCGATGAATTTCATCCTGCAGGCCTGGAAACGCAATGCATGGCTGTTCGGAACCATCGCCGCCCTCACCGCGTTGCTGTTCGGCGTGATCACCCTGTCGCTCGCGCACCAATTGCGCGTCGACGAGGAACTCAAGGCCAGCGTGATCGATTCTGAGGAGCGGCTGCACACGATCATTCAGTCGGCCATGGACGCCATCGTCATCGTCGACGAGCAGCAGCGCGTCGTCCTATTCAACGCCGCGGCGGAGCAGATATTCCGCTGCCCCAGCGCGAATGCGATCGGCGCCGAAATCGGTCGCTTCATCTCCGGGCACGTGCTGCGGGCGCAGTCCCAATTCAACGCCGAGTTCGACGACGGCGGCGCGCCCGTGCGCAAGACCGGCGAGCACCTGGCGCTAATCGGGCTGCGCGCCGATGCACGGGAATTCCCGATCGAAGCCTCCATATCCCAGGTGCAGCTGCACGAGATGGGGCACTTTGTCCTGATTTTGCGCGACGTCACCGAACGCAAGCAGGTAGAGGCGGCACTGCGCGAGAACGAGCAGCGCTACAGAACCCTGTTCAGCCAGGCCATGGATGGTATTCTGATGGTCGACGCGGGGGGCAATATCATAGACGTCAACGAATCGTTCGCGCGCATGCACGGCTATAGCGTCGACGCGCTTCTGCAGATGAATCTGCGCGACCTGGATACGCCGGAAACGCAGGCGCTCGCTCCCGCGCGGATCAGGCGGATACTGGCGGGCGAGCCCCTCGGGTTCGAAGTGGAGCATTATCACCATGACGGTCATATACTGCCGCTCGATGTCGCCACTTCCGGCATCGATATCGACGGAAAGATGTTCGTGCTGGCGTTCCATCGCGACATTACCGAGCGCAGGCGCGCCGAGCAGGAAATCAAGCGCTCGCAGCAGGCGCTGCGCGGACTGTCCAAAGCGGCCAACGAAGCGCTAGAGGCCGAGCGCCGCCGCACCGCGCGCGAGCTGCACGACGAACTCGGCCAGTCGCTCACCGCGCTCAAGATGGACCTCGAGTCGCTGCGCTCGGCCCTGCCACCGGGCCAGCCGGAACTGGGCGAGCGTGCGCTGGGGATGCATGCGCTGCTCGACAGCACGATAGCGGCCACACGCCGCATCGCAGCCGATCTGCGCCCGCTGATGCTGGACGATCTGGGTCTGGCCGCGGCGCTGGACTGGCTGACGCAGAATTTTTCCAAGCACACCGGCATCGCCACCGACCTGATCATCGACGAATCCGTGGCGCAGGTGCCGGAACCGATTGCCTCGGCGCTGTATCGCATCACCCAGGAATCCCTTACCAACGTCGCCAAATACGCGCGGGCTACCGCAACCGAGATCCGCCTGGAACGCAAAGGCGAATGGGTGCAGCTGCAGGTGCGCGACAACGGCCGCGGCATTGAGGCGGCTGACCAGGAGAAGCGCGGCACCTACGGCCTCTTGGGCATACGCGAACGCGTCGCGCTGCTCGGCGGCGAGGTCGAGATCGATGGCGAGCCCGGGCAGGGCAGCGAGGTGCGCGCGCGCATCCCGCTCGTCGCCTCCGGCACGGAGACTGCCGCATGACGCGCATCCTCATCGCCGACGACCACGCCATCGTGCGCGACGGCTTGCGCCGCATCCTGCAGAGCGCGCCGGGAATCGAAGTGACGGGCGAGGCGGTGGACGGCGACGAGGTCATGGCGCGGGTGCGCGAGGGCGGCTTCGATCTACTGCTGCTCGACATGTCGATGCCGGGAAAGAGCGGCATCGAGCTGATCAAGTGGGCGAAAGCCACGCGGGCGAACCTCGCGGTGCTGGTGCTGTCGATGCACCAGGAGGAGCAATATGCGGTGCGCGCCATCCGTGCCGGCGCTTCCGGCTACGTCACCAAAGAAAGCGCTTCGGCCCTGCTCGTCGCGGCAATCCGCAAAGTGGCCGAAGGCGGGCTGTATATCAGCCCCGGGGTGGCGGAGCAGCTCGCGCTCACACTCAGGCCGCAGACGGGCAGCCTGCCGCATCAGACGCTGTCAGACCGTGAGTACGAGGTGTTCGGCCTGCTGGTGACGGGGGCGACCGTCTCCGATATCGCAGCACGCCTGCATCTGAGCGGCAAGACCGTGAGTACCCACAAGGCGCGCATCCTCGAAAAAATGGGCATGGACAGCGTCGCCGATCTGGTGCGCTACGCCATGGCGCACAAGCTCAGCGCTGCGCCCGACAGCTAGCCGGCTACCGAAAGTCGCTTTCGCAGCGCGGCGCGAGCGTGCCGCGATGGCGGCAAAGAAGACCAGCGCTCTTCAACGGCCGGCCAGCCCCTCCCGCCGCGTGTAGGCATCGCCCTACACCGCTTCCGAAAAGACCGACGCCCAGTTTCAGCCCGCGCCTATGGCGAGCGGCGTACGCCGTGTTCCATACTCACTGCAACAAGCAGATATGGCGGCGCATATGGGTCTGGCAGCGCAGGGGGCAACACTGATGGTCTTTCTGGTCGAAGATTCGCCGGCAATCCGCGCGCGCCTGGCGGCAACTATCCGGGCGATCGAGGGCGCCGAGTTGGTGGGCGAAGCAGGCACGGTCGGAGGCGCGATCGACGGCATTCGTTCGACGCATCCCAGCGCGGTGATTCTGGATCTGCAGCTCGAGGACGGAAGCGGTCTCGAAGTGTTGAAGGCGGTGCGCGCCTGCGTACCGGCGCTGCACGTCGCAGTGCTCACCAATTACGCGACCGATCAACACCGCCGCGCCTGCATGGACGCGGGCGCCGAATTCTTTCTCGACAAATCCTCGGATTTCCCGCGCATCCGGGAAATTGTCCAGAGGTGGACCGCCAGCCCTGGCGGCGCCGCCGCTGGCCTGTAGACAGCCGCAAACAGATGCGAACTCGCCAATCAAAATCGTGGAGCAGAACATGACCGACGCAAATTCGCACTTTGATGCACTTGATTTCGGCACCATGGAACTAGGTACGTCAAGCGCACAGGGCCACGAGGGGGCCAGCCTCAGCGTGCGCGAGCTTACCCGCCTGCTGCACATCGACTACCCGGACGAAACCTGGCTCGCGCGCACCGCGTTCGCCCTGCGCCGGGTGCGCGAAGGCGAGGCACTGGTGCATGCCGGCGACAAGTTCCATTCCCTCTACGTCGTGCGCTCCGGCTGCTTCAAGACCGTCTATACCGACTATTCGGGCAGCGAACAAGTGCTGGCATTCCCGATGTGCGGAGACCTGATGGGCGCCGACGGTATCGATAGCGGACATTACAGTTCCACCGCCGTCTCCCTGGATACGAGTGAAGTGGTGATCGTACCGCTCGCAAGCCTGGCGCGGCTGGTGAACGAATGTCCCAGTCTGGAGGACTTGCTCTATCGCGTGCTGAGCCGCGAACTGGTGCGCGTGCAGAATATGGCATGGACCCTGGGCACACTCGGCGCAGAAGGCCGGGTGGCGGCATTCCTGCTCAATTTGTCCGCCCGGCTCGGCGCATTGGGGTATTCGCGCTGCTCTTTCAATCTGCGCATGACGCGCCAGGAAATCGGCAGTTACCTTGGACTGAAACTCGAAACGGTGAGCCGGGCGCTGTCTGCGCTGAATACCGCCGGCATCATCCAGGTGCATCAGAGAAGCATCGATATCACCGACGCCGACGCCCTGCGCGGCGTGGTCGACCCGGCTGCGTGCTCGCCGGACAGCGTCATGCCGCCGCCGGAATCGGGTCCGGCGCGTAGCACGGTCAATGACGGTCGGCGCGGCAGAAAACCCCGAGCACCTGTCTCGTCCGGGCTGGCGTGGCGGCAGCTCGCCGCCGCCTAGGAACCGGATGCCGTCGCCGCTGAACGTGATGCCACAGCATCGCCGCAATGGATATCAACGCAGCGTCTTAAAGAATCGCTAGCCAAGAAGAAAGGGGTCCGCCATGTTCAAGCACATTCTGGTTCCGACCGATGGGTCGGCGTTGTCGCTGCGCGCAGCGAAGCATGCCGTGCGCTTCGCCATGGTCCACGGCGCACGCATAACGGCGTTTTACGCTGCGCCGGAATATCACCCCAACATCGCCGGCGACTACATGCCAGCGAATTTTGTGCCGCTGGACGTGTTCAACAAACAGATCAAGAAGACCGCGGGCAAATACCTGGACCAGATCAAGAAGATGGCGGCAGTGGCAGGCGTTTCCTGTTCCGGCTTATACCTCAGCGACGATTCGCCCTATCAGGCGATCATCAAGGCCGCGAAGCAGCGAAAATGCGACCTGATCTTCATGGCGTCGCATGGCCGCAGCGGCATAGCCGGACTGCTGATCGGCAGCGAAACCAACAAAGTGCTGACGCACTGCAAGCTGCCGGTGCTGGTCTACCGTTAGCTCTGAACGGCGGACGCGCACCGCCGGAAGATGGTGCGGGTAAAGGATTCGAAAATCGCCCGGAAACCAGCGTCAATGCTTGATATGCGCTTTGCGGTTTTTACATCTACCCCCAAATCTACCCCCAGCGCTTGCGTTCTACCCCCCTACAAATTCACTCGGCGCGGTAATCGTAGCCTCTTACCCGTGGCCATGCCTTCAAGCACGCACACTTTGGCGGTACAGCTTGGCAAGGTCAACACTACGCCCGGCAGCGACGCACCGCCCGCCCGCTGCCGGAGCGCAGCGTAGCGAGCACCGCCAGCGGGGGCAATGGCTAGTAACACTACGCCATTCATTCCCAATATGGGAATTGGTACAGGAATCGCACCAACCCGCTACGGTCGAAAGCGGAAGCACGCGAATATCTCAGGGACCGGCTTGGACCCCGAACGGTGGGTGCCCTTTCCAGGGGAGTTGCTTCTGCGAGTTCGAGGGGTATGCTCCCTTTTTTGATTCCAAAGGGAGGACAGTATGGAAACCTGGATATTGATAGTCGCCCTGCTCTATAAACATCCGGCCATGCCGGCATCGTCGGCGACTTCGGTGCAAGCTGAATTTGCGAGCGCTGAGGCGTGCAACAACGGCTTGCAGAAAGTAAAGGCGGAGTGGGGCTCTGCGACTGGCGTAAATGTTTACGCGGTATGTGTGCCATCTGGATTCAAGCGAGCGGCTGAGGGCGGGAAGTAAAAATATTCCCTCGCGCGTGTACGCGCGTATGCGCGCGCTTCCGCTATGGAATTCCCTAGGCCGTGCAACACCAGCGCAACGCCGGAAAGGGGTGACTCGTAACCCGTCCTTTTCTTCCATGCCCCCGGTGTTTCGGAATTCGTGCCCGATTCTCCGGGTTCAGTGGCACGTAGTAATCCATCCGCCAATGGCAGTTGGATTTGTGATGCAGGTCGGATCCGGGTTTTGCGGGACTGGTTGTGCTCCCTGGATTGCGGAGTAACCGCACATCATTCTTTGTCGGACACCGATCACGCGAGTCACCAAACTGGTATCGCAGTCGGTGTTCCTACACCACGTAAGAACTTGCGCGGCCGTATCTTGCAGGCATTTCATCATGGGGTCTTGGGACGTCGCTTGAGCGGCGCGTTGCCCACCGTTCCAGCGCCCGATATTCATTAGGTTGTTGTCGTGCTCGCTACATGCCTTAGAGTCGCCACCGCTGCACGCAATCGAATCGTCATAGGTTTTCTTCACAATCCTCTTGCATTCGTCGTTCGAGACGCACGTATCGAGCGCGTGCTTATACCAAGTGTCAAGTGCCGCGGTATCCGCCGGATTAAGCTGCGTCTTTGATTCGTTTTGGGGAGACGCTTGAGCGACTACCGCCTTCACCAACTTTTCAACTACCTCCTTCAAACGCTGGTCTCGCTGTTCTTGGAGTATGTTGTATTCCGCATACGTAATTTTTCCATTTATTAGCGGTTTGATATTGGTTTCAATTTCCTTTTTCCTCTCGACGACCAGCGCGTGCCGAGCATTTTCATCATCTCTGTAAAAGATCGCATCCAAACACTTTTCGCTAGCAACTTCAGCGTAGATAAATGCTCGAAGCGCTTTCTTCTCTTCAGTGTTGGGCTTGCTTTTGTTTTTGAGCATGTCATCCGTCGCTGGATTTCCCTCGAAGGCAATTTTGTCGCGCACAGGGTCAATGTTGCTGTTTGCGTAGACTTCCTTGCAAGCCTTAAGTTTCGACATCAGACTTTCAGCCGCCGCTCGTTCTTTTTCATTCTGCTCAAGCGATTTGAAATGTGTGTCGGCGTCAGCTTCTTGGGCAAAGGCCGCGCTCGGCGTTAGAGACAGCAAGAACGCATAAATAAATAGAGCCGGTAATTTCACTTTGTCCTCCGCAGTCTGCTTTTCGAAATCATACGCTGGGCGTCGCATCAGATGTTGCGCTAGGTGTTGCGCTGGCCTGCTTTGCGTTGCGGAGTCGCCGGCTCACTGTAGACGCATTCACCCGGAGTTGTCGAGCGATCTCGCGTACACCCTTTCCGTGTGCGGCCAGTTCGGCGATGCGCAGGTCAAGATTGCCAGGCCGGGTAGTGACAACCGGGTCGGCCGCAACTTCCTCAACATGCGCCGCTTGGATGGCCTTCAAAGCGGCCTCGCACAGCCCGAGCACAGACTGGCCCATTTCCGGATAGCGGGGATCGTCGCGCGCTGTGCCAATCAATGCGAGAACGCGCTTAATCAGCGCACGGGTGGCGCCGGATAGAACCGGGTTGCTCATCGGTGTGTGGATCAGTGAATCATTGCGCCGTGCCGCTCGATCAGTCCCGGTCAACGTTCCCGGCCCGGGTACCTGCAATACTTTTGTTCGGCGTCGATGTCATTGCGTTTCCCTTACGTCAATGCACCGTTGCGCCCCCGGGTGCGCGTTCGCCGGTTTCCGGTGCTTCGCGCAATACTTCCGCCCCAGCGTGAGTGTCCGACAGCCCTTGGCCTGGCAGGTCGCCGACTTCGTTCCCGTACTGCCCCCGTTCCCTACACCGTAGATGGCAACCTCTAGAGGGTGTCCGCCTGGTGGGACAGAGCGAGGGTTGAAGGTGGATCTGATAGCACCACGTAGTGGGACAGGAAGGGGGGGCTCTGTCCCATGGGGTGGTGCAATGGGAGCCTTCCCTGTCCCATGGGGTGGTCTAAGGCTCGCGTTCTTGATTGAGGCATTCTTGTGGTACGCGCCGCGATGAAAAGCCTTTTCGACGCCAAAATCGTAGCCGGGTATCTTGTCGAGGGTGCGCCAGGTCACCGCGTACCAGCTCGCGCGGTTCGGTCGCTGCCCCTTCACCGTTTCAAAGATCAATTCCGCCGCGAGTAGCTCCCGTTTCGCTTTCGTGATCGTGGCATTGCTATGCCAACCACGCTTAGCAAGGTGCGCCCGTGATAGCAGCATCCGGCCGTTGTCGTCTTTGTGATACTGCCTAGCAACCTCCAACAGCAGCGCCTTGGCATGGGCGGACAGGGACAAGTAAGCCGAACTATCCAGCACACTCCACGGTAGCGCCACAAAGGGGCCAGCGTCGCGCCCGGTGTCGCGCTTCCGGCCTGGGTTGCGTCCGTTAGCCATGCTATCGGCCCACCCGTGCGCGATCGGGTGCGAGGTGGTGCTTCTCTACGAGCTCGGGGCGATTGCCGCTCCTAGCGCCTGTATTCGCGCGTAGCGGGGCGGCGGCGCCTATCGTTCGCTCCTGGGTTAGGCTGCGCATTTCTGGATCAGGGCACGAATGTCCTCAACGCGCCATACGGTAATGCGCCGGCCAAGCGTTCTCACGGGTTGAGGATAGCGGCCAGACTTGACGCCCTCCCACCATGTCGATTTACCTACTGGGATAACTGCGGGAATTGGCGGTACCGCTTTCGCGTCGCCGATGATTTGCGATAGGCGAAGATAGCCGGTTTCAGGTAATTGGTGATTCATACAGGATGCTCCGTAAATGGCCGTTGCAGGCCGATAGGTGCATCCTCGCCGCAAAAAGCGAACCATCCCGCTAAGTTCGTTTTTGCATCTTGCGAATTTTCTGTACCTGTCTGACTGTGATGTTGAAGCGCGTTGCCGTTCTATCGTTTGCAGATCCCTTAGAAGCTCCGCCGTTTCGTAACTGTTCCCAATGCTTCACAATATCCGCATGATCGGTCTGGCGCCGCTTGGAACCCGCTTTGCTGCTCCGCGCCTTGATCGTAAAGTGATCTGTTAATTCTACTTCTGCGCACTCTTCAGCAGTGGTAACCCATTCCTCGGCTAAGCTAACCGAAGGGGGTTTATTGGCAAGTTCAAACAACGCACGCACTGCGCAGTAATTGGAAAGACGGGCTTCGATTTTTCCCCCTAGACATTGGGGTAGCAAGCCCGCTATATGTTGGGGCATATCGAGATAGTCACGAATTTCCGGATCGGTAATGTTGGTGACAATTAGAGTCTTTATCACCGTAGCTTCAGTAATGGAATCATCGAGTTTTAGGCGGCCAATTACAGCCCATGCACGCCGGCTGATCTCGGCTTCATTCACCATGCGGCCTTTCACGGCAATTCATCAAGCCGCGTTACCGTGCAACGGAATCACTTGCGCGCCAGTCTTGAGCTTTTCCAGATAATCTGCCCATTGCTGCATCATCTTGCGCCGCTCTGGTAGGTGTTCCGCGAAGTTGTAAGCCGCTGACACTTTGTTGCGCTCGCCGTGCGCTAGCTGCCGCTCGATAACGGCATGAGGCAATCCAAGCTCATGCAACAGGGTTGACGCCATAGACCGGAAGCCGTGCCCGGTCATTTCATTCTTGATGTATCCCAATCGGCGCAGCGCCCCGTTGATGGTGTTCTCGCTCATCGGCCTGCCTTCGCCGCGCTCGCTCGGAAAGACGTAGCGTCCTCGCCCGGTCAGCGTTTGAATCTCCCGCAGCACGGCAATTGCTTGAGCAGACAACGGCACGATGTGCTGCTCTTTCATCTTCATCTTGCCCGCCGGTATGCGCCACTCGGCCTTGTCAAAATCAAACTCTGTCCACTCCGCATGGCGAAGCTCGCCAGGGCGCACGAAAACGAGCGCAGCAAGGCGCAGCGCGCACCGGGTAGTGAAGGCCCCGGTAAAGCCATCAATCCCCCTCAATAGACCGCCTACGGCCTTCGGCTCGGTCACTGAGGCATGGTGCTTCACGTCCGCCGGCGGAAGGATGTCTTTCAATTCGATGTCCCGCGAAGGGTCGCGGGTCGTCAGCCCACGGCCAACAGCGTAACGAAAGACGCGCCCGATGTAGTTGTGGACTCGCCGCGCAATGTCCACAGATCCCCGCTGCTCGATTCGCTCAATGACCCGGATCAGATCAGCCGCCACAAGGCTGGCAATCGGGCGGTTTCCGATCACGGGGAAGGCGTCCACCTCAAGCCGCCTGATTATCTTTTCCTTCGTGGTGTCGGCGAGTGTCGGCGCGATCTTGGCATACCACTCGCGCCCGATCACCTCAAAGGTATTTCCGGCCAGCCCCGCCCGCGACGCCTTGGCAGCCTTCCGTTGTTCGCTCGGGTCGGTGCCATCGGCGAGCAGCGTCCGCGCTTCGTCGCGCTTCTGCCGTGCGCTGGCGAGTGATGTCGCCGGGTAAGCGCCCAAGGCCAGCCGCTTTTCCTTTCCGTGAAATCGGTACTTCAAGCGCCACAGCTTGCCCCCGGCTGGCGACACCTCAAGGTACAGCCCGCCGCCGTCGAAAAGGCGAGCAGGTTTTACGCTGGGTTTGGCGTTGCGAATCGCGGTATCGGTAAGCGGCATTTTGAGCACCTCAGAGCGTAGGATGCCCCCATTGATTGGGGTATACCCCGAATCATGCCCCCTCATGCCCCCGGATGTCAACGGACCACGCCGGACCACTTCGGCAAAGAAAAAGGCCGCAAGCCTTGTGTTTACTAGGACTTATGGCCTTTATCGGACTACTTCGGACTGTTTGATGGTGCCGGGTAAAGGATTCGAACCCTCGACCGTCGCATTACAAATGCGCTGCTCTACCAACTGAGCTAACCCGGCATGTGCAACTATTATACGCGGCGAACTTACTTCACCCGCCGCAGCGAAGGCTTACCCGAAGGCCGCGGCGGCTCGGGCGGTGTTTCGTCGCTGCCATCGGCCGCGGCCGGCCGCGCCGCTGCAGCCTCGTCCGCCGCGGTAACCTCGAACGACAGGCCCTGGCCGTTCTCGCGCGCATAGATCGCGGACACCGCGCCGACCGGGATCGAGATGTCGCGCCCTGCCCCATTGAAGCGGGCAGAAAACTCTATCAGATCATTTCCCATCTTGAAGCGCTCCACCGCGATCGGGCCGATATTGAGAACGATCTGGCCATCCTTGACGTACTCCATCGGTACGCGCGTGAGCGCATCCACCGTTACCGTAAGATAGGGCGTGTAACCGCTGTCGACGCACCAATCGTAGATGGCGCGCATCAGGTAAGGTTTGGTGGAGGGTTCGGACATAGTTGAATTGGTCGTTTCCAGCGCCCGTGCCGCGAATGAACCCAGACAGAAATTCGCCGTTAGGCAAGAAGCAGATCCCTCGCAGCGCGCGCTCCTCGGGATGAGCGCTACGCGCTCACTTGCGCATCACCTTTTCGGATGGCGTCAGCGCTTCGATAAAAGCCGGACGCGAGAACAGGCGTTCTGCGTATTTCATCAGCGGCGCGGCCGGCTTGCCGAGCGAGACGCCGTAGTGATTCAAACGCCACAGCAGCGGCGCAATCGCCACATCGAGCATGGAGAATTCATCGCCCAGCATGTACTTCTGCTTGACGAAAATGGGCGCCAGCTCGGTCAGCCGGTCGGCCACGTGGGCTCGCGCCTTTTCCTGCTGCTTGACCGTGCCGTCCTCGAGGATGTCGATGCGGCTGAACAGCTCCACTTCGAAGTTGTACAGCAGCAGCCGCGCGCGCGCGCGCATCACCGGGTCCGGCGGCATCAGCTGCGGGTGCGGAAAGCGCTCGTCGATGTATTCGTTGATGATGTTCGACTCGTACAGGACCAGGTCGCGTTCGACCAGCACCGGCAGGCGATTGTAGGGGTTCATCACCGCAATGTCTTCGGGTTTGTTGAACAGGTCGACATCGATGATCTGGAAGTCCATGCCCTTCTCGTACAGCACGATGCGGCAGCGCTGGGAAAAGGGGCAGGTAGTGCCGGAATAAAGGTTCATCATGGTGTTAAAAGCCTTTGTAAGAAGAGGCGGTCCATACCCGCCCCCGGTCTAGTTTCCAGTTTCTGCAACCAGTCTCTAGATCAATGCACGTCCTTCCAAAACTCCCTTTTCAGGAGATAGACCAGCGGCCACAGGGCGAGCAGGTACAACAGGACGAAGATGCCGATCTGCTTGCGGCTGATCGCCGCCGGCTCACCCATGTAGACGAGGAAGTTGACCAGATCGGCCACGGTCTGGTCGTACTCCACCGGCGTGAGACTGCCCGGGATCGCCATTTCGTACTTGGCCACCTTTAGCACGCCGCCATGGCTCTCTTTTCTCTCCTCGCGGTCTTCGCCTTTTACCGCCTCCTCGACGCGCACGCGCTGTCCCTGCAATTGCCACAGCGGATTGGGCATGCCGACGTTCTCGAACACGGCATTGTTCCAGCCTGTGGGCCGGGCCGGATCGCGGTAGAACCCGCGCAGATAGCTATAGAGCCAGTCGGCACCGCGCGCGCGCGCGATCACCGACAGATCGGGTGGGGCGGCGCCGAACCATTTCCTCGCGTCCTTGCGCGTCATAGAAACGTTCATCAGGTCGCCGACCTTGGCGCCGTCGAAAATGAGGTTGTCCGTGATCTGCGCCTCGTTCAGGCCGAGTTCCTCCAGCCGATTCCAGCGCATGAGCGAAGCGCTGTGGCAGTTGAGGCAGTAGTTGGCGAAAGTGCGCGCGCCGCGCTGCAGGCTGACCACATCGGTCGGCTTGATCGGCGCCCGATCCAGGCGCGGGCCGCCTTCCGAAGCCATCGCCGCTGGCGATCCCGGCAGCACCACGGACGACGCAAGCAACACCGCAGGCAATGCAATGAAAGTCGCCGCTGGCAACAAAAAGCTAGCAATGAGCTTCTTCATTAGTGGGTCACCCTTTCCGGTTCGGGTTTGGTCTTATCCACCTTGGTGTACCAGGGCATCAGGATGAAGAACAGGAAGTAGATCACCGTGCAGATGCGCGCCACCACCGTCGCGCGGTCGGCGTGGCCGAGCCAGCCGCCGAACTGGCCCCACACTGTGATCGGCTCTGTGCCAAGGTAGCCGAGGATCAGGAACACGATGACGAAGGCGGTCAGCGCCACCTTGAAATGCGTGCCGCGGTAGCGAATCGACTTCACCGCGCCGCGGTCGAGCCAGGGCAGGGCGAACAGGATCATCACCGACAGCCCCATTGCCACCACGCCGGGGAACTGCGAATGGAACAGCGGCGGCACGCCGCGCAGGATCGAATAATAAGGCGTGAAATACCACACCGGAGCGATATGCGGCGGGGTCTGCAAGGGATTGGCGGGGATGAAGTTATTGGCTTCGAGGAAGTAGCCGCCCATCTCCGGCGCAAAGAACACGATGATCGCGAACACGATCAGGAACACGACCACACCGAGGATGTCCTTCACGGTGTAGTAGGGATGAAAGGGTATGCCATCGAGCGGCACGCCGTTGGCGTCTTTGTGCTTGTTGATGTCGATGCCGTCCGGATTGTTCGAACCGACTTCGTGCAGCGCCAACAGATGCGCCATGACCAGGCCGAGCAGCACCAGCGGAATGGCGATCACGTGCAGCGCGAAAAAGCGGTTGAGCGTCGCGTCCGCTATGACGTAGTCGCCGCGGATCCACAGGGAAAGATCCGGCCCGATGAAGGGGATGGCGGAGAACAGGTTGATGATCACCTGCGCGCCCCAATACGACATCTGTCCCCAAGGCAGCAGATAGCCGAAGAAGGCCTCGCCCATCAGGCACAGGTAAATCAGCACGCCGAAAACCCACAGCAGTTCGCGCGGCTTGCGGTGGGAGCCATACAGCAGCGAGCGGAACATGTGCAGATAGACGCAGATGAAAAATGCCGACGCGCCGGTCGAGTGCATGTAGCGGATGATCCAGCCGCCGGGCACCTCGCGCATGATGTATTCCACCGAGGCGAATGCCAGGTTCGCGTCCGGCTTGTAGTTCATGGTGAGAAAAATGCCGGTCACGATCTGGATCGCCAACACCAGCATCGCCAGCGAGCCGAAGTAGTACCAGAAGTTGAAATTCTTCGGCGCGTAATACTCGGTCAAATGGGCTTTCCACGTCGATATCAGCGGAAAGCGCGCATCGATCCAGGTGAGCAGGCCATCGAGCGCGACGGAGCCGGTTCCGGTAACGGGAGGTTTTTCTGCGGCAGCCATTTGTTACGCCCCCTTAGTGTCTTCGCCGATGAGAATGCGCGTATCCGACAGATACGTGTATTTCGGCACCTCGAGATTCACCGGTGCCGGCACCCCCTTGTACACGCGCCCGGCAAGGTCGAACTTGGATCCATGGCAGGGGCAGAGAAAACCGCCTTCCCAGTCCGCGCCCATTTCCGCCTTGTCCGCGGCCGGCTTTTCCTGCGGCGAGCAGCCAAGGTGAGTGCAAATGCCCACTAGCACCAGCACCTCCGGCTTGATCGAGCGGTATTCATTTTTTGCGTACTCGGGCTGCATCGGCACATCCGATTGCGGGTCGGAAACCTTGCTATCGTCCCGTTTCACGCCCTCGAGCATTTCCTTGGTGCGGCGTATGATCCATACTGGCTTCGAGCGCCATTCGACGGTCATCATCTGGCCCGGCTCGAGCGTGCTGATGTCGGCCACGACCGGCGCACCGCCAGCCTTGGCGCGCTCCGAGGGCAGCCAGCTCGCGGCAAACGGCACCGCCGCGGCAACGCCGGCAGCACCCCCTGCCGCGCAGGTGGCGATCACCAGATTGCGTCGGTTCTTGTTTACTTGCTTATCGTCGCTCATCGAAAGTCCCTCGATATACAAGATTCTGCTGTGTGCAAAAGCTTGCGATTATACCTGAAAGCATTGGGCGGATTAAAGTTTTATAAAATAACACATTGAAATATATGAACAAACAGAGGTCGCTCTGCCGGCGCCGGTGACCGCGAGACTCATACCGGATTGGGAATGTCGATGAATTTGTGCGCCACGCCGAATTGCGCCGCCAAATGCTCGCCCAAAGCCTGAATCCCGAATTTCTCTGTGGCGTGATGACCCGCCGCGATGAACGCCACGCCTGATTCGCGCGCCAGGTGCACCTGCTGCTCGGAAATTTCCCCACTGAGATAGGCATCGCAACCCAAATTGATCGCTTCCTCGAAGAACCCTTGCGCCGCACCGGTGCACCAGGCAATCTGCCGCACTTCCCGCGCGGCGTCCCCGATCACCAACGGTTCGCGCCCCAACCGGTGTTTGACCTGCGCGGCAAATGCGTCCAAACGCATCGGCGCGTCCAACAGGCCGTGAACCCCGATGTCCTGGTCGGCGAAGCGCCCGGTTTCGACCAAGCCCAGCCGCTTGCCAAGTTGGGCGTTGTTACCGAATTCGGCATGGGCGTCCAGCGGCAGGTGGTAGGCGTAAAGATTGAGTTCGCGCGCGATGAGCAGCGCGATGCGCGCGCGGCGTGTGCCGGTGAGGCAGGGGTTATCACCTTTCCAGAAATAACCATGATGCACCAGGATGGCGTCTGCATCTTCTGTAAGCGCAGCCTGGATCAGATCGAAACTCGCCGTCACCCCGCTTACGATGCGGCGGATTTCACCGCGCCCTTCCACCTGCAGCCCATTTGGGCAATAATCGCGGTATCGGGAGACCTCCAACAGGCCGTCCAAGTAACGGTTCAGTTCCTCGCGCTGCATTGCGGCATCCCTCGCATAAACCAGCCGGAATTGTACCCGCACACACGCCGGCGCATCATTCGCCCAACACGGGGAGGCTGTTTCAGAATGCTTGAAACAGCCCCTGACTTAGGTGCATATGAGGGGATCTGTTCCCTCGTATTTGAACAAAAGTAAGGACACGCACGCGATGTACCGACTTTGGCTGACCTTCGCGCAAACGGCCACCGTCTGCCTCGCCATTCTGTTTGTCGTTGGTACGCTCAAGCCGGAATGGTTGCCGGGCAATCCCACCGTTCCGGTCGAGGTAGTCAACCGGGCGCCGCCTGTCGTGACCAGCGCCGGCGTTACAACCGTTTCCTACAGCGATGCGGTGCGCAAGGCGGCGCCTGCGGTGGTGAGCATCTTCACCAGCAAGGAAGTAAAACGGCCGCGCAACCCGTTCATGAACGACCCCTTGTTCCGCCATTTCTTTGGCGAACGCTTCGAAGACGAGGCGCAGCGCGCCTTCAGCCTGGGCTCGGGCGTGATCATCAGCCCCAAGGGTTACATACTGACCAACCAGCACGTGGTCGAGGCCGCGGACGAAATCGAGGTGGCGCTCCCCGACGGCAAAAAGCTGGTCGCAAAGGTAGTGGGCAACGATCCCGAAACCGACCTCGCCGTATTGCAGGTCGAGGCGCAGAACCTGCCGGCGATTACCCTGGCGCAGGCGGAAAACCTCAGGGTCGGCGACGTGGTGCTGGCGATCGGCAACCCGCTGGGCGTGGGCCAGACGGTGACCATGGGCATCGTCTCGGCGCTGCACCGGACCGGCCTGCGTATCAACACTTTCGAGAATTTCATCCAGACCGATGCCGCGATCAATCAGGGAAATTCCGGCGGCGCGCTCATCGACACCTCCGGCAGCCTGGTCGGCATCAACACCGCAATTCTGTCGCAATCGGGCGGCTCCATAGGCATCGGTTTTGCGATTCCGGTTTCCATCGCCAAGCAGGTAATGGAGCAGTTGATCGCAACCGGTACCGTGACGCGCGGCTGGGTCGGCGTGGAATTGCAGGAGATCACGCCGGAACTGGCCGAATCATTCGAGCTCGGCAGCACCGCCGGCGTACTCGTCGCCGGGGTGCAGCGCGGCAGCCCCGCCGACCGCGCCGGCATCAAGCCCGGGGACATCGTGGTCTCAGTGGACGGCAAGCCGGTGCTCGACCCGGATTCCATGCGCAACCTGATTGTCGCCCTGGCACCGGGCAAACAGGCCAAGCTCGGACTGAAGCGCGGCCAGAACACTCTCGAGGTGCAGGTCAACGTGGGCAAGCGGCCGATCGCGTCGCGCCAGGCCGAGTAGTCCGCGCAGCGGAGCCGACCGGCGCATCGCGGCACGCGGCGCTAGCGCGGCTTGAAAATGCGGGCAGTTCCAACAGGTGGGGATGGGCTGCAGCGCCGGTAGCGCGATCGCCGGGCGTGGCGGCTAGGGCAAGCGCTCCTCTTCGGCTCCGGCCTGATCCGGCGCGCCGCCGGTCGCATCGAGTGCGCCCCCTTCCGCGGCCGCGCGCTTGCCCCGGAACCGTTCTACCAGCTGCGCCAGAAGGATGCCGCATTCGTACAGCAGGCACATCGGAATCGCGAGCAGGAGCTGCGATATCGCGTCGGGGGGTGTCACCACCGCGGCGATGACGAAAGCGCCGACGATCACGTAGGGGCGGATGTCCTTGAGCTTCGCCACCGTAAGCACGCCGGTGCGCACCAGCACCACCTGTATCAGCGGAATCTCGAAGGTGACGCCGAAGGCCGTGAACATGGTGAGCACGAAGCTCAGGTAGGCCTCGATGTCCGGGGCAGGCGTGATGCTCTTGGGCGCGAACTGGATGATGAAGCGAAACACCAGATTGAAAACCACGAAATAGCAGTATGCGACCCCGCCCAGGAACAGCAGGGTGCTGCCGAATACCAGCGGCAGGGCGAGGCGCTTTTCGTGGGCATAAAGACCCGGTGCGATGAAGCCCCAGACCTGATAAAGCACATAAGGCAATGCCAGCAGGAATGCCGCCATCAGGCCGACCTTGAGCGGCACCAGAAAAGGCGTGATGACGCCGGTGGCGATCATGTGCGTGCCTTCGGGCAGGGTGCGCATCATCGGTAGGGCCAGCAGATCGTAGATCTCGGCCAGACCGGGCCAGAACCAAAGCACCAGGAACACCCCGAACACGGCGTAGATCGAACGCAGTAGCCGGTCGCGCAGCTCCACCAAATGGGAAATGAACGTTTCCTGCTGCGTACTCACCGGGATTCAGCCTTGGGTGCCGGTTCGCGCCCGGCAGCAGGCTTGGTTTCCAGCCCCAGGTCCAGCTGCGGCGAAGCGGCAGGGGTTTCCTCCGCCGCCAGCCGTTCAGGTTCATCCTTCGATTCTACAGACCCGGAGACGCTTTGGTTCAGCGATTTCCCCGCCTCCTGTAGTTCCTTGCCGACTTCACTCACCGACTGCTGCACCGATTTTGCCGCGTCCTGGAAGGTGGACCGTATATCCTTGAATTCGTCCAGATCGACTTCGCGCTGAATATCCGTCTTCACGTCGTTGACATAGCGTTGTGCGCGGCCCAACAGCGCGCCGATCGTACGCGCGACCCTGGGCAGGCGCTCTGGTCCAATCACTACCAGCGCCACCAGGGCAACGACTATCAGCTCGGAAAATCCGATATCGAACATTGCGGGGACCGAGGGTGCGGGAAGAAGGACAACGGGTGAGCGCGGGGCAGGAGGCCCCCGCGCTGGGCTCGGCGCGGCTTATGCGCTCTTCGATTTCTCCTTGACTTCGCCCTCGATGACGTTGCCTTCCGCCTTCTGCGAGTTGCCGGCGGGCTGGTCGGAGCCGCCTTCTTTCATGCCCTCTTTGAATCCTTTCACCGCACCGCCCAAATCGGCGCCGATGTTGCGCAATTTTTTGGTGCCGAATACCAGCATGACGATGATCAAAACTATCAGCCAATGCCAAATGCTGAATGAACCCATGGCTCTACTCCTTTAACGTTTTACCATCCCCGGCAGAACTTCCTTGCCGCCGATGATGTGCATATGCAAATGATACACCTCCTGGCGGCCGACGCGTCCGGTGTTGATGACCGTGCGCCAGCCGTCGCTGCAGCCTTGTTCGATCGCCAGTTTCGAGGCCAGCGCCAGCATCTTGCCGAGCAGCATCTGATGGCCGAGTTCCACGTCAATCAGCGAAGCAATATGCAGCTTCGGGATGACCATGAAATGCACCGGAGCCACCGGGTGGATGTCGTGAAACGCAAGAATGTCCGCATCCTCGAATACCTTCTTGCAAGGAATCTTACCTTCTATGATCTTGCAGAAAATGCAGTCTTCCAAAGCTTGCCCCCTTGCTTATTTGCGCTCGGCCTCGACGCGCGAACCGGCGGCCCTGCCCGCCTTTTCGTCGATGCCGGAAATTCCCTCGCGGCGCCTGAGTTCGAACAGCACATCGGTGGGCCGCAAGCCGTAGTGCGCCAGCATGACCAGGCAGTGGAACCACAGGTCCGCGGTCTCGCCGACGATGCGCCGCTTGTCCCCGTCCTTGGCCGCCATGACGGTCTCGGTTGCTTCCTCGCCGATTTTTTTCAGTATGGCGTCTTCGCCGTGCGCGAGCAGCCGCGCAACGTAGGACGGCGCATTCGCATCGCCGCCCTTGCGCTTCTCAATCGTGTCGGCCAGGCGTTCGAGTATGTCGCTCATATTACTTTCCTTGAACACGGGGGCATGCCCCCTTGCATCGTCCCAAAGCAAGCGAGGCGCTGATCGAGCATCGCCCGATCAGCGCTTCACTTGCGGTATATGTCCCGTGGATCCTTGATCACCGGGTCGGCCACGACCCATTTTCCATCCGCATATTTCTGGAAAAAACAGTTGTGCCGCCCGGTATGGCAGGCGATGCCGCCGACCTGCTCGACGCTGAGCAGGATGACATCCTCATCGCAGTCCAGGCGCAACTCGCGCACCTTCTGCACATGGCCGGATTCCTCCCCCTTGTGCCACAGTTTCCGGCGCGAGCGCGACCAATATACGGCTTCACCGCTGGCAACCGTCTGCTCCAAAGCCGCGCGGTTCATCCACGCGACCATCAGCACCTTGCCGCTCGCCGCTTCCTGCGCGATCGCCGGCACCAAGCCGTTGGCATCCCATTTAACTTTATCGAGCCAGTCCATGTCTGCCTATTCGTTAAGCCGTAATCGGGGCGACCCCGCGCGTCAAAGCCTGACCTCAATGCCCCGGGATGCCATCAGTTCCTTCGCCTGGCGCACGCTGTACTCGCCGTAGTGGAAGATGCTTGCGGCGAGCACCGCATCGGCCCTGCCCTCGAGTATTCCCGCGACCAGGTGCTCGAGGTTGCCGACCCCGCCGCTGGCGATCACTGGCACATCCACTGCGTCTGCCACCGCGCGCGTCAACGCCAAGTCGAAGCCGGACTTGGTGCCGTCGCGATCCATGCTGGTGAGCAGGATCTCTCCAGCACCCAGACTCTGCATTTTACGCGCCCATTGCACCGCATCCAAGCCGGTAGGCTTGCGCCCTCCGTGCGTGAAGACCTCCCAGTGCGGTTCGCCCCCCGCGTCGCCGGAGCTCGCTCCTGGATCGACGCGTTTCGCGCTTCCCTGTGGATCGACGCGTTTAGCATCGATGGCCACGACGATGCATTGGGCGCCATAGCGGCCGGAGGCGTCCGCCACCAGTTGCGGATTCTGTACGGCGGAGGTGTTGATCGAGACCTTGTCCGCGCCGGCGTTCAGGAGCCGACGCACGTCCTCGACCTTGCGCACGCCACCGCCTACGGTAAGCGGGATGAACACCTGCGCCGCCACCGCTTCGATGATGTGCAGGATCATGTCGCGCTCATCCGAACTCGCGGTGATATCGAGGAAAGTGAGCTCGTCGGCACCCTGGTCGTCGTAGCGGTGCGCGATTTCCACCGGGTCGCCGGCATCGCGCAAACCGACGAAATTAACCCCCTTCACCACGCGGCCGTGAGTGACGTCCAGACAGGGAATGACACGCTTTGCTAGGCCCATGGGCTGGGAGGCGGAACGCGGGTGAATAAATCCGACCTTGCGCTCAAGTTGCTCCTTTCTCCCCTTTTCCTAGCCCCAATTTGTCCGCCATCGCCTGCGCCTTCTTGAAGTCCACCGTACCTTGGTAGATGGCGCGACCGGTGATGACCCCGGTAATGCCCTCGGCTTCGATCTTGCACAAGTCCTTGACGTCATTCAGGTTGGTCAGCCCGCCGCTCGCGATCACCGGCACCACCAGCTCGCGCGCCAGCCTGATCGTGGCCTCGATGTTGACCCCGCTGAGCATGCCGTCGCGGCCGATGTCGGTATAGATCACGGCTTCGACACCATAGTCCTGGAACTTGCGCGCCAGGTCGATCACGTCGTGGCCTGTCATTTTCGACCAGCCCTCCACCGCGACCTTGCCGTCCTTGGCGTCCAGACCGACGATGACGTGGCCGGAGAAAGCGGTGCAGGCGTCCTGCAGAAAACCAGGGTTCTTCACTGCCGCCGTGCCGATGATGATATAGCTGATGCCGTCGTCCAGATAACGCTCAACGGTGTCCAGGTCGCGGATGCCGCCGCCAAGCTGTATCGGGATCCTGCCATCGATCACGCTGACGATGTCCTTGATCACGCCCTCGTTTCTGGGCTTGCCCGCAACCGCGCCGTTCAGGTCGACCAGGTGCAGCCGGCGCGCACCCTGCGCAAGCCAGTGCGCGGCCACCGCCGCCGGATCGTCGGAGAACACCGTCTCCTTGTCCATATCGCCCTGTTCGAGGCGCACGGCGCGCCCCTCCTTGATATCGATCGCGGGGATGATAAGCATGTGTCGTTATGGCTGTTGAGAAAGAGAGTGAACGGTTGCCTGGACCCTAGGGCTTCCAGGTTGCAAAATTGGCGAGCAGCGCAAGGCCGGCGGTCTGGCTTTTCTCGGGATGGAATTGCACAGCGAAAATATTATCCTGCGCCACGGCGCAGGTAAAGGGAAAACCGTAGATGCTGTATCCGGCCACCAGTTCCGGCTTGCCCGCCTCGACGTAATAACTGTGCACGAAATAATAACGGTTGGCGTCGGCGATGCCCTGCCATAGCGGGTGCGGCTCGGCCTGCATCACCTCGTTCCAGCCCATATGCGGCACCTTGAGCTTTGCGCCTTGTGCATCTTTCATCGCCTGCGGCGGAAAACGCTTGACCTGCCCGGGAAAAACGCCCAGCCCGGCCGTATCGCCTTCCTCGCTGCGTTCGAATAGCATCTGCAAACCGATGCAGATACCGAGAAAAGGCTTGGAGCGCGCCGCCTCGAGCACCGCCGGACGCAAGCCCCTGGCATCCATTTCGCGCATGCAGTCGGGCATCGCGCCTTGACCCGGAAACACCACGCGCTCGGCCTGCCGCACGATCTCGGGGTCCGAGGTAACCCGCACCTCTGCATCCGGCGCGACATGCTCCAGCGCCTTGGATACCGAGCGCAGATTGCCCATGCCGTAGTCGATTACTGCGATCGTAGTCATTGCGGTTGCTAATGAGCGGATTTAACGAAAAAGAGTTCCATGCGACAGGCAGGAATCCGGGTTGTGCACGATTTGATCCGGCGACCCCGTCAACCCTGTGAAGTCACAAGCTGCCCTTGGTCGAAGGAATCGTGCCCGCAGCGCGCGGATCGGGCTCGGCCGCCATGCGCAGCGCCCGGCCAAATGCCTTGAACACGGTTTCGCACTGATGGTGCGCGTTGTCGCCGCGCAGATTGTCTATGTGCAGCGTCACCTGGGCGTGATTGACGAAGCCCTGGAAGAATTCGTGCACCAGGTCGACGTCGAACTCGCCGATCCAGGCGCGGGTGAACTTGAGCTGATATACGAGCCCGGGCCGCCCGGAAAAGTCGATCACCACACGGGACAGCGCCTCGTCCAGCGGCACATACGCATGGCCGTAGCGGCGCAGGCCGCGCTTGTCTCCGACCGCCGCGGCCAGCGCCTGCCCCAGGCTGATGCCGATATCTTCCACCGTGTGGTGGGCATCGATATGCAAATCCCCCTTGGCGGCGATTTCCAGATCGATCATGCCGTGGCGCGCAACCTGATCGAGCATGTGGTCGAGAAAAGGCAAGCCGGTAGCCAGCTTGGCCACGCCGGTGCCGTCCAGGTTCAGGCCGACGCCGATTTGGGTCTCGTTGGTATTGCGGGTGATCGAAGCGGTGCGCATAAAAGTCGATTACAAAATGAGGGGAAATTTCCCCTCATGCTCCCCTAAATCAGGGGCCATTTCGGTAATTCTGAAATGGCCCGCAAGTAAATCGTCAGCCGAAGGTATCGCGGGAACTCTTCGCATTCTAACCCAGCGCGACGAGGGGGCAAGGTCAAGCCGACAAACGTTTATTCTAAGCCAGAATCGCCCTCAAGGCTGTGATCAAAACCTCGCACTGCGCATCCGTGCCGACCGTGATGCGCAGGAATTGCGCGATGCGGGGCGGGTTGGTGAAATGCCGCACGATAATGCCGCGCTCGCGCAGGCTCGCGGCAAGCTCAGTCCCACCTTGCTTGCCATGCTTTGCAAAAATGAAGTTGGCGGCTGAAGGCAGTACGTCGAAGCCCAAGGATGCAAGATCGCCCGCCAGCCGGGTTCGGGTGGCGATCACCCTGGCGCAGGTGCGCTCGAAATAAGCGCGGTCCTCGATTGCGGCAGCAGCGCCGGCCAAAGCGAAGCGATCCAGCGGGTAGGAGTTGAAGCTGTCCTTCACGCGCCGCAGCGCCTCGATCAGATCGGCGTCGCCAAGCGCATAGCCCACGCGCAGTCCCGCGAGCGAGTGCGATTTCGACAGCGTGCGCACGATCAACAGTTGCGGATGGCGTTCGATCAGCCCAACTGCCGGCTCGGCGCCGAAATCCACGTAGGCCTCGTCGACTACCACTACCGATCCGGTATTGGCGCGCAACAGGCGCTCGACTTCGGATAGCGCCAGCGGCCGGCCGGTAGGCGCATTCGGATTCGGGAAAATGATGCCGCCGTTCGGCATCAAATAATCGTCGATGCGAATCTCGAACGATTCGCTCAGCGGCACTTGTTTGTACGCGATGCCATACAGGCGGCAATACACCGGATAGAAACTGTAGGTGATATCCGGGAACAGTACCGGTTGGTCATGCTTGAGCAGGCCGAGGAAGGTGTGCGCCAGGACTTCGTCCGATCCGTTACTGACGAAAACCTGCGCAGGCTTCAGCTTGTGGAAGGCTGCGATGGATTGCCTGAGGCTGTCGCAGTTGGGATCGGGGTAGAGCCGCAGCGTGTCGCCCACTTCGGCGCGCAAGGCTGCCAGAGCTCGCGGGCTTGGTCCGTAGGGGTTCTCGTTGGTATTGAGCTTGACCAGGTTGGCGAGCTTGGGCTGTTCGCCCGGCACGTACGGCGTCAAGCCCTGCACCACTTCGCTCCAAAAACGGCTCACGGCTGATCCTTATTTGCTGCGCAGGCGGTATGCGGCGGAACGCGCATGCGCCTGCAGGCCCTCGCCTTCGGCCAGGGTGACGGCGACACGGCCCAGGGTCTGCGCACCCTCCGCCGACACCTGAATCAGGCTGGAGCGCTTCTGAAAGTCGTATACCCCCAGCGGCGAGGAAAAGCGCGCGCTGCGCGATGTGGGCAACACGTGGTTGGGCCCGGCACAGTAATCACCGATCGCCTCGGAACTGTACCCGCCCATGAATATGGCGCCGGCATGGCGTATACGCTCGACCAACTTTTCCGGCTCGGCCACGGCCAGTTCCAGGTGCTCGGGCGCGATGCGATTGGCGATGTCGCAGGCTTCTTCCAAGCCGCGCACCTCGATCAGCGCACCCCTGCTCTTCAACGACGCAGCGATCACCGCGCGCCGCGGCATCTGCGGCAGCAGCCTGTCTATGCTCGCCGCCACCGCATCGAGGTAGGCGACATCCGGCGAAATCAATATGGCCTGCGCCACCTCGTCGTGCTCGGCCTGCGAAAACAAATCCATCGCGATCCAGTCGGCGTCCACCGTTCCGTCGCAGATCACCAGGATTTCGGAGGGGCCGGCGACCATGTCGATGCCGACCACACCGAAAACGCGCCGCTTGGCCGCGGCGACGTAAGCATTGCCCGGGCCGACAATCTTGTCGACCTGGGCGATGGTTTCGGTGCCGTAGGCGAGCGCGCCCACCGCCTGCGCTCCGCCGATGGTGTACACCCGGTCGACGCCGGCGATGGCGGCAGCCGCCATCACCAGTTCGTTCTTCTCCCCGCGCGGCGTCGGCACCACCATGACGAGTTCGCCCACGCCGGCGACTTTCGCCGGCAGCGCATTCATCAGCACCGAGGACGGATAAGCTGCCTTACCGCCGGGCACGTACAGGCCAACGCGGTCCAAGGGCGTGATCTTTTGCCCCAGCACCGTGCCGTCGGCCTCGGTGTACTGCCAGGACTGCGCCAGTTGCTTTTCGTGGTAGCGGCGCACGCGCAGAGCCGCCTGCTCCAGCGCCTCGCGCTGCGCGCGCGGCAGCGACTCGCGCGCGCCCTCTAGCAGCTTGCGCGGCAGCTCGAGCTCGGCCAACGCCGCCGCCTTCACCGCGTCGAAGCGCTCGGTGTATTCGAGCACCGCCGCATCGCCGCGGCTTTTCACCGCTGCCAGGATTTCGGCCACGGTCGCATCCACTGCTTCGTCCTGGGCGGCATCGAAAGCGGTAAGCCGTGCGAGCCGCGCATCGAAATCCGCGTCGCGGGTGGAGAGGCGCGCGATCGCGGTCATTTCGGTTTTCCCGTGGCTGCTGCAAACGCATCGATCAGCGGCTGGATCGCAGCGCGCTTGAGCTTCAACGCCGCCACATTGACGATCAGCCGCGCCGAGATCGGCACGATCTGCTCCACTGCGCGCAGATTATTGGCTTTAAGCGTATTGCCGCTGGACACCAGATCGACGATGGCGTCCGCCAGCCCCACCAGCGGGGCGAGCTCCATCGAGCCGTAAAGCTTGATCAGGTCGACGTGCACGCCCTTGGCGGCGAAATGCTCGCGTGCCGTCTGCACGTATTTGGTGGCGACACGCAGGCGCGCGCCCTGCTTCACCGCCTGCGCATAGTCGAAGCCCTGCGGCACCGCCACCATCAGGCGGCAGGCGGCAATGCCAAGGTCCAGCGGCTGATACAGGCCGTCGCCGCCATGCTCGAGCAGCACGTCCTTGCCGGCGATGCCGATGTCGGCCGCGCCGTACTGCACATAGGTCGGGGTATCGGAGGCGCGCACGATGATCAGTCGCACCCCTGGCCGGCTGGTGGCGATGATCAGCTTACGCGAAGTTTCCGGATCGTCGCGCGGCACTATGCCCGCCGCCTTAAGCAGCGGCAGGGTTTCCTCGAAAATTCGACCCTTGGACAGGGCTATCGTGATTGGGGACACAGTATTGCCCGATAAAGAACCGATTTTACCGCGTACGCCGCGGCAAAAGCGCCCGTCAGTGAATGCGCTTGATACGCGCGCCGAGTTGCGACAGCTTCTCCTCGATGCACTCATAGCCGCGGTCGAGATGGTAGATGCGCTCGACCACGGTCTCGCCCCGTGCGACCAGTCCGGCGATCACCAGGCTCGCCGAAGCGCGCAGATCGGTCGCCATCACCGCGGCACCGTCGAGCTGCGGCACGCCCTTGACCACCGCTGTGTTTCCGGTGATCTCGATATCCGCCCCCAGGCGCTGCAACTCGAGCGCGTGCATGAAGCGGTTCTCGAAGATGGTTTCCGTCAACACCGCCGTGCCGCGGCCGATGCAGTCCAGCGCCATGAATTGCGCCTGCATGTCCGTGGGAAAAGCCGGGTAAGGCGAAGTGCGCAGGTTCACGCTAAGCGGCGGCCCGTCCATTTCAAGCGCAATCGCGTCGTCCTCGGCGGTGATTCTCGCGCCGGCTTCGCGCAGCTTGTCCACCACCGCTTCGAGTATGCGCGCACTCGTGTTGCGCAGGCGCACGGCGCCGCCGCTGGCGGCCGCCGCCACGAGAAAGGTGCCGGTCTCTATGCGGTCCGGCATGACGCGGTGCGCGGCGCCGGTGAGTGCGCTCACGCCCTCGATGGTGATCATGTCGCTGCCGGCGCCCTCGATGTTCGCCCCCATCGCCTTCAGGCAGTTGGCGAGATCGACGACCTCGGGCTCGCGCGCCGCATTCTCGATCACGGTGGTGCCTTCGGCCAGGCAGGCGGCCATCATAAGGTTCTCGGTGCCGGTGACAGTCACCAGATCGGTGAATATGCGCGCGCCCTTCAGGCGCTTCGCCCGCGCGATGATGTAACCGTGCTCGACACGGATGTCCGCGCCCATAGCCTGCAGGCCCTTGATGTGCAGGTCCACCGGCCGCTGGCCGATGGCGCAGCCGCCGGGCAGGGAGACGCGCGCCTCGCCGCAGCGCGCCAATAGCGGCCCCAGCACCAGGATGGAAGCGCGCATCGTCTTTACCATTTCATAAGGCGCGAACGGCGTGTGCACGCGGCCGGCATCGAGTTCCAGGCCTAGCTTTTCGTCCAGCGAAACGGCCACGCCCATGCCGCCGAGCAGATTGAGCAAGGTGGTGACGTCGCGCAGATGCGGCACATTGGTTAGCCGCAGCGGTGCGGCCGAGAGCAGCGCCGCGCACATGATGGGCAGCGCCGCGTTCTTGGCGCCGGAAATGCGCACCTCGCCGGAGAGCGGCACACCGCCGCGGATCAGAAGTTTATCCATGCCTGCCCGGTTCAGGCGCCCTGCTCGCGCCACTCCTCCGGCGTGAGCGTCTGCATCGACAGAGCGTGAACCTCCTCGCGCATGCGCTCGCCCAGCGCCTGGTACACGCGCTGATGCCGCTGCACCCGGTTCTTGCCGCGGAACTCGGTGGAGACGATGAGCGCCTGGAAATGCTGGCCGTCACCGGCGAGCTCAAGGTGTTCGCACGGCAGGCCTTGCTCGATGTAGGTCTTGACATCTTCCGGTGTAACCATGGTCGTCCTTTCAGTGTCTGTAACAATATGAGGGGAAATCCCCTTCGGGGCGCCTCCCCTCGTGCTTCCCTAAGTCAGACCGTAACAAAATGACTTTTGCTACGGGTTCTCAGTGGCGTAGTTTATATCCGCGCTTGAGCAACGCGAGCGTAGCGGCGGCGAAAACCAGCAGGTTGGCCAGCGCGATGGCCAGACTCAAAGCAGGGTTGATGTCGGACACGCCGAAAAAGCCGTAACGAAACCCGTCTATCATGTAGAAAAATGGGTTGAACCGCGACAGCCCCTGCCAGAACGCGGGCAACGAATGTATCGAATAGAAAACCCCGGACAGAAACGTGAGCGGCATGATGAGAAAGCTCTGGAACGCCGCCACCTGGTCGAACTTTTCCGCCCAGATGCCGGCGACCAGCCCCAGCGTGCCCAGAATAGCACTGCCGGTGAGGGCGAATGCGATTATCCACAGCGGGTGCTCGAAACTGAGCGTGACGAAAGCCAGCGACACCAGCAGCACCCCTGCCCCGACAGCCATGCCGCGCACCACGGAAGCGAGTACGTAAGCGGCGAAGAAATCCCAGCTGGACAGCGGCGGCAGCAGCACAAAAATAATATTGCCCGTGACCTTGGACTGAATCAGGCTGGACGAGCTGTTGGCGAAGGCGTTTTGCAGCACCGCCATCATTACCAGCCCCGGCACCAAAAACGCCGCGTAGGGCACCTCGCCGTAGACCGGCGCGCGCCCCTGCATCACGTGCGAAAAGATCAGCAGATACAGCAGCGTGGTCAGCACCGGTGCGGCGACGGTCTGAAACGCCACTTTCCAGAAGCGCAGCAGTTCCTTGTACAGCAACGTGCCAAATCCGGACATGGAATTCAACCTTTAGCGTCTTTCATGATCTGCACGAACACATCTTCCAGATCGGGCTGCAGCAGCTCCAGTTCCTCGATCTGCGCGCCGGCCTCGCGCACCTGGGCGAGCACGCCCTCTACCTCGGCATAGCTGCGCACGCGCAGCGTATGCGTCGCGTCGTGGCTGTCGCGCACCCGCTCGGCGAGCGCCGCCGGCAAAGCGGCGCCGGACAAACGCAGCCGCAGATACAGGCTGTCCCTGCGGTTCATCAGGTTGCTGGTGGTATCGAGCGCGACCACGCGCCCCTGTTTCAGCATCGCGATGCGCGCGCACAAGGCCTCGGCTTCCTCCAGGTAGTGCGTGGTGAGCACGATGGTGTGGCCGTCGCGGTTCAAGCCGCGCACGAATTCCCACAGCCCCTGACGCAACTCCACGTCGACACCCGCCGTGGGCTCGTCGAGCACGATCACCGGCGGCTTATGCACCAGCGCCTGCGCCACCAGCACGCGCCGCTTCATCCCGCCAGAGAGCGAACGCATATTGGCATCGGCTTTGCCGGTCAGGTCCAGGTGGTGCATGACCTCGTCTATCCAGGCGTCGTTGCGCTTCAGTCCGAAGTAGCCGGACTGGATGCGCAGGGTTTCGCGCACGCTGAAAAAGGGATCGAACACCAGTTCCTGCGGGACCACACCCAGCGCCCGGCGCGATTCCCGATACTCGGTGACGACGTCGTGCCCGAGGACGCGCACGCTGCCGCTGTCGGCGCGCGCCAGGCCGGCAAGAATGTTGATCAGCGTCGTCTTGCCCGCACCGTTGGGACCAAGCAGGCCGAAAAACTCGCCCTGCTCGACCTGAAGGTCGATTCCGCAGAGCGCTTGGACTGTGCCGAAGCGCTTGTACACCTGTTGGATTTGGATCGCGGGGTTCATATGCGGCGCCGCGCCACGGCGGGGCGAGCGTTCAGGCGGGCTGGCCCAGCAACAGTTCGGATACGGCGTAGAGTTCGGCCAGGTGCTGCATCGATTCGGGCAGGTTGGCAAGCGACAGCGCAAGCTTGCGCCGGCGCGCCTCGCGCAGGCACTCCAGGGCCAGCGCTACCGCCGCCGAGTCCACTTCCGTGACGCCTTTGAAATCGAGCACCGCCACGCCCGGCGCGAGCAGCGTGCACGCTTGCGTCAAAAGCGCGGAGACAGTGTCGATCGTGACCGGGCCTTGCAACAGCAGCCGGTCTCCTTCCTGGGAGATCACTTGGATGCGGCGCCGCCCTGGGGTTCCAGGGAGCGGTTCTTGTCCGAGAGCGATTTGATCAAGCCATCCACGCCGCTCGCGCGAATCTCGGCGTTGAAGCTGTCGCGATAGTTGGTCACCAAGCTTACGCCGCCGACCACGACGTCGTAGACCTTCCAGCCGGTCGGCGTCTTCTCCATGCTGTAGTCGATACTCACCGGGGCGTTACCCGGCCGTTTCACCTGGGTCCTGACGGTGACGTCGGTGTCTCCGGGGGCAGCGCGCAGCGGTTTGAACTCGATCACCTCGTCCTTGTACGTGGACAAAGCGCCCGAATAGGTGCGCACCAGCAGGTTGCGAAATTCGGTGATCAGCGCGTCGCGTTGCGCCGCATTCGCCTTGGGCCAGTTGCGTCCCATGGCGAGCGCCGTCATGCGGGCGAAGTTGAAATGCGGCAGGACCTTGGCATCGACCAGTGCATCGATCTTCTTGCGGTCGCCGGCCTTGATGTCCTTGTCCTGTTTGATGATGCCGATCACGTCGTCGGAAATACCCTTGATCAGGGCGTCGGGCGCGATATCTTCCGCGCCGGCCGAGGCTGCCAGCAGGGAAAGACAAAATGCGGATATCAGTCTGATCATGGTTAGCGTGTGCTCCCTTGTGCGCCGGTGTCGACATCTTCCGGATCAGGCTCGCGCGGCGGATTGCCGTCGTAGACCAGGCTGCGGCGGCGCTGCAGGAATGCGCCGCGCACATAAGAATAGCGGTCCAGCGCCGCCTCTTCCAGCAACCGGCTTGCGTCGAGCAGGTTGGCGCGGGTGTCGATGATGCGCACGCCATAGAGTTCGTTACGCGTCGGAACGTCGCCTACACGCCGCACCGGGTCGCCATGCCAGTCGACGGCGAGCACACTGAAGCCGTCGCGCACGCTGCTCGGCCCCAGGAAGGGCAGAACCACGTAAGCGCCACTGCCCACGCCCCAGCGGCCCAGGGTCTGGCCGAAATCCTCGTTGTGCTTTTCCAGCCCGGCGTCGCTGGCGACATCGAGCAGTCCCAGGATACCCATGGTCGTGTTTATCGCGAAGCGGCCGAAATCGCTCACGCCGTCGCCGGGCTTGCCTTGCAGGACGTTGTTGATGCCGATCCAGACATCGCCCAGGTTGGAGAAAAAGTTGCTCACCCCGGTGCGCGCGAACCCCGGCATCACCGCCTTGTAGCCTTGCGCCACCGGCTTGATGACGGCCTTGTCCACGCTGTCGTTGAAGCTGAACATCGCACGGTTATAGCCTTCGAGCGGGTCGTCGGGATTGCCGCCGGTCGTGGCGCACCCCGCGAGGCCGCCGACCATCAGCAATACCGAAAAACGCCGCAGCATGATCAGGTTTCTTTTCATTTGCCGTCTTTATTATTGCCGCCGTCTGCCGCCTTGCTGAACAGGAACTGGCTGATCAGGTTCTCCAGCACCACGGCGGACTGGGTGAGTTTGAGCTTGTCGCCATCCTTCAGCATCGCGACGTCGCCACCGGGCGAAAGACCCACATACTGCTCGCCGAGCAGGCCAGCCGTCAGAATCTTCGCCGAGGTGTCCTTCGGAAACTGGTAGCGCTTGTCGATGGCGAACGTAACCGCCGCCTCGTAGGTTTCGGGGTCGAAGCCTATGTCCTCGACCCGCCCGACGACCACGCCGGCGCTTTTCACCGGCGCGCGCTTCTTCAGGCCACCAATGTTATCAAAATTCGCCATGACCCGGTACGTCGGTGCGGCGGAGAAGGAGGCGAGATTTCCCACCTTCATGGCCAGGAACAGGAGCGCGCCCAAGCCCAGGGCGACAAACACGCCCGCCCACAGGTCCAGCGTCTTACGCGTCATCATCTTTAAGCCCCTCGAAACATGAATGCAGTCAGAATGAAATCCAGCGCGAGTATAGACAGCGACGAGGTGACCACCGTGCGCGTGGTCGCACGCGATACGCCCTCGGCGGTGGGCGGAGCGTCGTAGCCCTGGAACACCGCGATCCAGCTGACTGCCACGCCGAACACCACGCTCTTGATCACACCGTTGAGTATGTCCTCGCGGAGGTCGACTGCGGCCTGCATCTGCGACCAGAACGAGCCCTCATCGACCCCGATCAGCCGCACGCCGACCAGATACCCGCCGAACACGCCCATCGCCGAAAACATCGCCGCCAGGAGCGGCATCGAAATGACGCCGGCCCAGAAGCGCGGCGCGATCACCCGCGCGATCGGGTCCACCGCCATCATTTCCATCGCCGCCAGCTGCTCGGTCGCCTTCATCAAGCCGATTTCCGCGGTGATGGCCGAGCCGGCGCGGCTGGCAAACAGCAGCCCCGCCACCACCGGCCCGAGTTCGCGCACCAGCGACAGCGCCACCAGCACGCCCAGCGCCGAGGACGAACCGTAGCGCTCCAGAGTATCGTAGCCCTGCAGGCCCAGCACCATGCCGACGAACATGCCCGACACCACGATGATGACCAGCGACAGCACGCCGACGGAATAGATCTCGCGCACCACCAGGGAGAAGCGGCGCAGGCACATGCCGGAGTTGCGCAGAGTCAAAAGCAGAAAGTGGCTGGCGAACCCCAGCTGGTGGACCGCGCCGATCGCGCGCGCGCCCAGGCTTTCAAGAAAATCGGTCAGCGCGGTCATCTCGCTTCTCCGGCGTGCAGATCGCGCGCGTAGTCGTCGGCCGGATAGTGGAACGGCATCGGCCCGTCCGTCTCGCCGTAGACGAACTGGTGCACGAACGGCTTGTCGGAGGCGCGTAGCTCGTCCGGCGTTCCCTGGGTGACGATCAGGCCGTCGGACATGAAATATACGTAATCGACGATCTCCAGCGCCTCGGCCACGTCGTGGGTGACGATGATGGATGTGGCGCCGAGCGCGTCATTCAGGCGCCGGATCAACTGGCCGATAACGCCCATCGAAACCGGGTCCAGGCCGGCGAACGGCTCATCGTACATGATCAGCATCGGATCGAGCGCCGTAGTGCGCGCCAGCGCCACGCGCCTCGCCATCCCGCCGGAAAGCTCCGCCGGCATGAGATGCTGCGCGCCGCGCAGGCCCACCGCCTGCAGTTTCATCAGCACCAGGTCGTCGATCAACTGTTCCGGCAAATCCGTGTGCTCGCGCATCTGGAAGGCGACATTGTCGTAGCATGACATGTCCGTAAACAGGGCGCCGAACTGGAACAGCATCCCCATCTTGCGGCGCAGCGCGAAGCGTTCCTCGTGGTTCAGCTTGGCCACCGACTGGCCGTCCACGCGCACCTCGCCTTTGGTGGGATGCAACGCTCCGCCGATGAGGCGCAGCAGCGTGGTCTTGCCGCAGCCGGACAGCCCCATGATCGCCACCACCTGGCCACGACGGATGTCGAGGTTGACGCCCTTGAGGATCGGTCGGCGGTCATAGGCGAAGTTTACGTTGTCGACTTCGACCAGATTGTCTGTTGCGGGGATCATCGGCACGGAGCGGCGTCAGAAAGATACGCGGGGCGGCTATTCTACCAGACGGCCGCGCCGCCGCGCCCAGGCGGATTGCGCGGGTTTCCACCGCGACATTGCCGCGCCGCGGCCTGATATAGTGGGCACTTCGCAAGATGGCTTAAAGGCCATTTCAAAATTACCGAAATCGCCCCCGATTTAGGGGGTATGAGGGGAGGCGCCCCGAAGGTCTCGATCCCCCTGGAGGGGAAAGTCCCCGCAGGGGTGTCCCCTCATTTTGAAAAAGGTCTTACGGCAACAATGGCACAGTCGGCTGTCCGTTTCGACCAGGTCAGGAAAAGTTACGGCCAACAGGCAGTGCTGCAGGGGATCGACCTCGAGGTCGCCACCGGGGCGGCATTCGGCCTGATCGGCGTCAACGGCGCCGGCAAGACCACCCTGATCAAATGCCTGCTCGACTTCTGCCACGTAGACGGCGGCAGCATCGAGATTTTCGGCACCCGCCATACCGATAGCCGCGCCCGCGCGCGGCTGGCCTTTCTGCCGGAGCGGTTCATGCCGCCCTATTTCCTCACCGGCCGCGATTTCCTCGGCTATATGCTCACGCTGGATGAGCGCAGCGCCGACGAGGACAGGGTGCGCGCCATGTTCGCCGCTCTCGATCTGGACGCAGCGGCGCTGGACAAGCCGGTGCGCTCGTATTCGAAAGGCATGACGCAAAAACTGGGGCTGGCAGCCTGCCTGCTGGCCGAGCCCGACCTGCTCATTCTGGATGAACCGATGAGCGGGCTGGACCCGCTGGCGCGCGCGCGCGTGAAGCAACTTCTGCGGGAACTGCGCCAACAGGGCCGCACCCTGTTCTTCACTTCACATGCCCTGTCCGACGTCGAGGAGATCTGCGAATACACGGTGGTGCTGCACCAGGGCCGCGTATGCTTCTCCGGCAGCCCGCGCGCGCTGATGCAGGACTTTGCCGGGGACTCGATGGAAGACGCCTTCCTCAAGTGCATCAAAAGCGGCGCTCATGACTAAGGGGCCATCGCGGGCCTGGGAACAGGGCTACATACAGGCGGGCTTGCGCCTTACCCCCGGCAACGTCAGCCAGGCGGCGAAACTGCTCGGCATCAACCGCACCACGCTGTACTCGCGCCTGGGACAGCAGGAAAGGAAATAGCCGGCGCCATGTACCTCAACCACTTCGGTCTGGACGAGCCGCCGTTTCGCATCACCCCGCACACCGATTTCTTCTTCGCCGGCGCCAACCGCGGCGCGACGCTGGAGGCGCTGCTCTACGCCATTACTCACGATGAAGGCATCATCAAGGTGTCCGGCGAAGTTGGCAGCGGCAAGACCATGCTGTGCCGGGTGCTGATGGAGCGCGTGCCCGGACATGTCGACACCATACTGCTGTCCAACCCCTCGCTCGCACGCGATGAAATCCTCTACGCCATCGCCGACGAACTGGAAATTGACAGCAGCGCGCAACGCCAGCCGCTGCTGTTGCGCGCGCTGCAGGACCACCTGATCCGGCTCTACAGCCAGGGCCGGCGCGTGGTGGTGCTGATCGACGAAGCCCATGCCATGCCGCAGGAAACGCTGGAGCAGATCCGGCTGCTGTCCAACCTCGAGACCAGCCACGCGAAACTGATGCAGATCGTGCTCTTCGGCCAGCCCGAACTGGATGCGCATCTGTCGATGCCGCAGATGCGCCCGCTGAAGGAGCGCATCACCCACAGCTTCCGCCTGGAGCCGCTCGCGCGCTCCGACATCGAGGCCTACCTGGACTTCCGCATGCGCGCTGCCGGCTACCGCGGGCCCAAGGTATTCGCCCCGGAAGCGGTACGCCGTATCGTCAAAGCCTCGGAGGGCCTGACCCGGCGCGTCAATATACTCGCCGACAAGTCCCTGCTTGCCGCCTTCGCCGACGACGAGCACGGCATCACCGCAAGGCACGTCGACCGCGCCATCCGCGACTCCGAGTTCCACCGCCCGGCTGCGAGCAGGTCCAGGATCGGGCTGGCAGCAGGCGGCGTGGCCGCGGGGCTGGCGTTGGGACTGGGTCTGCACTACCTGCTCTCGCCATCGACGCCGCCATCATCGGCGCCCGCTTCCACGCAAGCGAGCGCGAACGGCGCGCTACAGGCGCAGCCGGCGCCCGCGCCCCCCGCTTCCATGACCGCAACAGCTCGCGCCGCAGCTGCGTCAGTCGACGTCCTCGCAACGCCCGCAGCCGCACCGCCTCGAGAACGGCCGCCAGCACCGGCCGCCGGCAGCGCCGGGGCAGACTCGCGCAATTACCTGCCGCCGCCACCTGCTGGAGCACTCACACGCGCGCGCTTTGACGCCACGCAGGAATGGCTCAAAGGCGCGCCCGGCGACCACTATTCGATTCAGCTGTACACCGCCGACGCGCAGCACCTGCGCGCGGTAGAGGGACTGCTCGCGCGCGCCGCACCGGAACATCTTGACCTGACGGACTTCCATCTCTACGGCGTCAAGATCGACGGCCGGCAGCACTATCGCCTCGCCTACGGGCTCTACGCCACGCCTGCCCAAGCCGATCAGCACATCAAGAGTCTGCCCATGGTGTACAGGCAGTCGGGCCCTTATCTGCGCAGCGTGGAGCGCATGCGCAGCCAGAACCGCCAGTAGCTTTTTCGCCTCTGCAAACGCGCGCAGCGCACCGCGCGAACGCGGCGCGGCAAACGGTTCAGGGAGCGCATTGCGCCCAAACAGTTGTGCTATATAATCCACGAGGGAAACCGTATACATATCAATGGCGAGGGATATGAATCTTAGAGCCGGGCTGACGTTTGCAACCTGCCTGCTCATCGCCGGTTGCGGCATTCAGCCGATGAAGCCCTCGCCCGGACATGTGCAGGCCACGGCACCGGCGCCTGCGGGCGACATTCCCGAACCGGTGCGGATCACGCCCATATTGCCTCAGCCCAAACCCGCTGCGCAGCCGGAAACCTATAGCGTGGTGGTCAACAACGTCAAGGTGCAGGAGCTGCTGTTCGCTCTGGCGCGCGATGCCAAGCTCAACGTCGACATCCATTCCGGCATCGTCGGCAACGTCACGCTCAACGCCATCGACCAGACGCTGCAGCAGCTGCTCGCGCGCATCGCCAAGCAGGTGGACATGCGCTACGAACTCGACGGCCCCAACCTGGCGGTGATGCCGGATACGCCCTATCTGCGCATCTACAAGATCGATTATGTCAACATGCAGCGCGACACCGACAGCAAGGTCGGAACTTCGACCCAGG
>JACZJU010000049.1 GCA_014860395.1 Burkholderiales bacterium | reverse complement strand
CAGCCCGGGTACGTACTGCATACCTACGCATACCGCGAGACCAGCCTGGTGGTGGAGACTTTCACGCGCTCGCACGGCCGCGTCGCCATGGTGGCGCGTGGCGCCAAGCGCCCGCGTTCTGCGCTGCGGGGCAACATCATGGCCTTCCAGCCGCTGGGGCTGTCCTGGTCCGGGAGCGGCGAGCTGCGCCTGCTGCTGCGCGCGGAATGGCAGGGCGGGCAGCCGCGGCTGCAGGGCAGGGCGTTGCTGTGCGGCTTTTATCTTAACGAACTGCTGTTGAAGCTGCTGCCGCGCGAAGACGCGCAGGAGCAGCTATTCCTGGATTATCGAACCGCGCTCACGCGCCTGGCCGAGGAGCCGGAGCCCGGGGCGGTGCTGCGCCGCTTCGAAAAGTCGCTGTTGCGCGAATTGGGCTACGCGCTGACATTGGACAACGCCGGCGGCGCGGCGATAGACCCGCGCAAGTCCTATGCGTACGAGCCGGAGCGCGGACCGGTGGCGGTGAACGGCGCTGCGCACACAGGACTGGTGCTATCAGGTCAGGCGCTGCTGGACATCGTGCACGACGATTACAGCGATCCGCTGACGCTGCAGCAGGCGAAAGCCCTGATGCGTCTGCTCATCAGCCATCGCATGGAGCAAAAGCCGCTCAACAGCCGGCGCATATTCGAGGAGCTGCGACAACTGTGATCGAACTCGGCGTCAATATCGACCATGTGGCCACGCTGCGTCAGGTGCGCGGCACGACTTATCCGGATCCGGTACGCGCCGCCTTGCTCGCCGAGCGCGCCGGCGCCGACGCCATCACCCTGCACTTGCGCGAGGACCGGCGTCATATCCAGGATCGCGACGTCGAAGCTTTGCGCGCGCAGCTCACCAAGCGCATGAATCTGGAGTCCGCCGTGACGCGCGAGATGCTGCAGATCGCCCTGCGCGTGCGTCCGCACGATGTCTGCCTGGTGCCGGAGCGGCGCATGGAGCTGACCACCGAGGGTGGTTTGGACGTCTCCGGCCAGTTCGAGCGCGTGCGCCATGCCTGCGAACTGCTCGCCGGATCGGGAATCCGCGTATCGCTGTTCATCAATCCGGATCCCGCTCAGATCGACGCGGCGAAGGCGGCCGGCGCGCCGGTGATCGAACTGCATACCGGGCACTTTGCCGACACTGCGGGCGAAGAACAGCAGGCCGAGTTCAAGCGCATCTGCCAAGCGGTCGAGTACGGCAACCGCATCGGCCTGCAGGTGAACGCCGGCCATGGCCTGAACTACGACAACGCAGCGCAGATTGCCGCCGTGCCGGGCATAGCCGAACTCAACATCGGCCACGCGATCGTGGCGCAGGCCGTATTCACCGGCTGGGAAGCAGCGGTGCGTGAAATGAAACGGCTGATGACCGAGGCGCGACGCGCGTGATCCTCGGCACCGGCACCGACCTGATCGACGTCCGCCGCATCGAGCGCGCGCTGGCGCGCTTCGGCCATCGTTTCGCCCAACGCGTCCTGGTCGAGCACGAGTATCAGCGCTTTTGCGCGCACCTGAAGCCCGCGCATTACCTGGCCAAGCGTTTTGCCGCCAAGGAAGCATTTTCCAAGGCCATGGGCACGGGCATCCATTTTCCGGTCAACTGGCACAACGTCAGCGTGGCAAACGAACGCTCGGGCAGGCCTTACCTGAAGTTTTCAGAACCACTGACGGCGCTGCTCGAACAACGCGGCATCAGCCGTGCGCACCTGAGCCTCAGCGACGAAGTGGAAATGGCCTGCGCTTTCGTCGTCCTGGAGGGAAATGACCATGAGTGAAGGTCGCGGGCATGACGTCTTGGGCCCGGTGATGCTTGATGTTGCGGGCTTGGAGTTGAGCGCCGCCGAGCGCGAATTGTTGCGTCATCCTCTGGTTGGCGGCGTGATTCTTTTTGCGCGCAACTATCGCTCGCCGCAGCAATTGTGTCAGCTTACGACCGCGATCCGTGCGTCGCGCAAACCCGAATTGTTGATCGCCGTCGATCATGAGGGCGGCCGGGTGCAGCGCTTTCAGGAAGGTTTTACGCGCATCCCGCCGATGCGCCGCCTGGGCGAAGCCTGGGACCGCGATCGCGCCGCGGCTTGCGCCGCGGCAGGGGACATCGCTTATGTGCTGGCGAGCGAGTTACTCGCCTGCGGCGTGGACTTCAGTTTCACGCCGGTACTGGACGTGGATTTCGGCGAGAGCGGCGTGATCGGCGACCGCGCCTTCCATTCCAATCCAGAGGCAATTGCGCAACTGTCGGCAGCGCTGATCGCCGGGCTGCGCGCGGCCGGCATGGGGAGCGTGGGCAAGCATTTTCCCGGACACGGCTGGGTGCGCGCCGATTCCCACCTTGCCGTGCCGGTGGACGAACGTAGCTACGCCGAAATCGAGGCCGCCGATCTGCTTCCCTACAGGGCGTTGATCAAGCATGGACTGTCGGCGGTTATGCCGGCGCATGTGATCTATCCAGAGGTCGATATGCATCCGGCCGGATTTTCGTCCAAATGGCTGCAGCAGATTTTGCGCGGGCAGTTGGGGTTCGACGGTATGATTTTCAGCGACGACCTGTCGATGGAAGGCGCAAGCGTCGCCGGTGGCGTGGTGGAGCGCGCCCATGCCGCGCTGGCCGCCGGCTGCGACATGGTGCTGTCGTGCAATGCACCTGATTCGGCCGCCGAACTGCTGGCCGGGCTCGCGCCCGGCGCGATGAACCAGCGCCGTGCCGAGGCGATGCGCGGCGCGCGGCTGCCGCCCGGACTAGAAGCGCTGCAGTTGAACGCGCGCTTTGGCCTGGCCAAGGCGGGTCTGACCAGCTTCGCCGCCGCCCTGGCTTGAAGCGCCGCGCAATTCAGTCCGGGACTATCCGCCCTGCGTTCCATGTCCGATAGCTTCAACTTGGATTGCCGCGACTGTCCGCGGTTGGCCGGCTTTCTCGATCAGGTTCGTCGCGACCATCCCGGCTATCACGCGCGACCGGTGCCCGCGTTCGGCGATGCCGCGGCGCAATTGCTGATCGTAGGGCTCGCGCCGGGGATGCACGGCGCCAACCGCACCGGGCGGCCGTTTACCGGCGATCATGCCGGCATCCTCCTGTACCGCAGCCTGCATGAGTTCGGCTTCGCCAGCCGCGCCGTGTCCGAGGCCGCAGACGACCCTCTGGTGCTGAAGAACTGCCGCATCAGCAACGCGGTGAAATGCCTGCCGCCGCAAAATAAGCCGCTGCCTGAGGAGATGCGCTGCTGCAACCGCTACCTCGCCGCCGAACTGCGCCAGCGGCCGCCGCGCGTGATTCTGGCTTTGGGCAGCGTCGCGCACCAGGCCGTGCTGATGGCCTGCGGGCTCAAGCGCGCGAGCCGCAAATTCGCGCATCACGCCGTGCACGACTTGCCGCCAACGCAGGACTCGTCTGAGGGCATCCGGCTCTACGATAGCTATCACTGCAGCCGCTACAATACGCAGACCAAACGACTCACGGAAGCCATGTTCCACGCGGTATTTCGCGACATCGTTGCCGAGCTGGAGCAGCAATGACCACGGGCGCCGATTCCGCGCCGGCGTTCGATGCGCAGGCGCTGATCAGCAGCCTGCCGCATCTGCCCGGCGTGTACCGCATGCTCAACGCGCGCGGCGAGGTGCTTTATGTGGGCAAGGCGCGCGACCTGAAAAAACGCGTGAGCTCGTACTTCCAGAAGACCGGACAGAGCCCGCGCATCGAGCTGATGCTGACGCAGGTCGCAGTGGTCGAGACCACGGTGACGCGCTCCGAGGCCGAGGCGCTGATCCTCGAAAACAACCTGATCAAGTCCCTCGCGCCGCGCTACAACATCCTCTTTCGCGACGACAAGTCCTACCCTTATCTGATGCTGAGCGGCCATGCCTACCCGCGTCTGGGCTTTCACCGCGGCGCGCTCGACGGCAGGCACCGCTACTTCGGCCCGTTCCCGCATACCGGCGCCGTGCGCGAAAGCATTCAGCTGCTGCAAAAAATATTCCGCCTGCGCACTTGCGAGGATTCGGTGTTCCAGAACCGCTCGCGGCCCTGCCTGCTGCACCAGATCCGGCGCTGCTCCGCGCCCTGCGTCGGCCTGATCGACCACGACAGCTACGCCGCGGATGCGAGGAACGCGGAACTGTTCCTGCAGGGACGCGAAGACGACGTGCTGCAAGCGCTGGGGCGCAAGATGCAGCAGGCAGCGGATCTGCAGCACTACGAGCAGGCAGCGTTCTATCGCGACCAGATCCAGGCGCTGGCGACCACGCAGCAAAAGCAGTATGCCGAAAGCAGTACGGGGGGCGACGCCGATGTAATCGCCTGCGCGGAAGCGGGCGGGGCTGCATGCGTCAACCTGGTAATGGTGCGCCAGGGCCGCCAATTGGGCGACAAGAGTTTTTTCCCGCACAACGCCGAGGGGCGCACCGCGCCCGAGGTGTTGCAGGCCTTTCTCGCGCAACATTACCTCAACCGGCAGGTGCCGGCGGTGATCGTTGCAGGTGCGGAGTTCGACGCGCAGGAGATCGAAGCCGGTCTGGCGCTGCAGGCGGGACACTCGGTGCAGCTCGTGACACGAACGCAGGGCCAACGACGCGCCTGGCTGGAGATGGCGCAGAAGAATGCCGAGCTGGCGCTGGGGCAGCGCCTGTCGCATGCGAGCAACCAGGAAGCGAGGCTCGCCGCCCTGCGCGACGCGCTGGGGCTCCCTGACACGGTGCAGCGCATCGAGTGCTTCGACATCAGTCATACGCAAGGCGAGGCGACAGTGGCCTCCTGCGTCGTCTATGACCGGTTCGATATGCGCAATTCGGAATACCGGCGCTACAACATCACAGGCATCCAGGCCGGGGACGATTACGCCGCCATGCGCTCGGTGCTGCAGCGCCGCTACGAGAAGATTTCGCGCGGAGAAGGCATGGTGCCGGACCTGATTCTGATCGACGGCGGCAAGGGCCAGGTGAACGTGGCCAGAGAAGTCCTGGCCGAACTGGGTATGAACGACATTTTCCTTTTCGGCGTAGCCAAGGGCGAGGAGCGCAAACCGGGTCTGGAACAACTGATTTGCGCCGATGCGAAGAGCAGCGTGCAGCTCACGCGCGACAATCCGGGTCTGCACCTGATCCAGGCCATCCGCGACGAGGCCCATCGCTTTGCCATCACCGGCCACCGCGCGCGCCGCGGCAAGGCGCGCGTGACCTCGTCGCTCGAGGGCATCAGCGGCATCGGCGCCAAGCGGCGCAAGGAACTGCTGGCGCGTTTCGGCGGCCTGAGGGGGGTGATCGGCGCGAGCATAGACGACCTCGCCCAGGTGCAGGGCATCAGTCGCAAGCTCGCGGAAAAAATTTACCTGGAGTTGCACTAACAATCGGCCGATTGAGGTATCTTGACAGCTGGTTTCGTGCCTTCGGGCCAGTCAAAGCGCGCCGTTTCCGACAACGCTGGCGAGCAGGAAACCCGCGCTTTTTTTTGGATATTCGCCCATGCGTTTCAATATAGCCAACGCGCTCACCTGGATGCGCATCGTGATGATTCCGCTGTTCGTGGGCGTTTTCTACTTTCCGCACAACTGGCTGGGCGTGCCGCAGCAAAACCTGGTTGCAACTGTCATATTCGTCGTCGCGGCGCTGACCGATCTGCTTGACGGCTACCTCGCGCGCAAGCTGAACCAGGTCTCAGCCTTCGGCGCCTTTCTCGATCCGGTCGCGGATAAACTGATGGTTGCCGCAGCGCTGATCGTCTTGGTCGACCTCAACCGTCTGAACGCCGTGATCGCCGTGATCATCATCGGCAGGGAAATCACCATCTCGGCGCTGCGCGAGTGGATGGCTCATCTGGGCGCGGCGAAGAGCGTTGCCGTGTCCCTTATCGGCAAGATCAAGACGGTGTCGCAGATGGTGGCGATCCCGATGCTGCTCTATCACAGCGCCATCGGCGCGTTCCGTCCGCAACAATGGGGCACCGGGCTGATACTGCTGGCAGCCGCCCTCACGCTGTGGTCCATGTTCTATTACCTCAAGATGGCCATGCCGACGGTGATTAAACATGGTTGATCGCCGAGGCCAAACCCCGGTATAATTCGCCTCCGCATGCGGCAGTAGCTCAGTTGGTAGAGCGCAACCTTGCCAAGGTTGAGGTCGAGAGTTCGAGACTCTTCTGCCGCTCCAAGATTCGAAGGGAAGGCGCGTAAGGGCTTGCGGCGCAGGCCTCAGGCGCGTTCCCTTTTTTGTTCAAAATGCCGTAGCGCCCAGTCGGCGCGCTCAGCACGGCGGGGTGGCAGAGTGGTTATGCAGCGGCCTGCAAAGCCGTGTACGCCGGTTCGATTCCGACCCCCGCCTCCAGTTTCGTTCCTTGAAAAATACCATTTAAGTCAACAGGATAGGCGTTTCCTAGCCGACATCCCGGCTCGTCGCTATTCTGCCTCAAAGGCCCCTAGGTACCGCACGCAGTCGCGAAAAAGCGCAGCGAAGCGTTAATAATTCCGCAACCTGTGCCGTTAAAGAATTGGGCGGCACGCGGAAATCCGCAGGCCCGGTGTATTACCGCCAGATCGACGGAGTGTCTTTTTCGGTGAACCGCAGCCTCGCAAAGCCCGCGTTTTTTTGCCTGGACGTGACTTTGGGATGCAGCGATCATGAGACTGTTTACGTTGCTGATGCTTCTCGGGCTGACTGCTACGGCGCAAGCGCAGGCGCTGGTGACCGGACGAGCGCAGTCGTTTCATTACAGCTACGAAGCCGTGCTGGCTGCCGCGAATGTTGCCGCACAACGCGAATATCTTGGATTCATCGAGGACTCTGCGCTTTCCCAGAATTGGCAGTTGCAGGAGCGGCTGGATGCGCTGCTGAAACCCGTAGTCGCACAGGCGCAAGTGTTGCGTCCAAAGCTTGGCACTTTGAAGTGGCGTGTGCTGCTGGTGCACGATGACGCATACACCGTGGCTTCAAAGCCCAACGGTCTGATCACCGTTTCCGAAAACTATCTGCTCAAACGTCGATTCACGGATGCCGAGCTGACTTTCGTCCTGGCACATGAAGTTGCGCACGTCGCATCGGAACATGTGCGGGAGATATTGTCGGCAGTTCCCCGGCACTACGAGCCCGGTTTGCCGATCTCGGCGCTTCGGGCTGCGGAACTGCTTACCGAGGTGGCCTACATGTTCGAGGACATGGAGCCGATGTACCGGAACCTTGAGCTGGAGGCCGACATTATCGGGTTGCTCATCGTTCGATACCTTGGCATTCCGGGGTACCGAGTTCTTTCAGCCTTCGACAAAATGGCCGAAGCCGAAGCTGGCTATCGACCGGTGAACGATCATGACGATGCCTTGGTGCGCAAGCAAAAGCTGGTACGGGCTTTGCCGTGGCTCAATGCCGAAGTTCAGTTGGCCGTGATTCCATAGTTTTTCGGCGCCTAAGCGGCGCCTCGACCCTCGGCGCGGTGGGCGTCATGCTGCGCTGCGCCCGGAAAGCCGGCACCCCTTCGATATCAGCATTCCCTCGCGCCGCCAGGGGCGGGCAGGCCGTCTTGTGGATGCGAAAATCCGGCGTTAGCGGTGGAAAGCGACGACGCCGGAGGTGATGGACGCATTCGCGCCGACTTTTTCCAGCGAGTAAATC
>JACZJU010000004.1 GCA_014860395.1 Burkholderiales bacterium | reverse complement strand
CACCACGCCGCTGGTGAGTTCCTGCTCGGGCACGTACACCTGCACGGTGCTGTAGCCCGCACGGCGATACGCGCCTTCGAGGGCTTCGAGTGCTTTCTGGATGTCGCCGTAGACGCGCTTGGGGCCGGCGAGCGGGGCGAGAATCCCCTCGACCTGCGCCTCGGGCAACAGGGTGTTGCCTTCGACTTGAAAGCGGACGATGTCGAAATGTTCGTCCTGGGCTAGGCAGGGGGCAGCCAACAAAGTCGCAACGATGGAAAGAAATAACGCGCAGCTTGAGATTATCTTTGTCATCGGTCAGCCTCCGGCACCTCAGGAAGCTTATCTATGACAACCCCGCCGTCTTATGATTTTCGACAAACTTAAGCCGGAAATCCAATCTTTCGGTGACTCGTGCGCCCACCTGCGGCGCCTTGAATAGTCCTGCTCAGCCTACTGCACGGTGCACTCGTTATCCTTGACCCCGCCGATGCCGCGGCCGGAGGAACGGTTCTGGCTGATGCTCGTGGGCATGGTGACCTGTACGCCCTGTCCCGGCGGCACGATCACCGGCAGCGTGTTGGCGCTTTGCACGAAACCGAACTGCCCGGCGTTGAGCACCTGCTGGCCCGCCGCATTGCTCACCACGATGGCGCCGTCGGTCACGTCCAGGTGCAGACCGTTCTCAGGCGGCGTGCCGCTCACGGTCGGGATGCCGCCGCAGTCGTTCTGGCAGATCAGGGCGCCAAAGTGGGTGCCGCGTATGCCGATGGTCGCCGTGATTGCGTCGAATTTCACCGCGTCGTGATTGCGCTTGCCCACCAGCCCGGTCACCGCGCGCAGCCCGCCCCTGAGCATGTTCATCACAATATTGTCTTCCTTGGGCTTGGCCTTGTTGAACGAATACGCGGCCACCTGCAACTGCGATCCCGGCCGCAGCACGACTTCGCCGTTGTCGGTGAATTTGATGCGCGCGTAGGTGTCGCGCTCGGTGGTGAGCGTGTCGCCCTCCAGGACTTCGGATTTCACCGAGATCAGCTTGGTGGTGCCGTCCGCGCGCTTGGCGGTGAGCACGCCCGAGAGGTGCGTGACCGTTCCCACCGGGCCCGCCGCGTACGCAAGGCCAGGGATGCCCGCCGCCAGGAACAGCAGCCCGGCCAGGATGAGTGCGGATTGACGCATGATCGTGTCTCCGGTTAGCTGCAGGTCGAGAGCTTCTTCGTGGTCCGTTTTTTCGACTTCTTCTTCAGCCCGGTTTGGGCGTCGGTCTGGTTTTCGTCTTCCTCGTCGCCGTTGGCGCCGAACGTGCCATCGTCGCCGCTAGTCCCGTCGTCGCCAGGACCTGCGCCGGTCGCCGGCAGATCGTTCAGATCGGGCGTGGACGCTGGTGCGAGCCCTGTGGTTTGCGTCGCAGGGGTGACCGCGTTGATGGCGGCCAGCACCGCGTCGATGACGGTCGGTTGCACGCTCGCGCCAGGTGTGACTGTACCGTCGGCGTAGGTCAGCTCGAGGCCGGCCCCGACACTGGCCGGCGTCTTCGCCGCACCGTAGTACAGGCCGCTGCCGCCTGCGCTGGTGACGAACGTGGAGGGGTCCACCGCCACGCCATCGACCACCAGGCCGCCCGAGGTGCGCGCCGCGTAATCAAGATGGATGGTGCTGGGCGCCTTTGCCCACAGGAACGATTGC
>JACZJU010000336.1 GCA_014860395.1 Burkholderiales bacterium | reverse complement strand
TAGCAGAGCATGCTCGCCACATGCGCGAGGCAGACCCAGGCGATGAGGCCGACGGGGGTGCCGGTGATTTTCTTTATCGACAAGAGATCTCCCTATCCGCCTTGTTATTTTCTAGCGGGAGGGGTAACTGTACCTAAGAATGTCGGGGGCCGTTTGCAGCCGGCACGGTCGCGGGTTTGGGTCCCCTGTGCCGCGCCGGGCAACGCAGGCTGCGCGGGGGCAGTCCGCGAGCACTGTCTGAGGCCCGCAGGGCCGAGTTGCGCAGCGGCCCGCGCGGCCGAGTAGCGCAGGGCAGCCCGAAGGGCCGCGGCACCGGCGTCGCCTTCTTTTGGTTACTTTTCTTGGCGAGACAAGAAAAGTAACCCGCCCGCCGGGGCGGGACCCGGCTCACTTGTGGCTGAACTTCGGCTTGCGCTTCTCGACGAAAGCCGCCATACCCTCCTTCTGGTCTTCAGTGGCGAACAGCGAATGGAACATGCGCCGCTCGAACAACACGCCTTCGTTGAGCGTGCTCTCGTAGGCGCGGTTGACCGATTCCTTCGCCGCCATAACCACCGGCAGCGAGTATTCGCAGATCTGGTTGGCGGCGGCAAGCGCCTCTTCGAGCAGCTTGTCCGCCGGCACCACGCGCGACACCAGCCCGGCGCGTTCGGCTTCGGCGGCGTCCATCATGCGCGCGGTCAGCACCATGTCCATGGCCTTGGATTTGGACACTGCGCGCGGCAGGCGCTGCGTGCCGCCGGCGCCGGGGATGATGCCGAGCTTGATCTCGGGCTGGCCGAACTTCGCCGTATCCGCGGCGATGGTGAAATCGCACATCATCGACAGCTCGCAGCCACCGCCCAGGGCGAATCCCGCAACCGCGGCGATCACCGGTTTTCTCACCGTGCGGATGCGCTCCCAGTTGCGCGTGATGTACTCGCTCTTGTACACATCCATGTAGCTCCAGTCCTTCATCGCGCCGATGTCGGCGCCCGCGGCGAAAGCCTTTTCGCTGCCGGTAAGCACCATGCAGCCGATGTTTTCGTCGGCGTCGAATCTCGCCAGCGCGTCGCCGAGCTCGTCCATCAGCGCGTCATTGAGCGCGTTCAGCGCCTTCGGGCGGTTCAGCGTGATCAGGCCGACGCGGCCGCGGGTTTCAACCAGGATGTTTTCGTATGACATGTCGGAGCCTCGTGATGACGATAGAAAATTGTTGGCGACGGCAGCGCCCCGCGGCTACTTCAACGCCTGCACCATGCCGCGTGCGGCGGACGCAAGCAGCATCAGGTCCATGCCCGCTATCGGCAGGGTGTAGCCCTTCGCGATGTACGGTTTCATGCCCTCGGCGGTGGCGGCGAAAATGGCCAGCTTCATGCCCGCGGCTGCGCAAGCCTTGCGCACTGTTTCGATCGCTTGCTCGACCTCGGGGTCGTTCACCCGGCCGAGCTTGCCCATGGTGCCCGACAGGTCGTAGGGCCCGATCATCAGCGCATCCACCCCGGGCACGCGCACGATGGACTCGATGTTGTTCACTGCGTCGATATGCTCGATCTGCAGCATGACGATGACGTTGTCGTTGGCGCTATCGACGTACTCCTGAAAATCCAGGCCGTAGCCCTGCGCGCGCACGATGCCCACGCCGCGGCTGCCGCGCGGCGGGTATTTGCAGTAGCGTACGATGCGCTCGGCCTCGGCGGCGGTGTTCACCTGCGGCACGACCACGCCGGCCGCGCCTATGTCCAGCGCCTTCTTGATCACCGCCTCGTCGCCCACGGGCACCCGCACCAGGCAGGGGCAGCGCGCCGCCTGCAGCAGGCTCTGCGCCGCGAGCGGATCCAGGGGCGCATGCTCGGTGTCGATGAACAGCCAGTCGAAGCCGGCGCGCGAAAACAGTTCGGCCACCTCGGCGCAGGGCAGCGCGATGATGGAGCCGAGCAGGGTTTCGCCCGCGCGCAGTCGCGCGGCGAATGCGGCGTTGACTTCGGCTATGGATGGATGGCTCATTGCGTTGGCGCTCCGGGCTGGATCCTCAGCCGCCAGCCTTCTTGTTCTTCCACGCCGACAAGGGCAGCACTTCCGCCATGGACAGCCGTTTTCGTCCCGGTTCCTCCTCGGTCAGCGCGACCGTCTCGCGCAGGCTCGCCAGGCTCCTGCGCGCGAGATTCTGATAGACGCGCGTGGCATCCAGCTTCCACGCCAGTTCGTCCTCGCTCAGCTCGCGCATCACCTTGGCGGGGATACCGGCAGCCAGCGTGCGCGCGGGCACCTGCATCCCGGCCTTGACGAAGGCCATCGCGGCGACGAAGGCCGACTCGCCCACCACCGCATTGTCGTTGACGACGGCGCCCATGCCGATCAATGCATTGCGGCAGACGCGCGCGCTGTGAATGATGGCGCCATGGCCGATGTGTCCGTCCTGCTCGATCACC
>JACZJU010000335.1 GCA_014860395.1 Burkholderiales bacterium | reverse complement strand
CCGTCACCGACGTCGGCCTCGGGGCGCGCCTGGATGCGGCGGAGGCCACTGTGCCCAGTCTGGAGGAGATGGAGGAAGAGGGCGAGCAGCGCGTGGTCGCTACCATTTCCGCCACCCTGCCCGCCACCGGCGCCGCCGCCGCGCAGGAAATCCGCGAGGCGGGCATCGAGTTGGCGTTCTCCGGCGCGAAACCGGTTTTGTACAACCATGTCACGTTTCCGGTCATCAGCCGCGCCGGGAATCTCGAAATGACGCTCACCTGGGAGGTGATATTCTGATGGCCAATCGTCCCGATCCTTATGTCAAGAAGGACCCCGGCGACATCATGCTCGCCTCCGACTGGAACGAGATGCAGGTACAGGGTCGCGAAGAGGTGCACGCACACCGCCATACCGGCGAAGCGGATGGCCAGCCGATCCCGCGCGAGGGCATCGCGCAAAAAGCGATCGACGGCACCCGCATCGATCCGGCCTCCAATGTCACCGTCGGGACATTGACCTCGGACGGCAATCTCACCGTCAAGGGCGAGTTGAAGGTCAACGGCAAGGCGATTCTCGACAATGTCGCCGATCTGCTGGCCACCCTCGCTCCGCGCCTTGCGGACAACTACATCCAAAACGGCACGGCTGCGCAGACCGCGAACCTCAACATCAGCGGCAACGGCACCTTCGGTGGAACGATGGTGGCGGGCAAGGTCGGCATCGGCACGAACAGTCCGTCGGCGACGCTTCAACTTGTCGATAAGAATCAGGGGCCAGACGGCACTCTGCTGGTTCTGGGTCCGACGAAGCAAGCAAATCTGCGACTCGGGTATGACGCCGAATATAGCTGGATTCAAGCCCATGGGGCTAAGCCGTTGGCTTTGAATCCTATTGGCAATAACGTCGGCATCGGCACGACGGCGCCCGTGGGCAAGATCGAGGTAAACGGCACAGCGGTTATCAGTAACGGAAATAGCTATGCGACCGGGAACAACTATATGGCTGCCGGTTCGCTCACCATCGGCAGCATTACCGCCAATTACGGCGGCGGACAAAAGTGGAATGCGAATACCGCCGGACTTCTGCTCGAGACCAAGGACAATACCGAAATTGCCGTGCACGATTCGAAAACGCGGGTCGCCAGTCTCATGTACTACGAAGGCGGCGCAGCCAACCGCATCTCCATAGGCCGCGACATGGGATGGGGTGCCATCGGCCAATTATTGGTGAATGGCGCCATTTCGGCCGGAAATTCCGACCTCTACTTCACCAAGACCGACCACAAGCATACCGGCTTCGGCAACACAGCCGGCTACGCGGCGATAGAAAACGCCGCGGATTACGACAGTCTGATGATACTCGGACGCGCTGGGACCGACAAAGCACGCAAGGTTCGCCTGTGGGATTACTTGGAAGTCAACGGCCGGCTGGACGTTACGGGCGATCTCCTGGGGGCGGCCAAGAACGCGGCGAATCAGGCACAAAGAGTGCGCTGCGGGCAGACGTCGGATTCGGCCTGGGTGGCATACGGCAAGAACGGCATATATGTCGAAATTGATACAAGCCATGCGGGGTTTAGCTCCACGCCCGTCTATGTCGCAAGCCTGGGCGGGAACGGCGGCCATTGGGACACCACGGGCGGGAGTTCGATATACAGCGCGACGAAGACCGGATTTAAAGTTTATGTCCGTTGGGCGGATGGTAGAGCGCTGAGTCCTGAAGACGCTAAAAAATCGGGCTGGCACATCATCTGGATGGCCGTAGGCAGCTAGCAATCCGGTGCATGAGTTCAAGCGGTGCGACATCGCAAATCAATAGGGCAAAGCAATCGATGAACGCGGGAACCATGGATTTTGCATACTTGCGCAGCGAAGGAATACGCCACCTGGAGGAGATGAACGGTCAGGTCTGGACGGACTTCAACACGCACGAACCGGGCATCACCATCCTCGACCAATCGCGCTACGCAATTGCCGACCTCGGCAATCGCGAGCGATGTGCGATGCCGGATCGCCTGGCCGGGACAGGGTGCGGTTCGTACGCGCGCCTTTATACGCCGGCAATGATCTTGCCGAACGCGGCAGTTAACCTCGCGGATCTGTCCAAGATGGCTATCCGCGTGCCCGGAGAAAAAAATGCCTGACCAACTCGAACCTTACGTTCCGGCAAATGCCGGCGACATCATCCGCGCCGCCGACTGGAACCAAGCCCAAATCAAGGCGCGCGAGGCGCTGGCGACACACGATCATGCACATGGCAACGGCCAGCCGATCTCGCGCGAGGGCATCGCACAAAAGGCGATCGACGGCAGCCGCATCGATCCCAACGCCGAGGTCAAGCTTAAGAGCCTGGAACTGTCGGGGCCGCTGAAAGTTAACGCGCGCGACATACTGGCCGAAGTGGATAAGCTTCTGGCACTCGTGCCAGGTTCCGACCAGCGCGACTTCGCGACACGCAACCTTGTTGTCGACGGGACCGCGCAATTGCGCGGATCCAAGGGCGGCATAGGTCTGACGGTGATTGCCGGCGGTAACGTAGGCATCGGAACGGCGAATCCAACTGAAAGTCTGGACGTGGATGGCCGAACAAAATCGGGACTCTTAACTGTAGGCGCTTGGCCGCCTAACCAGAAATACGTATTTTTTGGCGCAAACACGCTGAAACAATCCGCAGTTGGAAATTACGCGCTTCTCCAGCAGGCATCGGAGGCGGATGCGGGCAGAACGTTTCTGAATTCTCCGGTCGATATTAGATTCAGGATCAACAACGCGGATCGAATGGTACTGGCGAGCGACGGCAACATTGGCATCGGCACGGCGACGCCAACGCATAAGTTTCACGTTGTGGCAAACGACGCTGTCGGCTTGTTTGAGTCTAGCGGTGGTCAGGCCTATTTGCGGCTGGCGACGAAGGAGGGAATTGACAACCGTGTGGAAATTGCGAATCGGCCCGGCGGGCGCCTGAGTTTGTGGACGGCCGGCGGGCATGATGTACTGAACATTACAAAGGAAGGCAACGTCGGCATAGGCACGACTGATCCCGGGAATTCTAAGTTGAAGATTGCTGACTCCGGCACGGACTATGTGGATATCCGTTTTGCTAGTAGTGGCATGGGACAGTTGGAATTGGTCGGCTGGTCACGCGGCTGGAATATCAATACAAAGACCGATGGCAAACATCTCTATATCAATCGAGATGCTGGCTCCAAATCAGATGTGTTGATAGGGCGCAACGGCAACGAGCTCGTAGTGAGCGGTAGTGACGGCAGCGTGCAAATGAAGGGAACCTGCAGTGCCGCGCGTTTTGTCGGTGCTTTGACTTCAGCGAACGGTAAATACATTCTCACAATGCAAGATGATAGAAACTTGGTGTGCTATACGGTGGGTGGAGGTCCGTTTTGGAATACCCGTACCAACGTTTCGGACATTAATCTGAAAAAGGATCTGAGGCCCATCAATAACGCCCTGGACAAGCTGCGGTCTTTGCGTGGAATCTTCTTCTCTTGGAAAGATGAAACCCTCGGGAAAGAAGAGCAACTCGGAGTTGTGGCCCAAGAGGTGGAGAAGGTCTTCCCGGGACTGGTGTCGACGATCAGTGGCAGGAAACTGGTAGATTATCAAGGATTGATTCCAGTGCTGATCGAGGCAATGAAGGAGCAACAGGAGCTAATCTCAAGGTTGCAGCAGGAAGTCCGAGGAAGCACTGCTTCGAATTAGTGGCCGAACCGGCGGCGACCCATAGCGCGGCCCATCACCGGAACACAACTTACGGGAAGTGAAAAATGAAGGAAACGCTCGAACAGCGATTGAAAGAACTGAAGGACGAATACGCCTCCGGCACGAAAGTGATGGCCGAACTGCAGAATAAGCAGAACGATCTGCAGGCGACGCTGCTGCGCATCAGCGGCGCTATCCAGGTGCTGGAAGAAATGCTGGGCCGCGGTTCCCCGGAGAAATCCGCGACGGACGGTACCTCGCCGGACTGATGCAGACGCCCGTACGCCATGCCCAACGACGCCACTCCCAGACTGCTGCTCGACAATGGCGAGTCGGCCATCGGCGCGAATATTACTGCAACGCAAGCGGGCATGGCGTTGAGCCTGGCACTTCCAGCGGGGCGCAAGCTCGAGCGCGCGGTGTTGGCGATCGGCGCCGCCAGCGACGCCGAGATCGCCACGAAGCCCACGGTGTCGAGCGACGCGGGCGCGCTAACGGGAACCGCCGATGCGCGCTGGGTCAGCGTCGACTGGGGCACCGAATTGGCCGTGGTCGCGGTGAAAATCGACGGTGCAGGGCCCGAGAAATTGCGGACCGGCATGCGGGTCAAGCTGTACTCCAACGGAAATTGGATGCCGCTGCCGCCGCTAGACACCCTAATGCTCGGAGCCGAGCAGCGGTTCCCTGCAGTTGCCGCCAGCCGACTGATCGCGGAGATGCTGGTGGAGAACGTGGTTGACGAAAAGAACACCGGCGTGCTGATTCCCGGTTCGATCAAGGCAAGGGCTGCCTCCATGAGGGCGACAGCGCAGCCTTGTCATGTCGCACTTGCCGTCGGCGATGATCCGCCATTCTTCACTTATCCCGGGCCGTTGCCCCTGGCGCCGGCGAGCGTAACCGGATTGGCGCGGGTGGCCAACCGCTATCTCGCGGATCATCCGCGTGCCACCCACATCCCGATGCGCCTGATTGCAGCGGCTGATGCCGATGTCAAAGTCGCATCCTTCGAGGCGGCGCTGGTCCCATTGCCGGGGGAACGCGAAAGCGGCGCCGCGGCGGATGCGCGAGCGTCGTTGCCCGTCGGGTCGGAAGAATCGGGAAGCGGCAGCGCAGCAGGCGCGCGAACACCGTTGCCCGTCCGGTCGGAAGAATTGTATTTGACGCCGGCGACACCGGAGACCGTCGAGGCGGCGCGCTTATGCGATGCGCAGCACAGTCCGGCTCAGTGCTTCGAACCGCTGCCCTCCGGCAAGCTGCTGTCCAGACTGGAACTGTATCTGCGGGCCACCACGACCAAGCCGGTGCAAGGCGAGGTCAGCGTGCATCTGGACTGGGGCGGCGTGCCGGCGCCGGAACCGCTGGCGCGCGCACCTCTGGAACAAGCCGCGCCCGCCGCGGCGGGCTGGGTCAGTCTGCCCCTGCCGCAAACGCTAGCTCTGTCGGCCGGGAAGTGGTGGCTGGTGTGCAGCGTCACAGCCGGCGAATTGGCGTGGTACGTCACAGCTCCCACGCCGGCCACGGGGCCGACGCTATCGCGTGTGGGGCAGGGACCATGGATGCCGGTCAACATGCCTGCACCCGGTTCGTCGGCGCAAGTGCAACTGTGGGTCACTGCCGCAGCGGCGGCGTAGGGAACATCGCGTGCTCGGCGTCATAGACGAACTACTACGCGAGGCACTGGTGGAGGCACTGCCGGCCGGCACCGACGTCTTTGCAGGCCAGGCGGTGCCGGCGCTCACCGGGGCCAAGCCGCGGGTCTCGGTGGCCGCGACGCCGCTTGTGCGGCGAGTGCCGGAAGGCGCCGACGAGTCGGCCGATGCGCGCGATCCGGCCTTCTTCACCCAACGCTACACCGTCGCAGCGAAAGCTGCGGCTCCGCGCAACGTAACGCTGCCGGCTAGCGCCTCAGGCCAGGTGGCGGAAGTACAGTATCCCCCAGGGCGATTGCTGCGGCCGGGTGACGGCTACGCCACGGAGGGCCGCACGGTGCGGTTCTACCGGGCGCCCCAGGGGAATGTCACGGTGCAGACCCGCGGCGACCGGGTGCGCGGCTATGCCGAAAAGCATCCCTGTCAGGTGGAAATCAAGTTGACATGCTGGGCTAAAGTCGATGGCGTCAGCGATACCCTGACTTCGGCCGCGCTCGCCGCAGTGCTGGCACGCTTTGCTGAATTGGATGTCATCGATTTGGCGAGTGGCGACGGCGGCTTGAGCATGCGCATCCTCAAACCCATTGCGCGCATATCCAGCCTGGAACGCGCGGCGGAAGCCGTGGGCAAAGACACCTGGACCCGCTGCAGCATTCAGCTAACCTTGTGCGGCGAACTGGAACTCGTGATGGCCCTGGGCGCACCCGAACCGGAGGGCATCATCGAGCGCATCGAAGGCGAGGTTGTCCGCGGTTCGCAGGCGCCGGAACCGTTCGCGTCTGAAGGCAAGAAGACTTGATGGGGAACAAAGAGGCCAAGCGCAACATTCCTTGGCAGCGAATCAAACAACGGTTAACCGCGAGGGAGGTGATCAAATGAGCGGATACAAATTGTCCAATGCAGGCGACGCCATGACCATCGGCGAGCAGGAAGTCGGGACAGGAAAAACCATTCAATTCGGTAAATTCACCTCCTGCGTCGGTGTCATCGGCAAGAAGAGCGACGGAAGCCTGGTCGGCATTCATCTGGTCCGGTTCGGAAGCGACGGCGAACCATTCAAATTAGACGATATTCCTACGGTGAAAACCCAGCTTTCCGGTCTGTCGGACATCACGATCATCGGCCAGACCGATTTTTGGGAACAAGATTTGCTCGATGGAATCGGCGGCAGGGTGGTTGGCGGCACTGACGACGGGATTTTCCGCGCCACTACGGACGGTAGCGGCAAGATTGTCGTTACAAAAGTATCCTGATCCCGGGATCGGAGCAAGCGCGGGTCATGCGGATGCACACCGACGGAATGGCGCCGGCTGGTGCGGCCATGGGGCGAATTTCGATATGCCTGTCGCCGGCGGCGCTTTCGCGCTGCGCCTTGCTGATACCGACGGGGAACGCGGCGCCAATATGCAGCGCGCAACGGCAGCTTCGACGAGTACACTGGGCAAATGCGGGAGATCAACGCCCGCAAGGTTGCGAATCGGGGAGCATGGTTTATGCGGTCTTTACCTATTCTGGCGCTGTGTTGGCTGCTGGGGGCGTCGGGGCAGGTGCTCGGCCAGGCCACCGTCGTCGCGTGCGACAACGCGCAGACCACCGCGGCCATGCGCGAATGCGAGATCGGCCGCTTGAAGCGCGCGGATGCAGGCATGAATGCGGCTTATCAACGCCTCAACGCCAGGCTCGATCGGCGCGGCCGGGAGAAGTTGCGCGCCGCCCAGCAGGCGTGGCTAAAGTTCCGCGCCGCGGAAGCGGATTATCAGGCCGATTCCGCAAGGGGCGGGACGCTGGCGCCGCTGATCGCGGTGAGCGTGCAGGCCGATTTGACTGAGGCGCGCCGTAAGGAATTGGAGAAAGCGGACCGGGAGTTCAAGTAGCGGGCGCAATTGTCAACGCTGCTCAAGCGCCAATTCGATTGCAGTCGTTTTATTGACCACAATGGAGGTGTGATCATGGCCAGTTTCGATGTGTTTTTTCCGACTATGCTGAAGCACGAAGGCGGTTTCGTGAACGATCCGGTCGACCCGGGCGGGGCGACCAACAAGGGCATCACCATGGGGACGTTCAAGAACTGCGCCAAGCAGTACCTGGGCATCGAGCCCACCCTGGAAAACCTCAAAGCGCTGACCGATGCGCAAGCGGGACAAATCTACAAGCCGCTGTATTGGGACAAGGTCCACGGCGACGATATCGAGCTGCAGGAACTGGCCAATATCGTCTTCGACTTTCAGGTCAACGCCGGCGGCAACGCGTCGAAGCTGCTGCAGCGGGTGCTCAACGACCTGGGCGCAACGCCGCCACTTGCGGTGGACGGCGCCGTCGGCGCCGGCACGATGAAGGCGCTGAAAGGCATGGATCAAAAGGCGGTGTATAGGAGCTACAAGCAAGGCCGCATCGCTTACTACGAGGACCTCGTGGCCAAACGTCCTCCACTTGGGAAATTCCTCAAGGGCTGGCTCAACCGGGTCAATTCCTTTCCCGATCTGTGAACGCCGGCCGCGGTTCGCAGCGCACGCAAAAGTTTGAGGGCAAGGCCGCGCTTTCCCTCCTTTGGCATGGGAGTGCACGCGGAGTAAGCGAGAGCCGGCGTAACGCGGCGGCCGCGTTGATTTATTGAACAAAGTAGACGACGATGAACCCCCTTTGCTTCGTCTTGATGCCGTTTGGCCGGAAGCCCGCGGGCGCGGGGCTCACGGTGGACTTCGACGCCGTGTACGCGGACCTCATCGCTCCGGCCATTGAAGCGGCGGGACTGGAGCCGCTGCGGGCCGACCAGGAACTCACCGGCGGCATCATTCACAAGCCGATGTTCGAGCGGCTGATTCTCTCCGACTACGCGATCGCGGATCTCACTGCCGCAAATGCCAACGTTTTTTACGAACTGGGCCTGCGCCATGCGGTGCGGCCGGCGAGCACGCTGCTGCTCTATGCCGAGGGCACCGGCCAGCTTCCTTTCGACGTAGCGCTGCTGCGGGCGCTGCCGTACAAGCTGGGTGCGGACGGCAAGCCCGCGGACCCTGCCGCCGCCAGGCAGGCCATCGTCGCGCGGCTGCGCGAGGCGCGCGAACTGCCCACCGACAGTCCGGTGTTCCAGCTCGTGGAAGGCTTCCCCGACATCCAGCGCCTCAAGACCGACGTATTTCGCGACCGGGTGAAGTATCGCGAGGAAGTGAAGGCGAAGCTCGCCGCCGCGCGCAAACAGGGCGCCGCGGCGGTCAAGGCAGTAGAGGCGTCGCTGGGCGATGTAGGTGATCAGGAAGCGGGTGTGCTGATCGACTTGTTCCTGTCCTACCGCGCGGTGAAGGCGTGGCAGGACATGATCGCGCTTGCCGCCAGGATGCCGCCGCCGCTCGCGCGCAGCGTGATGGTGCAGGAGCAGCTCGGACTTGCGCTGAACCGCGACGGCCGGGGAGACGAGGCCGAGGCGGTGCTGCTCGCGGTGCTGGACAAGCAGGGGCCGAGCAGCGAGACCTACGGCGTACTCGGTCGCGTGTACAAGGACCGCTGGGAGGCGGCGCTCGCAGCCGACGAGCGTTTTCTCGCTGAGGGCCTGCTGGACAAGGCCATCGACGCCTACCTGAAGGGCTTCGAAGCCGATTGGCGCGACGCTTATCCGGGCGTCAACGCGGTGACGCTGATGGAACTCAAAGATCCCCCCGATCCGCGGCGGGAGGGACTCATCCCTGTGGTGGCCTATGCGGTGGAGCGGCGCATCGCCGCCGGCAAGCCCGACTATTGGGACTACGCCACCTTGCTGGAACTTGCGGTGCTGTCGGGGCGCAAGCCGGATGCCTCGGCCGCGCTCGGCAAAGCCCTTGCCGCTGTGCGCGAGAAATGGGAGCCGGAAACCACTGCGCGCAACCTGCGGCTGATACGCGAGGCGCGGGAGCGGCGCGGCGAGAACGCGACATGGGTCTCGGAGGTCGAGGCAGTGCTGAAAAAACGAGCGTAGAAATAATAGATCCAGGGAGGGGAATCATGGCGCAGGCGGACAAGGAGCAATTGCGCGCTAGGGCGCAGCAACTGTTGAACACGGGGTCTGCGGATATCGGCGAGCTGCTGCGCACGTCGAAGCG
>JACZJU010000334.1 GCA_014860395.1 Burkholderiales bacterium | reverse complement strand
AGCTCTCGCCCGACGGCCGCAACGCCAACGAAGTCACCTCGCAGGCGATCGCCGACATGGGCGGCGCGGCGACCTATTACGACTGTCTGGTCGAAATCGAACGTACCGGTGCAAGCTCCACATGAGGACGTCCTGCAATGTCAAGACCTGAAGAAGTCGGCGTGGTATCGGCGCGGCTCGCGCGCATCAAGGAACTGTTCGAGGCCGATGTCGCCGCTGGCACCATCCCGGGTGCGGTCGCCCTGGTCGCGCGGCGCGGCAAGCTCGCCTACCTCGAAGCCTTCGGATTTCGCGACCGCGAGAAGCAGCAGGCTATGGCGACGGATTCGATTTTCCGTATCGCCTCGATGACCAAGCCTATGGTGTCGATCGCCATCATGATGCTGGCCGAGGAAGGGAGGCTGCGGCTGGTCAATCCGATTTCAACCGACCTGCCGGAGTTGAAGAATCTGCAGGTCGGCGTCGAGGTCGCTGGAGCCGCGGGCAAACCCGAATTGAAGCTGGAGCCGGCCAGGCGCGAAATGACGGTGCAGGACTTGCTGCGCCACACCTCCGGGCTGACCTACGGCCAGTTCGGCGATTCACTGGTGAAGCGGGCCTACCGCGAGGCGAACGTGTTCGACCCGAAGCAGGGCAACGCCGAGTTCGTCGCCAAGCTGGCCAAGCTGCCGCTGCAGAGCCAGCCAGGCGAGGTGTGGGACTACAGCATGTCGACCGATGTGCTCGGGCGCCTGGTCGAGGTGATCTCGGGCATGGATCTCGACCGCTACATCGAAGCACGCATTACTGCGCCGCTGGGCATGCAGGACACCGGCTTCGCCGTGGCGAAGGAAAAGGCCGAGCGTGTCGCCGAGCCGCAGATTGATGCGGCCACGGGCAAGCGCCCGGCGATGCCGCGCGACCTGACTGTCAGGCCGAACTTTCTCTCGGGCGGCGGCGGCATGGTTTCCACCGCGCCGGATTACCTGCGCTTCGCGCAGATGCTGGCGAACGGCGGCGAGCTCGACGGCGTGCGTCTCGTTTCGCGCAAGACCATCGCGCTGATGACCAGCGACCACCTTCCGCCGCATGTGAAATTCAGCGCGAACACGCGCGCCATGTTCGAGGAGTCGGCGCCGATGGCCGAATTCGGGCAGGGCTTTGGGCTGGGCTTTTGCGTGCGCAAGGAGGCCGGCCGCAACCCGGTGCCGGGCTCGGTCGGCGACTTCTATTGGTCGGGCGTGTACGGTACTTATTTCTGGGTCGATCCGCAGGAGCAGCTCATCGGCGTGCTGATGCTGTGCGCACCCGAGCTGCGCCGGCACTACCGCGCCATGATGCGCCAGCTCGTGTATCAGGCGCTGGACGGCTAACAGGCTATTGCGTAGCGACAGGTCATTCCGAGGCTAGAGGCCGAGGAATCTGCTTGATGTTCAATTTAGCAGCAGATTCCTCGCTGTGCTCGGAATGACAGTTTTTGCGATGTCCTGTTGTAACGGGTTCTTTCAGCCCCTGCCGAATCCTTCGTGCCTGCCTCTGGAATGTCCGCGCTTCGACCCGTGACGCGGATTCAGCACCACATCCGCCACCTTCTGCTGCTCGGGTGACAGGACGGCGTAGAGGGGCTTCTCCACGGCCAAAAGGTCGTTGAGTCGTGTAATCGCCTCGGCGTGGAACGACTGCGCGCGTTCGAGGCGCTCGATCGCGTTGGCACGTTCGCGTTGCGGGCGTTCTGCTTTGCCCGATCGCCGCGACTTGAACCGTTGTTCCATCTCCTGCGCGTTCTTGCGCACGAGGTCGGCGTAAGCGTTCCATTGCGGCTGCTGCGCGTCCGCGATTTTCAATGCGGTCTTGATGTAGGCCAATCGGGCCTCGACGCGCTCGGCGGGGCGGGCGAAGGCGCGATGCGCAAATCCCGCGCGCGGTGCGGACGCCGATGCGGGGTCCGGATTCGCGGCCGTTTGCGCTATAGCCACCGACGCGGTGCCTGCGGCGATACATGCGGAAATCAGGGTGCTGCTGAGTAGCTTGTTCATGAATGTCTCCAGGGTTAAAAAAAATTTGATCAGGTGAAGCAAATGCAGTGAATCCGCCAGGTCGAAGGATCCGCTGCCGTGGTGCATGCCGGCTATCCGTCTCCCGCCGGCGTGGCGACCGGGACTGCGAGCGCAACGCGCGTGATTGTCATGGCGTTCTCACTGGAGAAAATATTCGGTGTCATCGCACCACCCCCGGGGG
>JACZJU010000333.1 GCA_014860395.1 Burkholderiales bacterium | reverse complement strand
GGCCACGATCTCCTGCATCGTCTTGCCGGCTTCGTCCACCAGCTTGGTGCCCGCGCCCACCTTGTTCACCGAATCGTCGATCAATCCCTTGATTTCCTTCGCCGCGGTCGCGCTCCTTTGCGCGAGGCTCCGCACTTCGCTCGCCACCACCGCGAAGCCACGGCCCTGCTCACCCGCCCTTGCCGCTTCGACCGCGGCGTTCAAGGCGAGGATGTTGGTCTGGAACGCTATGCCGTCGATCACGCTGATGATGTCCACGATCTTCTTCGACGATTCGTTGATCGAGCTCATGGTGCCCACCACCTCGCTCACCACCGCGCCGCCCTTGGCCGCCACTTCGGAGGCGCCCGCCGCAAGCTGGTTTGCCTGTCTTGCGTTCTCGGCGTTCTGCTTCACCGTCGAGGTCAGCTCTTCCATGCTGGAGGCGGTTTCCTCCAGGCTGGAGGCCTGCTCCTCGGTGCGCTGGGAGAGGTCGGCGTTGCCGTTGGCGATCTGCTGCGAGGCGCTCGAAATCGAGTCGGTGCCCCCGCGCACTTCGCCGACGATCTTCTGCAGACTGGCATTCATTTCGCTGAGCGCCTGCAGCAGTTCCGCCGTCTCGTCGCGGCCGACGACCTTGATCTCGGAAGTCAGGTCGCCCCCGGCGATGCGTCCGGCCAGCCTTATCGCGTGTTTGAGCGGGCGCACGATCATCCGGCTCATGAACGCCGATATGCTCACCGAAATAGCCAGCCCGAGCACCAGGATCGCGACCAGCCCCACCAGCAATTTGCTGAACTCCGCGCCGGCTTTTTCGTAGCTCTCCTGCGCCAGCCGCTTTTCAATCAAGACCAGCTCGTTGAAATCCTTGTTCATCGCCTGGAAGCTGTCGTCGGCAGTCTGCATCGAGGCCATGCCGACGTTGATATCGACCGTGCTCATCTCGATGGCATCCACGGCGAGCTTGCGGTACTTGACCAGTTGCTTGACCGCGTTCTCGGCGACCTTGCGCTCGACCGCGTCCAGTTCCGGGCGGGCGCCAAACGCGGTAATGGACTTGATCAGTCCGTCGATTTTCGCGTTTTGCTCGTTGGTGATCTGCTTGATCTTGTCTTCCTTCAGATTGTTGATCCAGGTAAACAGCCGGTACACGCTGGAATGCACTTCGGTGATTTCCTGCGACGCATCGGCGACCAGCTGATAGTTGCCCAGGCGGCTGTTGAACAGCTCGCCCAAGGTCGCATGCTGGTGCGTCAGCCCCGTATAGGACATCGCGCCCAGCACCATCAGAAACATTATTGCCACCCCCGGTGCCACCAGAATCTTGTGCCAGACTTTCATGATTAGGTTCTCCTGTTGCCTTTCCTCAGTCAGCGAGGCAGATCAACTCTGCTTCGCCCCTCCTTCTTGCCCCTGTACGCAAAATGCTCCGTCGACCGGGTCTATTTGATCAGTGCAGCGCATCCATCAGCGCCATGTCGCTGCCGGTCATCAGTCGCTCGATGTCCACCAGAATCAACATGCGCTCATCCACCGTGCCCAGGCCGGTGATGTACCTGATGTCGAAAGAAGACGAAAAATCCGGCGCCGGTCGGATCTGCTCGGCGGCGAGTTGAATCACGTCCGATACGCCGTCCACCACCATGCCTACTACACGCCCGGCCACGTTAAGAACGATCACC
>JACZJU010000332.1 GCA_014860395.1 Burkholderiales bacterium | reverse complement strand
GGTGATCGTTCTTAACGTGGCCGGGCGTGTAGTAGGCATGGTGGTGGACGGCGTATCGGACGTGATTCAACTCGCCGCCGAGCAGATCCGACCGGCGCCGGATTTTTCGTCTTCTTTCGACATCAGGTACATCACCGGCCTTGGAACGGTGGATGAGCGCATGTTGATTCTGGTGGACATCGAGCGACTGATGACCGGCAGCGACATGGCGCTGATGGATGCGCTGCACTGAATGTGAGGAGCCGCCGGCGCAAACGTCTGCGGATCAACTGAGAAAGGGAGCATAGCGGTGATGTCATTTAGGAATATGAAAGTAGGTGTCCGATTGGGGCTCAGTTTTGCCGCCGTGATCGCGATATTTCTGGCCGTATCGGGCGTGGCCCTGATGACGGCGTCGAAGCAAGCCGAGATGGAAGCGCGCAACACGCTATCCCACGAGGTCATTGCCAAGAGCGAAGACATGCTGCTTAGCATGGTCAATATGGAAACCGGTTCGCGCGGCTATCTCCTTGGCGGCGAGGACAGGTTCCTGGAACCCTGGATAGAGGGGCTCAAGACTTTCGAAGCGAGTTGGGACGAAGCGAAGAAGCTCAGGTCCGACGAGCCTGCGCAACTGCAACGGCTGGAGAAAATGAAGGAGAGGTACAGCGAATTTCGCAACATAACGCAGTCCCTGCTCAAAGCGCGAGAAGACGTCAACGACGGCAGAAAAACCATGGCGGAGTTCCGCACGGTCTTCGCGGAAGGGCGTGACACCGTCGCGATGGCCGCTTTTCGGCAGCTTGCGGCCGAATTCGACAAACCGGAGCGCGGCCTGCTCGCCGCAGGCCTGGCCAATGCCGAGTCGGCGCGGAAGGTCGCGAGGACGGCCATTATCGGCGGCACGTTGATCGCAATCGTACTCGGTGCACTGCTCGGTGCCCTGGTCACCCGCAGCATCACGCGGCCGCTCAACGCTGCAGTGCTCGTGGCGCGCAGAGTCGCTGCGGGCGATCTCACCAGCACGGTGGAAGTCAACAGCAAGGATGAGACCGGGCAGATGCTGCAGGCGCTAAAAGACATGAACGAGAGTCTGGCAAAAATCGTCGGCGAGGTGCGCAAGGGAACCGAGGCCATCAGCAGCGGCACGACGCAGATCGCCAGCGGCAACGCCGACCTCTCCCAGCGCACCGAGGAGCAAGCTTCCAGCCTGGAGGAAACCGCCTCCTCGATGGAAGAACTCACCGGCACGGTGAAGCAGAACGCCGAGAACGCGCGCCAGGCCAATCAATTGGCGGCGGGCGCCTCAGAAGTGGCAGCCAGGGGCGGCGCCGTGGTGGGCGAAGTGGTGGGAACCATGAGTTCGATCAACGAATCGTCGAAGAAGATCGTGGACATCATCGGCGTGATCGACGGCATCGCATTCCAGACCAACATCCTCGCGCTCAATGCCGCGGTCGAAGCGGCCAGGGCGGGTGAACAAGGCCGGGGCTTCGCGGTGGTGGCGAGCGAGGTGCGCAGCCTGGCGCAACGCAGCGCTGCGGCGGCCAAGGAAATCAAGGCGCTGATCGGCGACTCGGTGGACAAGGTGGGCGCGGGCACCAAGCTGGTGGACGAAGCCGGCAAGACGATGCAGGAGATCGTGGCCTCGGTGAAGCGGGTGACCGACATCATGAGCGAGATCACTGCAGCCTCGCAGGAGCAGAGCCAGGGCATCGAGCAGGTGAACCAGTCGATCACGCAGATGGACGAGGTGACGCAGCAGAATGCGGCGCTGGTGGAAGAGGCGGCTGCGGCCGCCGAGGCTGTGCAGGAGCAGGCGGAAAATCTGGCGCAGGCCGTAAGTGTATTCACGTTGGAGCAGAACGAAGTGCGCGCACCGGAGGCAACCGAGGGAGAGATTGCGGCCGAGGGGCCGGCTGCGCGCGTCTCGAGGATGCAGGGCAAGGACAGAATCCCGGCCGCCACGTCGGTGCAGCAGACCCAGCCGGTGGCGCGCAAGGTGGCCAACGCCAGACGCGGCGACGAATGGGGGGAGTCTTGACAGGATCTTAGGCAGCGGCCGGTTTTGGCGGCGTCCAGCGATGGGCCTTATCGCCAAGGCAGGCCGGGGCAGAAGAGTGGCGGTGCATATTTATTACTATTTAATCAAAGGAGTAGGGCGATGAAACGCAATTTCATGAAGAATCTGGCAGTAACGGCGGTTGCGGCGAGCGCGGTGCTTGCCTGGAGCGGGGCCTGGGCGCAGGAGAATGCTACCAGGCCGGAAGCCGAGGCGATGGTGAAGAAAGGTGTTGCCTTCATCAAGGCCAACGGCAACGACAAGGGCTATGCCGAGATCAGCAACAAGCAAGGCCAGTTCAAGGACCGCGACCTGTATCTGGTGGTCTACGGGCTGGACGGCAAGGTCTGGGCCCATGGCGCCAATGAGAAGATGGTCGGGCGCGTGCTGATCGACCTGAAGGACGTCGACGGCAAGGAGTTCGTGAAAGAGCGCGTCGAGCTGGGCAAGGCGAAACCGAACTTCTGGCAGGACTACAAGTTCACCAACCCGGTGAC
>JACZJU010000331.1 GCA_014860395.1 Burkholderiales bacterium | reverse complement strand
GGAACGCGTTTTTCCATTGCCTTACAGAGGGTTCTGGCGTAAGCTGCGCACCTTCCAAAGAGCCCGGAACCGACAGCTAAGCGGGCTAGAAAATCAGCAGGAGAGGTGGCCGAGCGGTTGAAGGCGCACGCCTGGAAAGCGTGTATACGGGTTAAACCGTATCGCGGGTTCGAATCCCGCTCTCTCCGCCAATAAAAAAGCGACCCCTGTGGTCGCTTTTTGCGTGGTCGGCGAGAAGCGTCACGGCATCAGACGCCCTGCGGCGATGACCGCTGAGCCAGCGCGTCGATGATCGCGGCGCTTATCGCCTGCGTGCCATCGCTGCCGCCCGACTCGAAAGACTGAATTCGGCCTGAGGCGAAAGCCGCGTCCACTGCCTGCCTGAGGCGCGTTGCCTCGGTCGTGGCCTCGGGCATACTGTGCTTTTCACCCAGCCACTCCAGCATCAAGGCGGCAGAAAGTATCATCGCCGTCGGATTCGCTTTGCCCTGCCCGGCGATATCCGGCGCGCTGCCGTGACTGGGTTGAAACAGCCCATGCTTGTCGCCGATATCGCCAGAGGGCGACATGCCCAGGCCGCCGATCAAGCCCGCGGCCAGGTCAGAAAGTATGTCGCCGAACTGGTTTTCGGTGGGAATCACATCGTAATCCCAGGGCCGCTTGATCAGGTTCATGGCCATGGCGTCGACGTAGCAGTGGTCGGCGGCAATGTCCGGATTGAGTTTGGCGCGCTCCCAGTAGATTTTGTGGAAGAAGGCCATGCTGCTCAGCACGTTGGCCTTGTCCACGCAGGTGACGCGTCCTTTGGCCGGATTGGCGGCGCGCCGCCGGCGCGCGAGGCCAAAGGCAAAATCGAACAAGCGCTCCGAAGCCTTGCGCGTTACGCGCCCCAGATCGAAAGCTTCGTCGGCGCCGGCTTTCGGCTGTTTTTCCGGGTACAGGCGGCCGTAGAACAAGCCTTCGGACTGCTCGCGCACCAATACGAAATCGATCTGCGCCGCGCGCGGATCGGCGAGCGCCGAAGGCACGCCCGGGATGGCGCGTATCGGGCGCACGCCGGCATAAAGATCGAAATCCTTGCGCAGATCGAGTTGCGGATTCACCTCAGTCCCGTCCGGGTAACGGATCTGGGGCAGGCCCATGGCACCGAAGAGCATCGCATCGGCATCTGCGCAAGCGCGTAGCGTGCGCTCGGGCAGGGCGACGCCGGTGTCTGCGTAGTGCTGCGCGCCGCCGGGGCAGTGAATGTAGCTGAGGCCGAAGCGCCGCTGATCTGCCAGCAGGCGCTCGAGCACTTTGACGCAGGCGTCCATTACTTCGATGCCGATGCCGTCGCCCGGCAGGACGGCAATAGTGAAAAGGTGCTTGGTCATGATGTTGCAGTTCCCCGTTTCTATTTCCACTCTACCGCTTGCCGGCAAAGAAAAAGCCCGGGACACGTGTATCGTCGCCGGGCCAAGGTGTTGCTTGAGATGTCTTTCTTGTGGGCAGGAGAGCCCCCAAACACCTCAAAGCAATTATCCTTTTTTCTTTCCGGTGGAATTTGTTCTAGGTCAAATGGCCGCCCGCTTTCAGCCTAGACCAAAGCTAGACTCAGACGCAGACCAGTCAATGCAATCGACGCGATATCATGGCCTTGGCGCATCACTTTGCAGTATTGTCTGATCACTAATTCATGCGCTCTTGACCGCGGTCAAGAGCGATGTTTCTGCCGCACCTAGCATAGTGTACAGGCACCGGGTCGGTTCTTGGCACCAGGACCAGGGCGTTGATCCAATACGACAGGCGCGACTGCATGGCAGCATATCCCCAACACCTGGTGCGCCATCGCGTGATGTTCGATGGCACACCTGTGACCATCAGACCTATCCGGCCGGAAGATTCCGGCATGGAGCAGGAGTTCGTGCGCCATCTTTCCGCCGACTCGCGCTACTTTCGTTTCATGGGCACGCTGCGCGAACTGCCGTCGAAGAAGCTGAAGTCTTTCACCGAAATCGACTACGACCGGCACATGGCTTTCGTCGCAACCATCCAGTGCGAAGACCGGGAGGTGGAGATCGGTGTTGCGCGCTATGTCGCCGTCGATCCGCCCGGCAATTGCGAGTTTGCGATTACGGTGGACGACGCCTGGCAGGGGAAAGGTGTCGCGGGCCTGCTGATGATATCCCTGGAAGACGCGGCGCGAGAGCGCGGGTTCAAGACGATGGAGGGCATCGTGCTGGCCGGCAATCACAAAATGCTCAAGTTCGCCCGGCAACTTGGCTTCAGGTGTTACCACCTGCCGGGCGAGGCCGACACCGTGCACGTGGAACTGTGCTTGTAACGCGATCATGATTTTCGTCAAGCCTATGCCAAGGCGCCGGGATACGCTGTAGTCATGGATTGCGCCGGTTCCGTTGCGCAATTCAAAGAGCGTAGCGGACGCATCACCCGGAGGGTCACATGCCCGAAACGAGGAGCAATGCAGCGAGGGCGCCCGTAGAAGCTATCCCTGGCTACCCGGCGGGTCATCCCGTCGCGCCGAACATGGGCGACTATGCTGCCTTTCGCGGCGGCTTTTCCTGGGACCAAGCACGGCGCGAACTCGATGGCCTGCCTGCGGGCGGGCTCAACATCGCGCACGAGGCGGTGGACCGCCATGCGGCGGGCTCGCGCAAGGAGCATGTGGCCCTGCGCTGGTTGGGCAGGAACGGTGCCGTCCAGGAATTCTCCTACGCCGATCTGAGCAAGCTCTCCAACCGTTTCGCCAATGTGCTGCAGGGACTGGGAGTGGGCGCGGGCGAGCGCGTCTACGTGCTCACCGGGCGAATTCCGGAGCTATACATCGCGGCCCTGGGTGCGTGGAAGAACCGCAGCGTCGTGTGCACCCTGTTCTCCGCGTTCGGACCGGAGCCGATCCGCGCGCGCATGGCGCTGGGCGATGCGCGGGTGCTGCTCACCACGCCCACCCTTTATGAGAGGAAGGTCGTTCCGATCCTGAATCTGCTGCCGGGGTTGCGCCATGTGCTGCTGGTGCGAGGGCCGGATAACGAACCCGTTGCCGCGGGTACGCTGGATTTTGCTGAACTGTTGGGCCGGGCCGACGAACGGTTCAGCATCGCGGCTACCGATCCGGAGGAGCCGGCGCTGCTGCATTTCACCAGCGGCACCACTGGTACGCCCAAGGGGGCGGTGCACGCGCACGAGGCTGTGCTTACCCATCATGCCACGGGCAAGCTGGTGCTCGACCTGCATCCCGAGGACGTGTTCTGGTGTACTGCCGACCCCGGTTGGGTGACCGGGACGTCCTACGGCATCATCGCGCCGCTCACCAATGGCGTCACCAGCATCGTCGACGAGGCCGATTTCGACGTCGAACGCTGGTGTCAGATCCTGGAGCAGCATCGGGTCAGCGTCTGGTACACCGCGCCTACCGCGATACGCATGATGATGAAGACGGGTCTGGCGCCGCTCGCCGGCCGCAAGCTACCGGCGCTGCGCTACCTCGCGAGCGTAGGCGAACCGCTCAACCCCGAGGCGGTGCGCTGGGGTGTCACCGCCTTCGGTCTGCCGTTTCACGACAACTGGTGGCAGACCGAGACCGGCGGCATCATGATCGCCAACTTCCCCGCGCTGGACGTGCGGCCCGGTTCCATGGGCGTGCCCGTACCCGGCATCGAGGCCGGCATCGTGCGGCACAATGCCGACGGCAGCGTGACCCAGTTGGATGAACCGGGAACCGAAGGCGAACTGGCGCTGCGCCCCGGATGGCCGTCGATGTTCCGCGAATACCTGAACGAACCCGAGCGCTACGCCAAGTGCTTCGCCGACGGCTGGTACCTGACCGGCGATTTGGCGCGGCGCGATGCCGACGGCTATTTCTGGTTCGTCGGGCGCAAGGACGATGTGATCAAGACCTCGGGCCACCTGATTGGCCCGTTCGAGGTGGAGAGCGTGCTGTTGGAGCATCCGGCGGTGGCCGAAGCGGGTGTCATCGGCAAGCCTGACCCGGTTGCGCTGGAAGTGGTGAAGGCTTTCGTCGCGCTCAAGACCGGGTACACGCCCAGCGATGCCTTGAAGAAAGACATCATGGCGCACGCGCGCAAGCGTCTGGGCGCGGTGGTGGCGCCGAAGGAAATCGATTTCCAGCAAAGTCTGCCGAAGACGCGCAGCGGCAAGATCATGCGCCGCCTGCTCAAGGCGCGTGAACTCGGGTTGCCTGAGGGCGATGTTTCCACGCTGGAGAGCATGTGAGAGCGCGAAGGCGATGAGCATCCACAGGACTGCGGCGAAATCCAGCAACGAACGCGAGCACGCGCTGTCGCTGCTGCGGCAGATGCTGCTGATCCGCCGCTTCGAGGAAAAGGCCGCCGAACTTTACAGCGCCGGAAAAATCCGCGGCTTCCTGCATCTGTACATAGGCGAGGAGGCCGTAGCAGTGGGCGCGATGCAGGCTCTCACGCCAGAGGACGCAGTGGTCGCGACCTACCGCGAGCACGGCCAGGCGCTTGCGCGCGGCCTGCCTGCCGGAAAAATCATGGCCGAAATGTACGGCAAGGCGAACGGCTGCAGCCGCGGCCGCGGCGGTTCGATGCACCTCTTCGATGCCGGCCGGCGTTTTTTCGGCGGCTATGCCATCGTCGCTGGCGGCCTGCCGGTCGCAGTGGGACTCGCGCTCGCGGACAAGATGCTGGAGCGGCAGGCCGTGACCGCGTGCTTTTTCGGCGACGGCGCTGTGGCCGAGGGCGAATTCCACGAATCGCTCAACCTGGCGGCGCTGTGGCGGCTGCCGGTGCTGTTCCTGTGCGAGAACAATCTCTACGCGATGGGCACCGCGTTGGAGCGCTCGGAATCGCAGACCGATATCCATCTCAAGGCGCAGAACTACAACATCGCCGCTGAGGCGGTGGACGGAATGGACGTGCTGGCGGTGGAGGCGGCGACGCAGCGCGCCGTGGCGCAGGTGCGCCGCGGCGACGGGCCGTATTTTCTCGAGCTGCGCACCTATCGCTACCGCGCGCACTCGATGTCCGATCCCGAGCTTTATCGCAGCAAGGAGGAGGTCGCGCAGTGGCGCGGCCGCGATCCCATAGCGCTGTTCGACGCTTGCCTCAGAGGCAGGGACATGCTCGACGATGCAGCAATGAAGGCGATCGAAACCGACGTCGCCAACGATGTGGACTGGGCAGTGGCCGAAGCTGAGAAGGGCGCCTGGGAGCCGGTCGCCGATCTGGAGCGCGACGTCTATGCGGGCGCCGCAGCAGCCTAGCGTTTGCGCGTATCGCCAATGGAACAGGAGCCGCCGTGGCCAAGATGACTTACCGCGAGGCAGTGCGCGACGCGATGCGCGAGGCGATGCGCGCCGATCCCCTTGTGTTCCTCATGGGCGAGGACGTCGGTAAGTACGGCGGCGCGTTCGCGGTAAGCCACGGGTTGCTGGAGGAGTTCGGACCGCAACGCATCCGTGACACGCCTTTGTCCGAATCGACCTTTGTCGGCGCCGGAATCGGCGCGGCGCTGGGCGGCATGCGCCCCATCGTCGAAATCATGACCATCAATTTCAGCCTGCTCGCGCTCGATCAGATCGTCAACAACGCCGCCACCCTGCGCCATATGTCGGGCGGTCAGCTGGGCGTTCCCCTGGTGATACGCATGGCCACCGGCGGCGGGCGGCAGCTCGCCGCGCAGCACTCGCATAGTCTCGAAGGTTGGTACGCGCACATCCCCGGCATCAAGGTCGCAACGCCTGCGACGGTCGCCGACGCCAGGGGATTGCTGCTCGCTGCGCTGCAAGAGCCCGACCCGGTGATCCTGTTCGAGCACGCAACTTTGTATTCGCAGGAAGGCGAGAGCGAAGACGAGACGCCGATGCAATTCGGCCGCGCGGCGCTGCGCCGTCCGGGCAAGGACGTGAGCCTGATCACCTACGGCGGCGCACTGGGAAAAACCATGAATGCCGCGACACAGTTGGCCGAGCAGGGGGTCGAAGCCGAAGTCATCGACCTGCGCAGCCTGCGGCCGCTGGACACCGAAACGATCTTTGCTTCGCTTGCCCATACCCATAGGGCGGTGATCATCGAGGAAGCCTGGAAGAGCGGCGGTTTCGCCGCCGAGGTCAGCGCGCGCATCATGGAGGGCGCGTTCGACGCGCTCGATGCACCGGTCGCGCGCGTGTGCGGGGCCGAAGTGCCCATGCCTTATGCGCAACCGCTAGAGCGGGCCGCCTTGCCGCAGCCGGAGGACATAGTCAAAGCGGTGCAGGAGTTGATTTAGCCATGGCGGAGTTCCTCATGCCGCGGCTGGGCGCCGACATGACCGCCGGCAAGGTGGTGAAGTGGCTGAAGCAGCCGGGGGAGAGTATCAAGCGCGGCGACATTATCGCCATCGTCGAAACCGACAAGGCCAACGTCGATGTGGAGTCCTTCATCGACGGGGTGCTGGAAAAAATCCTGGTACAACCCAGTGACGACAGGCTTGCGGTGGGTACGCCGCTGGCGTTGATAAGCGCCGAAGCCGGAGCGGCGCCTGCGGCGCCGACAGCTACGCCCACTGCTGCTGCGGTGCCGCCGGCTGCGGTGGTCGTGCCAGAAGCGGTGACGCCTGCGGCTGCGCCACCTGCTGTAGTGCCAGCTGCGCCTTCGCCGAAGAAACCGGCGCCAACCGTCGCAGGCGCGCGCGCGCGCGTCTCCCCGGCGGCGCGCAAGCGGGCGCTGGAACTGCAGCTCGATCCGGCTGCGCTCGCAGGCACAGGTCCGCAAGGACGAGTGACGCTGGCTGACGTCGAGCGCGCAGCGCAGGGCGCGCCGACGCAACCTGGTCCAGCCGGCCCGGTTGCCGTGAAGGAAGCGCCGACGCAACCAGGCCCAGCCGACTCGGCCGCCGCGCGCCAGCTGCGCATGCGCGAAGCGATCGCCGCCGCCATGGCGCGCTCCAAGCGCGAGATTCCGCACTATTACCTCGCCTGCACCATCGATATGAAAACAGCGCTCGACTGGCTCACCGAACGCAATGCCGGCCGCGCGGTGACCGAGCGGCTGCTCTATGCGGTGCTGCTGATCAAGGCGGCGGCGCTGGCTTTGCGCGAGGTGCCGGAACTGAACGGCTTCTGGATCGACAATCGCGCGCAGCATAGCGAAGCGATACACGCGGGCATCGCGATTTCGCTGCGCGGCGGCGGCCTGGTGGCGCCGGCGCTGCGTCACGCCGACCGGCTGTCGCTGGATGAGCTGATGCGCGATTTTCAGGATCTGGTCAAGCGCGCCCGCGCCGGTTCGCTGAAGAGTTCCGAAGTGACCGATCCAACGGTGACCATCACCAGCCTGGGTGAGCGCGGGGTGGATTCGGTGTTCGGCATCATCACGCCGCCGCAGCTGGCGCTGGTCGGATTCGGCACGCCGCGCGAGCGGCCCTGGGTGGTGGACGGCGCGGTGGTGCCGCGTCCACTGCTAAGCGCGACCCTATCCGGGGATCACCGCGCGACCGATGGTCACCGCGGCGCGCTTTATCTCGCGGCGCTGGACCGCTTGCTGCAACAACCGGAGGCTTTATGAATGAAACCGAAATTCGCGATCGCGTGATCAAGACGCTGAGCGGCATCGTCCCTGAACTGGATCCACACACGCTGAAGCCGGCTGGGAACCTGCGCGACCAGCTCGACATCGATTCCATGGATTTCCTCAATTTCCTGATCGCCCTGCATCAGGAATTCAAGATCGATGTCCCGGAGTCCGACGCGGGAAAACTCGGCAGCATAGATGCCTGCGTCGAGTATCTGACGCAGGCGCTGCGCCAGCGCGCTCAGGCTTGAAGCGCAGCGGCACACCCGCGGTGCGGGACAACGTCGGCGCAGCTGCAAGGTCAGTTTTTGACTTGCACCGAACCGTCGCCGCCGGCCAGGTGTGCGAAATGAGGCAGGATTGAATTCCCCATCTTTCATCCAGACCGAGGTCCTGATCATCGGCGGCGGCGTCACCGGCACGGCGCTGGCGCGCGACCTCGCCTTGCGCGGCGTAGCCTGCATAGTCATCGAGAAGGATGACATCAACGCCGGCGCCTCGGGGCGTAATCACGGCCTGCTGCATAGCGGCGCCCGCTACGTCGCCGGCGACCGCGCGGCGGCGATCGAATGCCGTTCCGAGGGCGAAATCCTCAAGCGCGTGGCGGCGCAGGCGATCCAGGACACCGGCGGCTACTTCGTCGCGGTAGAGGGGGACGACGAACGCTACATCGCCGATTTCCCGACGTACTGCGAACGCGCGGGAATCATGGCGCGTGCAGTGGACGTCGCAGCGGCGCGTGCGCTGGAGCCAGCGCTGTCGGAACGTGCGATCGCGGTATTCGAAGTGCCGGACGCATCTATCGATCCGTTCCGGCTCTCGCTGGAAAGCATGGCCCAGGCGCGCAGCCTGGGCGCGCGCCTGATGCGGCGCACGCGGGTCACGGGCTTCGAGCGCGAAGGACGACGCATTCGCGCGGTGCGGGTTCGCTCCCGGACCGACGCAGAGGAAGTGCGCATCGAGGCCGCTCAGATTGTGAACGCAGCGGGCGCATGGGCGCGGGAGGTGGCGCTCCTGGCCGCCGCACCGATTGAGATGACCTATTCCAAGGGCACGCTGCTGGTCACGCACACACGCCTGGCGAGCCGTGTCGTCAACCGCCTGCGTTCGCCGGCCAACGCCGACATCATGATGCCGGGCGGCACGGTTTCCATCGTCGGCACGACCTCGACGCAGGTGGACACGCTCGACAACATCCACCCGACGACGAGCGAGGCCGACCTGATCGTCGAGGAGGCCGCACGCATGCTGCCGGCGCTCGCGACGATGCGCTTCATTCGCGCTTACTCAGGCGTGCGTCCGCTGGTGGGCTCGGCGGGCGTAGCCGACGGGCGCGCAGTCTCGCGTGGCTATGCTCTGTTCGACCACGAGGACCAGGGCCTGGACAACCTGGTAACCATCACCGGGGGCAAACTCACCACCTGCCGGTTGATGGCCGAACGGGCCGCAGACCTGGTCTGCCGGCGCCTTGGCGTGACACGCGCCTGCCTCACCGCGACCACGCCCTTGCCTGTGGACCCGGATACCGGGTGGACCGAGCCCGGCCGCGGCCCGCGCGAGTGGATGCATTTCCATGGACCGGAGGACACGCTGCTTTGCGAGTGCGAGATGGTGTCGGGCAGCGCCGTCGATGCCATCTGTGCCGCGCTGCGCGCGACGGGTGACACCCCGACGCTGACGGACATCGGCTTGCGCAGCCGCGTCGGCAAGGGCGCCTGCCAGGGCGCATTCTGCTCCGTGCGCACGGTCGCGCATCTGTATCAGCGCGGCGACTTCCAGGCGCGGTGTGGCGTCAATGAGATTATCGATTTCCTGGGCGAGCGCTGGCGCGGCCAGCATGCGGTCCTGTGGGGCGAGCAGCTGGCCCAGGCCGAGTTGATGGAGGCGCTGCATTGCGGCTTGTTCGAGGAGGATTTGCTCGGCGCGCCGAACGTCGATTCGGCGGGCGAGAAGTCGCCATGACGCGTGCAAAGCAGGACAGCTGCGACGTTGCCATCATCGGCGCCGGGATGGCGGGCATGGCGGCGGCGCTGTTTGCAGCAGAGCGGGGCCTGTCGTGCATCCTGGTCGGCAACGGCGGCAGCCTCCTCTTCGCCAGCGGGCTGCTGGATCTGCTCGGCGTGCACCCGGTAGCCGAGCGCCGCCGGTGGCGATTGCCCTATGACGCGCTCGTGGCACTTGCGCGGGAAGAGCCCCTGCATCCGCTGGCGCGGATCAATGCCGTCTCGATCCGCAGCGCATTCCAGAGTTTCGTCGCGGCCCTGGGGGCGGCGGGGCTGCGCTACGCCCCGCTGGGCGAACGCAACCGCAATGTGCTTACGTCGATCGGGACGATCAAGGCCACGCACGGCGTGCCCATATCGATGATCGCGGGGGCGGACCTACTGGATGCGCTGGACGCACGGCCATCCTGCCTGCTCGTGGACTTTCGCGGTCTGCGCGAGTTCAGCGCAGCTCAGATCGCCGCGACGCTGGGTGATCGCTGGCCGAGGCTGCGCCATCAGCGCATCGAGTTCCCGGGGTACGAAGCCGCAGCGGAGCTCTACGCCGCCCACCTTGCCCGCGCCCTCGAAACCGGGAAGACGCGCGAGCGGACGATTGCACTGGTGAAGCCGCTGCTCGGCGACGCGCGGGCCGTGGGGTTGCCGGCTGTACTCGGCCTCGCACGTGCGGGCGAGGTCCACGCGGCATTCGAAGCGGGGCTGGGCGTGCCGGTATTCGAGATCCCGACCATGCCGACCTCGGTTCCCGGCCTTAGGCTGCTCGCGGCGCTGGAAGCAGCTGTGTCGGCGCGCGGCGTGCGACGACGCCACCATGCAACCGTGCGCGCACTGGCGTTCGACGGGGAGGGTGGAACAGCCACGCTGGCCCTCGACGGCGCTGCCGGCGGCGTGCGCGCGCGCGCGGTCGTGCTGGCCACCGGGCGATTCACCGGTCGCGGGCTCACTGCCGATCGCCGACAGATTCGCGAGAGCATCCTGGGGATCCCCGTACACCAGCCGGGCTCGCGCGAGTTCTGGCACCAGCGCGATTTCCTCGATGCGTCTGGCCATGCGATCAACCGCGCCGGCCTCCTGGTCGATGAGGCATGGCGGCCGCTGGACGCGGGTGGGGAACCGTTTTGGCCGCGGCTCTATGCCGTCGGCTCCATCCTTGCGCACCAGGACTGGATGCGCGAAAAATGCGGCTCCGGGCTGGCCATCTCGACCGCCTGGGCAGCGATGCAGCACGTCGCCCGTCAACTCCGCGGGACTGCGGCAGGTTAGGCGCGGCATGTCGTCGACGCTTTTTCAGACGCTCCTATACGCATCTCTGACCCTGTGCGGTCTGGGTCTGCTGTGGCGCGTATCCGCCTGGTTTCGCGTGCGCATCGGTCCCGACGCGCAAGAGGTCACGCCCTCCCAGCGCGTGGCTACGCTGATCCGCGGTGCCGCCTCGGCGCTTTTCGGCCGGCAACTGTTCCGCTTCCTCGGCGCATTCTTCCTCGACGTGCTGTTCCTGAGAAGGCTGTACGCGAACGAGAAGCTGCGCTGGCTCGGTCACCTGCTCATCGTGGTCGGATTCACCGTCCTCGTGCTGATGCACGCGCTAGCGCCGGTCGTGACGGCGAAGCTGTTTCCAGGTTACCAGCCGACGCTGGCACCGTATCTCTTCCTGCGCGATTTCCTCGGAGCGATGGTCATCGTCGGAGTGGCGATGGTCCACTATGGGAGATGGCGCAGGCGGAACGGATTTTCGACGACACGCGGTCCCGCCAACGCGGCCTTCATGGTGCTGCTCACGATCGTCCTCGCCTCTGGATTCCTGTTGGAGGCCTGCAAGATCGCATCACCGCGCGCCTTCTACCGCATGACGGAGGAGTACATCGGCTCGACCGATCCCGAGCAACTCAAGCCGCTGCGCGCCCTCTGGGCGAGCGAGTTCGGGGTGGCGTTCGGCGATCTGAGGGAGCCGATCGATCCGATGCTGGTGGAGCAAGGCCGCGAACTGCACCGTAACGCCTGCGCCCCATGCCATGCGCAGCCCGCATCCGCCTTTGTCTCCTACCCGGTAGCACAGGCGCTGGCGCCGGTCATGGGCTTTCTCGATAGGAGCGGCGCTGATGCGTGGCTGTTGTATCTGCATCTGTTCGCCTGCTTCATCGGCTTGGCGAGCCTGCCGTTCACAGGATTCTTTCACGTGTTGGCGGCCCCGGTCGGCCTGCTGCTCAACGCCGCACCGCAGAATCTCGTGTTATCGGCCTCCAATCGCGCATCGCAGCGCGCGCTGGCGCTCGACGCCTGCGTGCGCTGCGGCATCTGCGATGTGCGCTGCTCGGTGGCTCCACTGTCGCGCTACCTGGGCAATCCGGGCTTGCTGCCGTCGCACAAGCTAATCGCCACCGGCGCCCTAGCCAATGGCCAATTGCTGCGTACTGGTCACGAATACGATGCGCTGCGCGCCGCAGACGGGGCATTTCTTTGCACCGACTGCGGACGCTGCACCAGCGCCTGCCCGGTGGGCCTGGACCTGGAAGACCTGTGGGATGCAGAGCGCGGCGACCTGGCGGCCGCGGGCCTTGCTCGGCCGGCGCAGTGGGTGCAGGCACGCCCCGCTTTTACCTGGGCCGAATCTCTGGAAATCGATTCCGCAAAGCGTGTGATTTCCGATGCGGACGTCTCTCGCGTGCCGCTCTCGGCCGACCGCAGCGTCTTCTCCCGCTGCGTCCAGTGCCAGACCTGCACCAATGTATGTCCGGTGGTGGCGCATAGCATCGATTCCGGCCACGGCGTCGACTTGACGCCGCAGAAGGTGATGAATCTGCTGCGACTGGGCCTGCGCGATCTTACGCTGGGTTCGCGCATGGTCTGGGACTGCGCCAGTTGCTACCAGTGTCAGGAAAGTTGCCCGGAAGGCATACGCGTGGCCGACATCATGCTTGAGTTGCGTGGCCTTGCAGTGCAGCGGCTGGGCTCCGTCAGGAGTTGGAGGCAGCCATCATGAAGTACGCGCTCTTCCTCGGCTGCAAGATTCCGTCCAGGCTGCCGGCCTACGAGACGTCGTTGCGCGCGGTGCTCGGGCACCTGGGCGTCACGCTGGTCGACCTGGACTTCAACTGCTGCGGCTATCCTGCGCGGAACTACAGTCGCGATGCGTTCGTGGTTGCGGCCGCCCACAACCTGGCCCTGGCCGAGCGCGCCGGCCTCGACCTGCTGACGCCCTGCACATGCTGCTTTGGCACCCTGCGGCACGCGATCCGGTTCCTGGACGAGGACGTGGAACTGCGCGCGCGCGTTTCGCAGGCGCTCGCCGCCGAGGGTCTCGCCTGGTCGGGGAAGACCGAAGTCGAGCACCTGTTGCCCGTGTTGGCGCGTACGGTTGGCATCGATACCCTCGCCGCTGCAGTCCGCGCACCGCGCACCGGCCTGCGTGCCGCCGCCCAGTACGGCTGCCACGCGCTGCGCCCCAGCGACGTGACCGGGATCGACAACCCGGCGGCACCGACGATGTTCGAAACGCTGATCAGCGTGACCGGTGCGACCCCGGTCGACTGGCACATGCGGCTGGACTGCTGCGGCGATCCGCTGCACGAGGCGAACGCGCCGCTGTCCGAGCACATGACACGGGCGAAGATCGCCGATGCCCTCGAGTCCGGCGCCGAAGTGATCTGCACCGCCTGCCCCCACTGCCACCTGCGCTTCGATGCGGTTCAGGCGGGCAGCACCGACCCGGCTATCCGCACGCTGCTCTATACCCAGCTGCTTGGCTTGGCAATGGGCCTGCCGGCGAAATCCCTCGGGCTTTAGGCTCCTCGCATAGCGTGTCCCGAACTGCGGCGACAGCGCGAACGAACAGGATTGAAATTCCTGTCCCTTCGTGATTTTCGTCAATGGGCCGATTTAAAAGCGGGCTAAAAAGACTGTGTTGACCGAGCGGATGCTTTTGGCGGCCAGCGGGCATTCCCGCGCTCGGGTGCGGGGCAAAGAATAAAGGGAACGGCAATGAAACGCAGAAATTGGCTGTTAACCGGCCTGGCATGGGCGCTGGCCGTGTATCTGGTGCCGCAGGCTGCTCTGGCTGCCGGCAAGGTCGAGATAACCTGGTGGCACGCGATGAGCGGTTCCAACGGCAAGGTGGTAGACGCAATTGTGAAGGATTTCAATGCAGCGCATCCCGACTTCGAACTGAAGGCGCTCTACACCGGGAGCTACGAAGAGACCCTGACCAAGTACATCACGGCATACCGCTCGCACACGGCACCCAACATCATGCAGTCCTACGAGGTCGGGACGCAGACCATGCTTTCCAGCGGCGCAATCATTCCGGTGTACCAGATACCCGCAAAGGTGGGCGAAACCTGGGATTGGGCGCAATACGTGATTCCGATCACGCACTATTACGAGTCGGACGGCAATCTTTGGTCGATGCCGTTCAATTCGTCCACCGCGATGCTGTATTACAACAAGGACTTGTTCGCCAAGGCGGGGCTGGATCCTAACAGGCCTCCGGCAACCTGGGAAGAACTCGAAGCGTACGGTAAGAAGCTGCTGGAAAGCGGCGCAGTGAAGCATGTGCTGTCCTTCGGCTGGCCGGACTGGATGTTCGAACAGATGTTCGCCGTCCACAACCAGCTGTTCGCCGACCACGACAACGGCCGCAGCGGCCTCGCCACCAAGGTGCTGTTCAACAGCGAGTTCGGTGCGAAGGTCGTCGGTACCTGGGCGCGGCTCGCCAAAGAGGACATCTTCATCTACGGCGGACCCGAATATAACGCCAACTCGGCGTTCCAAAGCGGGCAGATCGCGATGCTGCTGCAGTCGACTTCGTCGCTGCGCGGGATAGCGAAGGGTTCATCGTTCCAGGTGGGAACGGGGTTCCTGCCGCGATTCGAGGGCTATCCGCGCGGCAACTCGGTCATCGGCGGCGCCAGCCTCTGGGTCACCAAAGGACAAAGCAAAGAGCAACTGCGCGCGGTCTGGGCGTTCCTCAAATATTTGGGGCAGCCCAAGGTCGCGGTGGAGTGGCACAAGGGAACCGGGTATTTCCCGACGGTCAATTCCGCGGTGCAGGAGTTGCTGGGCGAAGGCTGGTTCAGCAAGGATCAGAATTACCTCACCGCGTTCCTGCAGATCCTCTCGGGCCGGCGCGACACAGCCGCCGCCACCGGCGTTCGGATGGGACCGTTCGTGCAGGTGCGTGAATTCGAGCGCACGGCGATCGAGAAAGCCGTCGCAGGCCAGCTCTCGCCACAGGCCGCGCTGGACGAAGCCGCGCGCAAAGCCAATCAGCTGCTCGCGGACTTTGCGCAAATGAACCGATAGAGGTTCGACCCGTGCGGGAACGGGCCGACGCGTCCGTCCCCGCCGGGTTGTCTCTTGCCAACGCCAATGGCAACTGTCGTCGAGGAGGAACGCTTCCCGGGGCACCCTCTGCTGCCATATATGCTGATCCTGCCCTCGGTGGCGGTGATCGCCGTATTCCTGGTCGCTCCCTTCCTGCAGAGCGTGCAGGATTCCTTCTTCGCTTCCACCGCATTCGGCACCAAGACGGTGTACGTCGGGCTGCGCAATTACACCCGTTTGTTCGAGTCATCGGACTTTCGCAACAGCGCGCTCGCCACGCTGATGTTCGCCGGCTTCGTCATGGTGGTCGGGCTGAGCTTCTCGCTAGCTGTCGCTCACCTCCTTAACCAGAAGATCCGCGGGCAGGGCGTCTATCAGATCGCGCTCATCTGGACCTATGCGCTCTCGCCCGCCGTGGCCGGTGCGATCTGGGCACTGATGTTCGCGCCGGCGACCGGGATCGTGCCGTTCGTCGTTGCCAAATTCTTCGGCGGCTATTTGCTCAACTGGATGACCAACGGCTCGCTCGCGCTGCTGGTCGTATCCGCCGCCGCCACGTGGAAGATGCTCGGCTACAACATCGTGTTCTTTCTCGCCGGCTTGCAGAACATCCCCCAAGAGTACCTCGACGCGGCAAGGGTGGACGGGGCGGGCCCGTGGAGAACTTTCTGGGACATCACGTTTCCCATGCTGTCTCCCACGACGACGTTCCTGTTGTTCGTCAACATGATCTACGCTTTCTTCCAGGTTTTCGGCCTGATCGACATCATGACGCACGGCGGGCCGGGGGACGCGACCAATATCCTCATCTACAAACTGTACCGGGATGCGTTCCTCTATCTCAACACCGGCGCTGCATCCGCCCAGTCCTGCATCGTCTTCGTTGTCATCTCAGTGGCGGCCGTCATTCAGCTGCACTTCGCGACGAAAAAGGCGATCTATGCGCGCTAGAGGATATCCGCGATGAGCCCGCGGCAGTGGAAGACAGCCGGGACACATGCCGCCCTTGTCGCCCTGGTGGCGCTCATCACCTTCCCGGTAGTCTACGCCGTGATCGTAAGCACCCTGAGCTTCCAGCAGGCCTATGAGTATCCACCCCGGCTCGTGCCCGGCACCGAACTCTGGAACAACCTGGTCGAGGCCTGGAACCGCGTGCACATGGGACGCCTGTTCTTCGTCACCTCGGTCATCTCCGTGGGCGCGGCGGTGGTGAAGATCGTCCTGTCGCTGATGGCGGCATTCGCCTACACGCACTTCAGGTTCCGTGGCCGGGCGCTGCTGTTTCCCATGACCATGATCACCCAGATGCTGCCGCTCCCGGTGCGCATCCTTCCGACCTACGAGCTGATGGCGGACTTCAACTGGATCAACACGTACTCGGGGCTGATGTTTCCCTTTTTCGCCAGCACCACCGGGATACTGCTGTTCCGGCAGTTCTTCCTCACCGTGCCGCACGACATGACGGACGCGGCGCGCATGGACGGCGCGGGACCGTTGCGCTATTTCCTAGACATTCTCATCCCACTTTCCCGCACCAACATCGCTGCGCTGTTCGTCATCGAGTTCATCTTCATGTGGAGCCAATATCTGTGGCCCCTCATCGTGACCAACACCGAGGATATGCGCGTGGTGCAGATCGGGATCAAAATGCTGATTGCCACGGATCAGATTTCTCCGGCGTGGAACGTCATCATGGCGGGCACGATCGTCGCGATGCTTCCTCCGCTCGTAGTTCTGCTGGTATTTCGCAGGAGCTTCGCCGAGGGAATTGCGATGCAATCGCAGAAATAGCGGGCGCGCTCGGGTATTTCGGGATCATGTCGGCCATCCACCTGCTCCTAATCCTGATCACGGTCGCGCTGCTGTTCGATTTTCTCAACGGCTTTCACGACAGCGCCAACGTCGTCGCCACCATTATCGCGTCGCGCGCGATGAGCGCGCGCGGGGCGCTTACACTTGCCGCGCTGGCGAATCTGGCCGGTCCCTTCCTGCTCGGCGTCGCCGTCGCCGAAACCGTGGGTGCGGAGGTGGTGCAGGCGCGGGCGGTGAGCATTACGGTGGTGCTGGCGGCACTGCTGGCCGCGAGCTTATGGGACGTGGCCACCTGGTACCTCGGCATCCCGGTGAGTTCATCCCATGCCCTGGTCGGCGGCATCGTCGGCGCTGCGGCGACGGGATCGGGCTTTGCGGCGATCCAGGCGGACGGGTTGTGGAAAATCGCGATCGCCTTGCTCGTCTCGCCGCTCGCCGGCTTCGTCATGGCGCTGGCGATCATGCAGGCGACGCTGTGGCTGCTGCGCGATGCGACGCCCAGAGCCAATGTGGCGTTGTCGCGGGCGCAAATTCTGACGTCGACCGCGCTCGCACTCTCCCACGGCGCGAACGATGCGCAGAAGACCATGGGCGTGATCGCCATGGGTCTGCTCACGCTCGGTTTCACGCCCGTGTTCCATGTGCCTTGGTGGGTAATCGTGATCAGCGCCTCGGCCATCGCGCTGGGGACCGCGGTCGGCGGCTGGCGCATCATACGCACGCTGGGCACGCGCTTCTACCGGATCCAGCCGATTCACGGATTCACTTCGCAGCTCGCCTCGGCGGCAGTGATTCTGGGGGCGTCGCTCGCGGGCGGACCGGTGAGCACGACCCAGGTGGTGAGCATGACTATCCTCGGCGCCGGAGCGGCCGAGCGCAAATCCAAGGTGCGCTGGTCGGTGCTGAACGACATCCTCGTGGCCTGGGCGCTGACGCTACCGGCTACCGCGCTGTTGGCGGTGCCGATCTACTTTGTCATTGATTTGATTCTACGATCTGGAGGCTGGTAATGGGCTGGTTCGACGGTAGCCTGAAGGAAGAGAACAAATTCATCGTCATGCTGATCGGCCAGGCGGCCAAGTCGGTCGAGGGTATCCATTACCTGCTGCGCACGCTGGAGCAGATCGACCTGGACGCGATCAAGGCGGTGCACACGCTCGCCGAGGAGGCGAGCGAGCTGCGCCGCGTGCTTATCGACGAGCTGCACAAGACTTTCATCACGCCTCTGGATCGGGAGGATATTTTCAATTTGTCGCATTGCTTCGAGGACATGGTGACCTATGCGCTGACTACGGTGGAGGAAATGAGCATTCTCAAGGTCGATGCGGACGATTACATCCGCGAGATGATGAAGCTGGTGTGCGAGGAGGCGGAGCAGCTCGAATTTGCGATCCTGCGCCTGGCGAAAAACCCGCGGGTTGCCCTCGATCACGCCCACGAAGTGCGCAAGCTCGAGCGCAAGGTGGAGCGCCTGTATCGGACCGCAATCAAGGATCTGTTCGCTCGCGCCACCGATGCGGAGCAGCTGCCCGGGCTGTTCTATCGGCGCGAAGTGTATCGCCACATATCGAACATGTCAGATCGCGCCGACTCGGCGGCGAACGTGTTCGGCATGGTGATTATGAAGCTCACATGAACGCGCCTAGCGCGCCGCCTCGCTTCTGAGCCATTCGGCGAACGCCTGCACCGGCGCACGTGCGAGCGACTTCTCCGGAAACACCAGATAGTAGGCGTAGCTCAACGGCAGGCGCAGCTCGAAGGGCGCCACCAGGCGCTTGGATTCGAGCTGCGGCCGGGCCAGTTCCGGCGAGGTGCAGAGCACGCCCATGCCTTCGACCGCGGCTTCCATCGCCATCATGGTGTGGGAGAACTGCGCGCCATGGCGCAGTTTGAGCCGGTTTGCGCCCGCTGCGGCCAACCACAGGCCCCAGAAGTCCTTGCCGTCATACAGCCGGCCCATCTCGTCGTCGATGAGGGTGTGCCCGCGCAGGTCCGCGGGAATCAGCCGTTTTCGCCCGAGGAGCTTGGGACTCGCCAGGGGCGTGATGCTGAGGTCCACGAGTCGTTCGGCGTGGAAGCCGGGGAATTCGCCTCTGGATAGCAGTACCGCCACGTCGGCGTCCGCGAGCCAGGTTTCCACTTCGCGCAGGGATTGTCCCGCCACCACGGTTGACTGCCGCGTGCGCGCGGTGACGCGCACGTCTATACCGGGCTGCGCCGTGATGAAGCGGTGCAGCCGCGGCATCAGCCAGCAAGTGGCGAAGGAGGGCGCCACGCTTACCGTGAGCGTCGACTCGGCCCGGCTCTCACGCAAATCGCGCACCGCCAGCGCGAGCTGCTCGAAACCCGCGGCCAGATGCGGCAGCGCGGCGCGTGCGGCCTCGGTAAGCTCGACGCCGCGCGGCTTCCTGATGAGCAACTGCCGGCCGGCGATTCCTTCCAGCAGTTTGATCTGGTGACTGATGGCCGCCGGGGTGACGAACAGTTCCACGGCGGCTTTTTTCACACTGCCATGGCGCGCCACGGCCTCGAAGGCACGCAGGGCGTTCAGCGGCGGCAGGCGGTCAGTCATAGTTTAGAAATTCTAACTCAAACCAACATAATTCGTCAGTTGTTGCGTTGCGGCAAAGAGGGGAGAATTCAGCCATACCAGTCGGGTGAGCCAAATACGGCAAGCCGGATTAACCCAGAAAGGAACATGAATCATGACCCAGACCAGCCAAAACGTGGAAAAGCGCATCGCCTCGCTGCCTATCGCCAAAGCCGAACGCGAGAAGGCGCTCGCCTATGTGCAGACCGGGGAAAACCTGGCCGACGCCGTCCTCGCGCTGATCCGCGTCTTCAGCGCGCAGTCGACCCCGATCCTCAGCCACAACCACTGAAACAGCGCACCGCGTGCAGAAAGAGGGGGCGGCAGCCCTCTTTTTCAATTCTGCTGTGCGGTGCATGGGCTTGATCGTGTGCGCTGAGCGGCATTAAACGCCGGTGGCATCGGTCATCAGCGCCCGCCAGCGACGGTAGCGCGCGCGCAGCCCCGCATCCTCGACCGGGGCGAACACCTCTTCTTCGACAGTCTGGTTCCAGGATGCCGGCCGACCGGCTGCAAGATAGCCGATGCCGCGGGCGGTTGCTTCGGCGTCCTCGCTCCGGTGCACCGGCAGGCTGCTTAGCGCAGCGAGTCGGCGGCACAGTCCGTCGATTTGCGACACGCCGCCGCTGACGCGTATGCGCGCGGGCGACGGCACATATTTTGCCATCTCGTCGAAGTTCGCCTGCAGCAGAAAGGCCATGCTTTCGACCACTGCTACCGCTTTTTGCCAAGGTTCGCCTTTGCCGACGAAACGCGAGGCGAAGTCCGGTTTCCAGAATGGTCCGCCCAGTCCGGCGATGCCGTTGAGAAACAGCGGCGGTTCGCCCGGGGCAGCGAGCCATTGCGGCAGCCGCGCGTCCAGATCCTGAAGCGCCAATTCCCGCCGCAGCCACTCGAGCGCGGCGCCTGCACCGTTGACGTTGCCTTCGACGGTGTACACCGTGGTTTCTCCATCCGCGAGAATAATCCCAGTGAGCTGGCGCGGGACATAGCCGGGATTGGTGCTGAGGGCGCGCTGCACGAACGCGCTGGTGCCGATGTTGACATAGGCCGAATCCTCGTCCGGCCAGCCGAAAGCGAACACCGCCGCGGACTGGTCGCCGTTTACCGCTGTCAGCGGAATCGCGTCGTTCCCGAGCCGCAGCGTGCCGTAGGCGTGACAGGTGGGTACGCTTCTTGGAAGGAAACCTTGGGGCAGACCGAACAGCGCCAGCAACTCCGGGTCCCAGTCGCGTGTGTCGAGATTCCACAACTGGGTGCGCGCAGCGCACTGCGGATCGGCGACGAACGGATGCTCATCGAGCAGCCGAAACGCGAGAAAGCTCGCCTGTGGACCCCAGCAGAGCGTGCCCGCGGCGCGCGCCTCGCGCACCGCGGCCAAATGGTCCAGCGCCCAGCGCAGCTTGCTCGCGCCGTAATGCGCCGATAGAAACAGTCCGGTCTTGCGATGCACCTCCACGCGCTGCGGCTCGAATTGCTGCAGCCACTGGTGCGCGCGCCGGTCCTGCCAGCTGAACAGCGGCGACAGCGGCCGGCCGCTAAGTCGATCCCAGCAGATGCAGCTCGAGCGCTGGCTGGCCAGGCCTGCTGCCACGACCTCGCCGCGTCGCGCGCCGAGGTCGGACAATGCCTGATTCGCGGCGGCGAAAATCGATGCCACCATCTCGTCGCCGTCCTGCTCGGCCCAGTCCGGCTGCGGTCGCGCAAGGCCTATCTCGCTCGCGCCGCTCGCGAGCACGCGGCCGCGCTGGTCCAGCACCACCGCACGGCTGGCATGTGTGCCCTGGTCTATGGCGAGATAAAGCGGTTCGGCGCTCAAGCTCGATCAACTCCATGCAGGCGGTAGTGCCGCCGGCGGCAAAATTCGGTTTCTTAGCGGGATCGTTGGTTATGATACGCGCTGGAACAAACCATGTGCACGCAGGTCGAAAACACTATTTACGCCGAAATTCAGAGGAGATAAGGACATGTCACGTCTATCCACGGATGCGATACTCGCTTTGTTGGGTATTGGGACTGCGCTGGCCCTGTTCCTGTTTTTCGTGCCGGCAGGTGCCGCCGGGCCCGTTCTCGACCCCAAGATCGACGCGGCACTGGCAAAAAAGAAAGGCGCTGAGACTGCCGTATTCGCCGGGGGCTGTTTTTGGGGCGTGGAAGCCGTGTTCGAGCACGTGAAAGGCGTCACCAAGGTTGTATCGGGGTACGCGGGCGGCAGCGCAAATACCGCTAGCTACGAGCAGGTGAGTTCCGGCAGCACCGGCCACGCCGAGTCAGTGCGCATCACCTACGACCCCTCGCGCATCTCCTACGGGCAGTTGTTGAAGGTGTTCTTTTCGGTTGCGCACGACCCCACGGAACTGAACCGTCAGGGACCGGATACGGGCACACAGTACCGTTCGGCGGTCTTCTATTCCAACGGCGAACAAAAGCGCGTGGCCGAGGCGTATATCGCGCAGCTTCAGGCGGCGCGCACATTTGCGCGCCCCGTCGTCACCGAGGTTACGCCACTGAAGGCATTTTACGAGGCCGAGGCCTACCATCAAGGCTATCTGGCGCGTCATCTGACGCAGCCCTATATCGTCTACAACGACTTGCCCAAACTAGCCAGCCTGAAACGGGAATTTCCGGCGCTCTACGTCGACGACTAGATCCGGTTATTGTGGGATGACCTTGGCCGGATTGAACAGCCCGCGCGGGTCGAGGGCCTGCTTGACCGAGCGCATCAGGGACAGTTCGACTTCCGATTTGTATTGCCGCATTTCCGCGACGAGATACTGGCCGATGCCGTGCTCCGCGCTGAAAGTGCCGCCAAGTTCCGTGGCCACGCCATAAGTCGTACGGTGCACTTCATCGACGACCGCCTGCTGGTCGGAAAATGCATTCCAGGCGTCGTGGGTGAACAGCGGCACGAAATGCAGGTTGCCGTCGCCCAAATGGCCGACGATGATGATCTGGATGCCGGGGAATCGTTGTTCCAGGGCCGGGCTGACGCGGCGCAGAAATTCCGGTATTTTCGAAACGGGGACCGCGATGTCGTGCGCGATGCCTCTTCCGGCCTTGCCTATGGCTTCGGTCACGCTGTGGCGTATGGTCCACATCGCGGCGCGCTGTGCCTCGCTGCTCGCCACGGCGGCATCGACGAGCAGTCCGCTCGAAATCGCGGTTTGCAGGAGGTTTTCGAGGCTGTCTCTAAGCCCCGCTTCGTCCGAGGTGGCGCCGAGTTCAGCCAGTATGTGCCAGGGATTCCCCGCATCCAAGGGACTGCGCGTTTCGGGAAAGTGTTGCAACACCTTCTGCAACTGCGCTGCGTTCATCGCTTCGAAGGCCGTCAGCTGGGAACCCAGCGACGATTGGAACAGCGCAAGCACCTCCACTGCGGCATCGATGCTGGCCGGCGCCAGCCAGGCGGCGATATGGTGGGCATTGAGCGGGTGCAGTTTGAGCGTGGCTGCGGTGATGATGCCCAGCAGCCCTTCGGAGCCGATGAACAGGTGCTTGAGGTCGAATCCGGTATTGTTCTTGCGCAGGGCGCGCAGTCCATCCCAGACGGTCGCGTTGGGCAGTACTACCTCCAGCCCGAGCACATTTTCGCGTGTATTGCCATAGCGCAGCACACCCGTGCCTCCGGCGTTGGTGGCGATGTTGCCGCCGATCTGGCATGAGCCCTCCGCGCCCAAACTCACCGGATAGAAGCGGCCGGCGTCGACGGCGGCGCGCTGCACATCGGCGAGCACGCAGCCCGCTTCGACCGTCATCGAGTTGTTGGCGGCGTCGATTTCGCGTATGCGCCGCATCCTTGACAGGCTCAGAATCACGCCGCGTTCACCCGCTAGCGGAACGGAACCACCGCAAAGGCTGGTGTTGCCACCTTGCGGCTGGATCGGCACGGACTGCTCCATGCAGCAGGCCACCACTGCGGCGACCTCTTCGACGCTGCGCGGACGCACCACGCACAACGCATTTCCCGTGTAGCGGCCGCGGGCGTCGTTTACAAACGGCGCGAGTTCCTGGGTTTCGCTGAGTACACCTGTATCGCCTACGATCCGTGTCAACTGTTCGAGCAAGGTCTTCATGACTTCATTCCTTGAATATCCGCAGTCCGCATTATCCAGAAACGGCGTGAC
>JACZJU010000330.1 GCA_014860395.1 Burkholderiales bacterium | reverse complement strand
ACGTAGCACAATTATTCTTGCTTGAATAATTTTGCTTCACCTCTGTAGGATTTTCCCACATGACCATGCTCAACCCGCACAAGCCGGACTTCGCCGACTTCGACGAGCGGACCCAACAGATCTTCTCTGCGACCATCGAGTTCTTCGAAAGCCATGGCAAGGCCTGGCTCACGCAGCAGGATCGCGACCGCGTCTGGTATGCGGAATTTATCGAATTCCTCAAGAGGGAAAGGGTTTTCGCGATATTCCTGACCCCCGCATCGGAGGCGGGCGGTGACCCCGACAAGCGCTGGGATACCGAGCGCAACGCGATGTTCAGCGAGATTCTGGGTTTCTACGGCATGCAGTACTGGTACGTCTGGCAGGTCACCATCCTGGGGCTGGGCCCCATCTGGCAGTCGTCGAACACCGCAGCCCGCAAGCGCGCCGCCGAGCTTCTCGAGGCCGGAGAGATCTTCGCGTTCGGCCTGTCCGAGAAGGAACACGGCGCCGACGTGTACTCCACGGACATGGTGCTGACGCCTAGCTCTGACAACTCGGCGGACGCCTACCGCGCGAACGGCGGCAAGTACTACATCGGCAACGGCAATCTCGCCCGCATGGTCTCGGTGTTCGGCCGCCGTGCCGACAAACCGATCCTGGATAGCTCGACCGCGCTGGACGGTGGCAAGCCCGACGAGGATTTCGAGGGGTATCTCTTCTTCGCGGCCGACAGTCAGCACCCCGACTACAAGCTGCGCAAGAACGTCGTCAACGGGCAGATGTACGTCGCCGCTTTCGATCTGGACAACTATGCCGTTTCCGAAGACGACATCCTGCACGCCGGCAAGGGCGCGTTCCACGCCGCGATCAACACCGTCAACATTGGCAAGTTCAATCTCGGGTTCGGTGCCATCGGCACCTGTGAGCACGCCATGTACGAGGCTGTCACGCACGCGGAGAATCGAATCCTGTTCGGGCAGCACGTCACCGAGTTCCCGCAGATTCGCCGCATGCTCACCGAGGCCTACGTCCGGCTGGCGGGCATGAAGCTCTACAGCGAGCGCGCCATCGACTATATGCGGTCGGCATCGCCGAATGATCGGCGCTACCTGCTGTTCAATGCCATCGAGAAGATGACCGTCACCCGCGAGGGCGAGAAGATCGTCACGCTGCTCTCGGACACCATCGCCGCGCGCGGTTTCGAGAACGACATGTTCTTCCCGATGGCGCTGCTGGGTTCAGTCGGCCTGCCGCGCCTCGAGGGCACCGTCCACGTCAACATGGCGCTGTCGCTGAAGTTCATGCAGAACTTCATGTTCCGTCCCGCCGACGCTGGTCTGCTGGCACTGCAGCAGCTGCCCGTGGAGTACTCGCCGAACGCGGCGACGCGGGTCGTAGCCAGCGGCCTGCGGGCGGCAGGTTCCGCGGTGGTGCCGCAGATCGCACGGATTCCGAAGGCCCCGAGGGCATTGCGCAGCACCCCGCTGCCCCGAGTGCGTCGCCGCCGGGACTTCACCAACGGCGACTTCCTGTTCGCGCAGGGCCCCAGCCGTGGCCTGAGCCGGGTGGCGTTCGCCGACT
>JACZJU010000329.1 GCA_014860395.1 Burkholderiales bacterium | reverse complement strand
CGGTCGCGAGCACCTGCAGATAGCTGGCGAGGCCGGCGCGATAGCGCGCGCTCGCAAGCGCGTGGGCTGAGCGCGCGGAGGCGAGCGCGTGCTCGAGCTCGGCGCGTTGCGCGTCCACCGATTTGAGCGATGCCAGCTGATCCACCACTTCGTGCATGGCGTCGACGAGTGTCTGGTTGTATTGCCCGACCGCGAGGTCGTATTCGGCGTCCTTCGCCGCGAGATTGCCGCGCAGGCGCCCGCCGTCGAACAGCGGCAGGCGCAGCGCCGGGCCGAATGCGGGGTTCTCGCTGCGCACGCTGAGCAGCTTGGCGAAGCTGATGCTCTGCACGCCGACGAGCGCGCTGAGATTGACGTTGGGGTAGAACTGTCCCTTGGCGGCGTCGATGTCGCGGCGCGCCGATTCCACGCGCCAGCGCTGCGCCACCACATCCGGCCGCCGGCCGAGCAGGTCCGCTGGCAGCACCGCAGGCAGCGCGATCGCCTGCTGTTGCAGGTGCGGCCGCGTGATGGCAAGGCCGCGGTCCGGGCCCTGGCCGGCGAGCGCCGCGAGCAGATTGCGCCCGAGCGCGACTTCCTCCCCCAACTGGGCGATGCGCTGTCTTGCGGCCGGTATCGAGCCTTCCGCCTGCTTCAATTCGACCTCGGAATCCAGGCCCGCGGCGACGCGCTGCTGCGTCAGTTCGAACATTGACTGGCGCTGCGCCAGCGTGTCGCGCGCCAGCTGCAGCTGCTCGAAACTGCGGCCGAGCTGGACGTAGGCGCGCGCCACGTTCGCTGCCAACAGCAGGCGCACTGCGTAGGCGTCCACCTCGGCCGCACGCGTCTGTCCGAGCGCGGCCTCGTAGGCGGCCCGGTTGCGGCCCCACAGGTCGAACTCGTAGCCGAAGCTCGCAGCGAGGTCGGTCTGCGTGTGCCAGGAACCAGCGATGGGCGGCGGAAAGATGCCGTTGCTGGAGTAACGCTGGCGCGTGACGCTGGCGCCGGCGCTCGCCTGCGGGAAGCGCGCCGCGCCTGCGCTTGCCGCAAGCGCGAGCGCGCGGTCGACGCGCGCGCGCGCGCTGCCCATGCCGGGGTTGCCGGCGAGCGCTTCGGCAATCAAGGCATCGAGCTGCGGATCGCCGAAGCGCTGCCACCAGTTCGCCGCGGGCCAGGCGGCCGACACTGTTGCAGCGGAAAGCGTAGCGCTTGCCGCCAGGGCCGCAGCGTCGGCGGGCACGGCCTTGGTCGCGAGTCCGTCGTAGTTGGCGCAGCCCGCGGCGAGCAGGGCGGCGGCGATGGCGGCAACCGCGGATGCGATCGGGGCGTGCAGTTGTGGTCGCATAATGCGCGGAGCGTTCATGCGTTGGCGACCATGCGTTTGAGCAGCTGTTCGAGCTGCCCCACCTCGGCCTTGGTAAAGCCGTGGAGCAGGCGGTTGAATACCTGCACCAGCGCTTCGAGTATCCGCGGATACAGCTTCGCGCCCTCGGCGGTCAGTTCCAGGCGCACCGTCCTGCGGTCGCCCTTGGTGCGTACGCGCCGCAGCACGCCTTTCTTTTCCAGGCGGTCCAGGAGCCGCGTCATCGCGCCCGGATCGTAGATCAAAACCTTGCACAGTTCAGCGGCGGTGGAAGCCGCGCCGTCGCCAAGCAGCATGACCACGATCCACTGCGCGTGGCTGATATCCAGCGGCGCGAGCTCCTGGTCGATCGCCTCGACGATGGTGCGGCGCGCGCGGCCGATGTACGCGCCGACGCCCTGGCTCGGGCGGAAGGTGTCGATATCGTAAATAGGCTGCATCAGAAGACGCCGCGGGACGGGGGATCGGATGCTAATTGCCTAGGCAACGATTGTCAAGGCAATGGCAGGCGCCGGCTCTTGCAGCCGGTCAAGGAAGGCGAATAGAAAAAATAGGCGGTGCGGCTGTTTGCATAACTAAATGAAAAATATGGAATTGAACGGAAATATTCGCGGCCTGGCGCATAAAAAAAATGAACTTCATCTGCACTCAGGCCGAAAGAAAAATGGGAAGAACGCAGCGAGCTTCCGCCCTATCTATCTGATTCACAATGGAACACGTCGACCAGGCACAAACTGGCAGGGAATATGCATAGGGAACGGGAGGCGGAAACGATTCTGCCTTGGAACGCAAGGAATCCGCAAAGGATCGCGCGAAATCCCGGGCGCATAGAGCGAAGGAGAGGACTATGAATGAGAAGAGAAAAGTTCTGGTGGTGGACGATGAAGAGATCGTGAGAAAGAGCCACCTGAGAACGCTGGCCGGCCAAAGCTGCAATGTGGAGGCGGTGCACGGGGGGGCGCAAGCGCTGGAAAAGATGCAGAGCGAACCGGCGGATGTGGTTCTGATGGATTTGCGCATGCCGGGTATGGACGGGCTGGCGACCCTGGAAGCGATGAAAAAGAAATGGCCGGAGACGGAAGTCGTGATCATCACCGGATATCCGTCGGTGTATACGGCGAGGGAAGCCGTCAGGCTTGGCGCTTTTGATTATCTGGCCAAGCCGGTAGGTCCGGACAAAGTGCTTGCCGTGGCGAACGAGGCGATGGCGCAACGAGGCTGGGCGCCGCTTCAGGGAGAAAAGGGCGGGCTAAGCCAGGATTCCCAAAAGGGATGGGCGAAATATCTGAATTGACCGCATCAAGGAAAAAGATCCCGGTTAGTTGGACAGCGCCTCGGCGACGAAATCCAGCCGGTCCTGGCCCCAGTACATGTCGTCGCCGACGAAGAACGTGGGCGCGCCGAACACGCCGCGCGCCACCGCCTCTTCGGTATTCTTTTTCAGCCGCTCTTTCACCGCAGCGTCATTCACCAGCGCCTGGAAGGCGTCGGCGTCGAAGCCGGCCTGGCGCAGCACCGCGGCGAGTTCCGCCGGGTCGCCCAGGTTGCGCGGCTCGGCCCACATGGCGTGAAAAATCGCCGCCACATATTTGTGAAAGTCCGTCCCGCGCATCAGCATGCCGGCCGCGCCGCGCATGAGCACCAGCGTGTTGATCGGGAAATGCGGGTTTTGCTCGAACGCGGCGCCATAGCGCGCCGCCCAGCGCCGCATGTCCTGGTGCATCCATTTGCTTTTCGCCTGAATCTCGGCCGGGCTGTGATTGCCGGTCGCCTTGAACACGCCGCCCAGCAGCATAGGCCGCCAGGCGATTTGTGCGCCGCGCGCGGCGGCGATCGCGGGCAGCGCCTTGTAGGCGAGGTAGGAGTAGGGGCTGCCGAAATCGAAGTAGAACTCGACTTGTTTTTTCATCGTCCCTCCTCGGTTATTTCAATATTCCGCGCTTTGCGCGGACAAGAAGCCGTCCGCGCGGATCGCCGACTGCGCCCGGATGAAAATCCATCCGGGCGCAATCGGCGATCTTGTATTGAAACTCCACGCCCGGCCTGGTGTTAAGCATAACCATGTTTTGTGTACGGATGCGCTTTCTATCCGTACACAAAACATGGTTGGCGCGCGCAGCGCGCAAGTCCGTTGATCGCATGCGACCGTGTTCAGGTCGCAGTGTATCGTCGCGCGTCAGTGCGTCACCAGGTCTCGATCCACGGCCGCAAATCCATTTCGTGGGTCCAGGCATTGCGCGGCTGCCGGTGCAATTGCCAGTAGTTCTCGGCGATGGCTTCTGGATCGACGATGCCCCCCTGCTCCTTGAGGGCATAGCGCTGCGGGAAGTTCTCGCGGATGAACTCGGTGTCGATGGCGGCGTCGATGATGATCTGCGCCACGTGTATGCCCTTGGGGCCGAGTTCGCGCGCCATGCTCTGCGCCAGCGCGCGCAGACCGTGCTTGGCGCCGGCGAAGGCGGCGTAGCCGTTGCCCCCGCGCATGCTCGCCGTGGCACCGGTGAAGAAGACCGAGCCGCGCCCGCGCGGCAGCATCACCCGCGCGGCTTCGCGCCCAACGAGAAAGCCGCCGAAGCAGCCCATTTCCCACACCTTGTGATACACCCGCGCCGTGGTCTCGGTGATGGGAAAGCGCACGTTGGCGCCGATGTTGAACACCGCGACTTCGATCGGCGCGATGTCCTTCTCGATCTGCGCGAACAGCGCGATCACTTCGTCTTCCTTGCGCGCATCCGAGCCGAATGCGTGGGCTTTGCCGCCTTCGGACTCGATGCGCGCGACCAGCCGTGCGAGCTTGTCGGCATGCCGCCGCGTGAGGCAGGCGATGTAGCCCTCGCGCGCGAAGCGCCGCGCGATGGCGCCGCCGGTAGCGTCGCCCGCGCCGACTACCAGGATTGCTTTCTTTTCGCTCATGCGTCTTCCTCCTGTCGAGATCGGCTCGTCGGCGACGCGCAAGCCGCAACGAATCTTATGCTTACGCCGCCGCCGCCGCGAGCTTAGGCGGCACTTCGCGTATCGGCAGGTTGACCAGCGCCGCCAAGGCGGCGAGCGCGATGTCGGCATACCACATCCACTCGTAGCTGCCGCTCTCGGCGATGGCGATGCCGCCGAGCCAGGCGCCGAAAAAGCCGCCGATTTGATGCGACAGCAGCGTCAACCCGAATAGCGTTGCGAGATAGCGCGCGCCGAAGAGCTTACCCACCAGCCCCGCGGTCGGCGGCACGGTAGCGAGCCAACTGAGGCCGAGCACGCCCGCGAACACATAGAACGTGAACGCGGTGTGCGGTGCCATCAGGTAGAAGGTGATCGCCACCGCGCGTATGCCGTAGACCCAGACCAGCAGGTATTTCATGCGGTAGGTCTGCGCCAGCCAGCCCACGCCGAGGCTGCCGGCGATGTTGGCGAGGCCGATGATCGCGAGCGAGGCCGCCGACACCGAGGCGGGGAGTCCGCACAGCGCCACCTCGCCCGGCAGGTGGGTGACGAGAAAGGCGATGTGAAAGCCGCAGGTGAAAAAGCCCGCGTGCAAACACCAGTAACTGCGGTCCTTGAACGCGAGCAGCGTCTGCTCCGACAGGCTGATGCCGCCCGTATGCACGGTAGCGGCGCCGCTGTGCTTGTCGCGCAGCGGCAGCGCCATCGGAATCGTGAGCAAGGCGGAGGCGGCCAGCGACAACAACGCCGTGACCCAGCCGAAGGCGCTGATCAGGACCTGCGCCAGCGGCGCGAAGATGAACTGGCCGAAGGAGCCGCCGGCGTTGATGAAGCCCGAGGCGAAGGCGCGGCGTTCCGCCGGCAGGCGCTGCGCCGCCGCGCCGATGAGAATGGAAAAGCTGCCGCCGCCCGCCCCGGCCGCGGTCACGACGCCGAGAAAGAAAATGAGTCCGAGACTGGAATGCATGAACGGCGTGACCGCGAGGCCGAGCGCGAGCAGCACCGCGCCGAAGGCGATGATCCTGACCGAGCCGGCGCGATCGGCGAGCGCGCCGAAGATCGGCTGTGCCGCGCCCCATACGAACTGGCCCACGGCGAGCGCGAAGCTGATGGTGACGATGCCGAGGCCGCTGGAGGTGTTGAGCGGCGACACGAACAGGCCCAGCGCGTTGCGTATGCCCATGGTCACGGCGAGGATCAGCGCCGCCGAAATGACCAGCATCCAGTATTGGCGTTTGGTGCTCATGCGCGTTTTCCTGAGAGCATGGGGAGCGCCGCGAGGGCGTGTTCGATATCCTGGTGCAGTGTGCCTACGCTTTTCGTGCCGAGCAGGGATTCGATCTCGCACTGTGCCTTGCGCCATAGCGGCAGGACGGCCTTCAATTTGCGCCTGCCGGCGGCGGTGACGCTGATGCTGCGGCTGCGCGAATCGGCGCCGACCGAGATCTCCACCCAGCCCTGCGCGGCGAGCGGCGCGAGATTGCGGCTGAGCGTGCTGCGGTCCATTTCCAGTTCGGCGGCAAGCTCGGACAGTGTGCGCTCGCCGGCGGCGGCGTTGGCGAGCAGCGAATACTGGGTGACTTTGATTGCCTGGGCGGCGAGGTGCGCGTCGTAGATGCGCGTCAGCCGGCGCGTCAGCTTGCGCATGCGCGCGCAGGTGCAGCCGAAGTTCGGGACGGAAGGGGCGGCAGACATGGCGCGAATATAGCATATGGGTGTAACTACACCTATACGCGCTGCGCGCCCGCTCGCCCGGGGGCGCAGCCACGTGGACAATGGCATCTGCACCTATAATGCTTGCGGTCTTTCTCCAACGCGCAGCCAGGACAAACGGGTTTCAAACGACATGGACGCTCCGCCGGGATTCAAGCCTTTGTTCCGCACCAGCCCGGTGCTGGACCTGATCGGCCCGCTTTACTCGCGCGGCGAGGGCAGACATCTGGTGCTCGGACTGAAGGCGGAAACGAAGCACTGCAATTCCCGCGGCACGGTGCACGGCGGCATGCTCGCCACCCTTGCCGATGTGGCTTTGGGCTACACCATGGCGTTCTCATCCGACCCGCCGGGCAATCTGGTCACGGCAAACCTGTCTCTGGACTATGCGGGCACCGCGAACGCCGGTGACTGGCTGGAGGCGCGCGTCGATATCCAGAAGCAGGGCAGCCGCCTGTCGTTCGCGAATTGCTATATCTGCGTGGGCGAGCAGCGCATCGTTCGCGCGAGCGCGGTGTTCCTCGCGGCTGGCCGCAGCGATGCGCAGACGCGGCCCGAATAGCGCGGCGGAACGGCGGGCGCCGAAGCAACCCCGCCCGCCGCAAGCCGGGCGAGCCTAATCCACGATCTTGTTCAGCGGCAGCTCGATGATGCCGCGCGCACCCGCTGCGTAGAGTTGCGGAATCAGCTCGCGCACCTTCTTTTCCTCGACCACGGTGGAGAGGTCGATCCAGTGCGGGTCGGCCAGGGTCGACACCGTCGGCGTCGCCAGGGCCGGCAGGATCTTCAGCACGGCGTCGACGTTTTCCCGCGGCAAGTTCATCGACAGAAGTACGCGGCTCGCGGCGGCTATCGCCCCCTTCAGCAGCATCAGCACGCAGTCGATCTTTGCCTTCTTCCAATTATCCTTGAGCGAGTCGTGGCAGGCGATGAAGCGCGGCGTACTCTCCAGCACCACGTGCATGATCTTGAGGTCGTTCGCGCGCAGCGAGGCGCCGGTCTCGGACACGTCGACGATCGCGTCGGCGAGGATGGGCGGCTTGACTTCGGTCGCGCCCCAGGAGAATTCCACATTGGCCTGCACGCCGTGCTGCGCGAGGAAGCGTTTGGTCATGCCCACCGCCTCGGTGGCGATGCGCCGGCCCTGCAGATCCTTCACGTCGTGGAACGCCGAGTCTTCCTTGGATGCCATCACCCAGCGCACCGTGCCGTAGTTGGGCCAGGGCGCGCGCAGGTCGGCGAGTTCGGCCACGGCGATATCGTTTTCCAGGATCCAGTCCAGCCCGGTGATGGCGCAGTCGATGATCCCCTGCCCGACGTAGCGCGACATCTCCTGCGGCCGGATCAGCACGCAATCGATGTCGGGATCGTCGATGCCAGGATAATAGGAGCGGCCGGAAATGCGCAGGTCGTAGCCGGCGCGTATGAAAAGTTTCTGCGTGGTTTCCTGCAGGCTGCCCTTGGGTATGCCCAGGCGCAGCCGTGGTGGATTGGTGCTCACGATTCCGTTGCCTTCTTCGAGTTTGTTACGAAATGAGGGGATGCCTCCCCTCATGCTCCCCTAAATCGGGGGCCATTTCGCTAATTCCGAAATGGCCTCTTAGGGATTGAGATTGCGCGATTGTATCGCGGCGCGCGACCCGCGCGATCCCGAATGCTAGCCGAACAGCCAGATCAGCAGCGGGAACAGCAGCGCGGTGGCGAGTCCGTTCAGCCCCATCGCCAGACCGGCGAAGGCGCCGGCCTCCTCGCTGACCTGGAACGCGCGCGCGGTGCCGATGCCGTGGGCGGCGACGCCCACGGCGAAACCGCGCACGCTGTGGTCGCGCACGCGCAGGAAATCGAGCACGTACTTGGCGGTGACTGCGCCGATGATGCCGGTGGCAACCACCAGCACGGCTGTGAGCGAAGGCAGTCCGCCCATCTTTTCGGTGATGCCCATGGCGATCGGCGTGGTCACGGATTTGGGCGCCAGCGAAATGAGCGTGGTGCGGCTCGCGCCGAGCAGCCAGGCGATGCCTACCGCGGACACGATGGCGGTGAGTGCGCCGGCCAGGAGCGCGGCGAGCAACGGCACGAGCAGGCGCTTCAGCTTGTCGAGCTGCGCATAGAGCGGAATCGCCAGGGCCACGGTGGCCGGGCCGAGCAGGAAGTGCACGAACTGTGCGCCGTCGAAATAAGTTTGATACGGCGTGCCGGTCAGCGAGAGCAGCAGCACCAGCGTCGCCACGGCCAACGCCACCGGGTTCAGCAGCGGGTTGAAGTTCGCGCGCTGGTACACCCAGAATGCCCCCTGGTACACCAGCAGCGTGATGGTGAGGCCGAGCAGCGGCGTGGTCGACAGATACACCCAGACGTCGAGAACCTTGGGCGTCATGTGCGCTCCCTGCGCGACATCAGCGCGCGCATCACCAGCGCCGTGACGGCTATGGTGAGCACGGTGCTGCCGATGAGCGCGGCGACGATGGGCACCCATTCGTCGGCTACGCGGGCAAGGTGCACCATCACGCCGGTGCCCGCGGGCACGAACAGCAACGACAAGTGCGACAGCAGGCCGTTGGCGGTATTGCGCAATCCCTCCCCGATACTGCCGCGCGCGAGCAGGGTGAGGAACAGCAGCAGCATGCCGATCACCGGGCCCGGGACCGGCAGCTTGAACACGAGCGCGATCACCTCGCCGACGAGCTGGTACACCAGCAGCAGGGTGATTGCGCCTAGCATGCGGGCTTGCGCTTTCGCTGCTTAAGCCTGCACACCGTGGAAAATGTCGCGGTAGCTGGTGTAGACGGACGCGATCAGCACCGGGATCAGCACGAGGTAGCCGAGGAAGGCCGGAATCGCGGCGAGAATGCAGAACACCAGCATCACCACGCCGTAGGTGAGAAAGGGCAGCCAGTTCCTGAGGCAGGCGAAAAAACTCGCCTTGAGCGCGGCCACCGGGGGTACTTCGTGCAAAATAATCAGCGCGGGCGCGAACCATGTCGCCATGTACAGCGGCACCGTCAGGCCAGTGATCAGCAGCAGGGCGATCAGCAACGACGCGATGGATATGCCCGCGCCTTCGACGCCGCCGCGCATCATCGCCATGAACGTGCCGCCGCCGACTATGGTGAATACCGCGAAGGCGGTGATCACCCAGACGAACAGGTTGAACACGCCCACCATTACCAGGTCTCCGGTCCTGTGTTTGAAGCCGGCGAACAGGTGCTCGATCTCCAGTGCGCCGCCTTGATCCTGCGCCCGGCAACCGAGCATCATGCCGCCGCCAAAGATGGGAAACAGCAGCGCGTTGGCCAGCGACCCGAGGATAGGTATCATGCTGATGGCGATGAACAGTATGCCCAGCACGACCGCGGCCAGGATCCAGATCCCGGGCTGCTTGCGGAATAGGGCGTAGGCTTCGACGATCCAGTCCCAGCCGCGGCCGCCCGCGACCGTGCGCCCCTCCGCATGGAAATTCCCCGCCTGCGGCTCGGATCTGGTGTCAGGAATGGTGTTTGTCATCTTGTTCTCCCCGGGTGGATGCAGACTCGTCGGCTGCAAGACGCCATGGGGCAAGTGTATGCTGCTTGGCAGGGCGCCTCAAGAACTGTCTCGGAGACTATCCTGCAGGCGTGAGCCGGCATAGGAAAGCGTATGAAATTGGGAACAATCGAGCAACTGCTGCAGGACGCGGGGCTTACGCCGCGCGGCGCCTTTCATCCCGGCGCCGGCGACGATGTGCCGCCGGCGGCGGCGGACACGCCTGCGCGCACCCTGGTCCTGGCCGGCAATGCCGGCCCGCGGATGTGGCGCGCATTCGGCGCCGGGCGCGCGCGCGACGCAGCGCGCGACGCGGCGCCGATGAGCCTGGATGAATGGTCCGAACATGTCCTGAACGGAATTGCCGCGCGGCTGGGCGCGCGCGTCGTGTTTCCGTTTCAGCATCCATATCTGCCGTTTCAGCGCTGGGCGATGCGCGCCGAAGCCTGCCATGCATCGCCGCTGGGATTGTTGATCCATCCGGACTATGGCTTGTGGCACGGTTATCGCGGCGCGCTATTGCTCGCCGCGGAAATCGAACTGCCGTCGCCCGATCGCCGCGCCAGCCCCTGCGCGAGTTGTGCGGATCGACCCTGCCTCAGTGGCTGTCCGGTGGGCGCCTTCGAGGCCGGTGCTTACGACGTTCCGGCTTGTGTGTGCCATCTTGTTTTTGCGCCGGAACCGGACTGCATGGATGGCGGCTGTCTCGCGCGTTGTGCTTGCCCGATCGGCCGCGACTACCGCTACGCGCCGGCGCAGGCGCGCTTTCACATGCAGTCTTTCATCGAGGCCAACCGCGCGCGATGGCCGGCCTGATATGCGGCGTCGGGCCGGCTCGGTGTTGATCGCTACTTCAAACCGAGGGCGCGATCGAGCGAAACCGGGCCTGCGCCATGCGCGACGAGGTACAGCAGCAGCCCTGCCCAGGAGAGGTGCGTAGGCCAAGCGTCCGGATAGACGAAGGTCTGGATCACCACGGTCATGCCCAGCAGTGCCAGCGCCGACAGCCGCGTGCACAAGCCGAGCACCAGCAGCAGCGGAAAGAAATGCTCGGCGTAGGCCGCCATGTGCGCGGCGAATTCCGGCGGAATCAGCGGTACTTTGTATTCTTCGCGAAACAGGTAGTACGTGCTCGGCTTCAAGGTGAGGAAACCCTCGACCTTGGTGCGGCCGGATAAAAAGAAAATCGCGGCAATGGCGAAGCGATCTATGAGCGCGAGCGCGCCATGGTTGATCGGGTGGGCGAGCAGGTCGGCGGTGCGGTTCCAGATTCCGCGCAAGCCGCCCGCGGTGGCGTAGGTGCTGTTCATGTTTGTTCCTCTCTAGGTTTTATTCGTACTGCTCATTCGTGCGAACGCGCCGTTTTCGAGCAAAGTTTTCATCAGTCGCGCCAGGTCGGCATCGTCTCGCGCTTCGAGTGCAGCGGCGCTTGCTGCGGCCAGCGGCAGACCGGCGGCGCAGGCATCCAAAAACGCGCAGCCGGCGGCGTCCAACGGCGCCCATAGCACCGCGCCGCGCGGCCGTGCGAGCAGCGCGCCTTCGCCCTGCCATTCGATCTCGCTCTCGTCCTGCGAGGCTGCGCGGTTTCGCTGCCAGATGGTGTAGATCGGTTGATCGTCAAACCAGGCCCAGCGTGCCGCGGCATGCGGGTGCAACACCGTGCTTGCGAGCGCTTCGGGCGCGAGCGCGGCCAGCGTAGCCGCAGCCAGCACCGGTTCGTCCGCGGCGGCGTGCGACTCGGTCCAGCAGCGATCCAGCCGGGCGACGCCGGGCAAATAAGGCAGATCGGCGGCTGGTTCGAAGCCGGCGAGGAATTCGGCGAACGCCTCGCCGTAATTCAGCAGCGTCGCCTGCGCCGGGAGCCGCTCGCGCGCGAATATCGCCGCCGCGGCGCGGAACCACGCCTCGCCGACGAGGCGCGCAACCGCAGGGTAGTTGGCCTGCAGCGCGTCGATGCAGCCCTTCATGACGGTGTTGCGATACACCGCGAATGCGGGCTGGCGCGCGAGCGCCGCGATCTCCGGCGTGAGGCCGGCATCGGCATCCGGTGCAAGCAGCGCCTGCGCGAATCCGTCCTGGAAGCGGCTGAGAGCGGAGTCCATGTTCATGCGCAGCGCGTTACGCGGCCGCCGCCAGCGGTTCGTCCAGCCGCGCATGGGCGCGCTCGCGCTCGCCGAGCAGCTCGGCGAATTCGGGCAATTGGTCGTCGCGCTCGATCAGCGTCGGGCGCGCGCCTATCCGCGCCACCAGCCGCTCGTACAGCGCCCAGACTTCGGGCGCAACCGGCGCGTCGTGCGAATCGATGAGCAGCGCTTGGCCCAGATTAGGGTCGGGCGTGTGACCGGCGAGGTGGATTTCCATCACTGCATCGCCGGGGAAGGCATCCAGATAAGCCTCGGCGGAATAGCCGAGGTTGTGCGCGCCGACGTGGACATTGTTGACGTCCAGCAGCAGGCCGCAGCCGGTGCGGCGCGCGAGTTCGGCGAGAAAATCGATTTCGTCCCAGTCATGGCCGTCGAGGCGCAGGTAATGCGCGGGATTTTCAATGGCGATGCGCCGGCCGAGCGCTTCCTGCGTTTGGCCGATATGCAAGGCGATGCGCAGCAGCGCTTCGGTGGTGCGCGGAAACGGCAGCAGATCGGGGTGATAGGCCCCGCGCCAGGTGCTCCAGGCGAGGTGCTCGGACACCAGCGCAGGTTCGATACGCCTCGCGAGCGCGGCAAGACGCGCCAGATGGTCAGGGTCGAGCGCAGCATCGGCGGCGAGCGACAGCGCCACGCCGTGCAGCGAAACCGGATGGCGCGCGCGGATCGCTTCCAGCCAGGTGAGACGCGGGCCGCCCGCGACCAGGTAGTTTTCCGGATGCACCTCGAACCACAGTCCGGGCGCGGGGCAGGCGAGCGCCGCTTCGTAGTGCTGCGGCTTCAAGCCTAGTCCGGCTGTAAGAACAGTAGTCATGGATGGGCGCTCGCGTTTAGGCCAGTGTCGAAGAAGGGGCCTGCACCCTCGCAGGCCCCACCAAGCTGCAGGCGTTCTTCAATAGCCTGTCATTACTTGATCGGCGTGAGCGAGCCCATGCCTTTCGGCGTCTTGATCGTGGTGCAGGTCCCTTTGGGGACCAGCGTCCAGGCATTGCCCTGGTAATCGACCTTGGACGTGCCGGCGCAAGAGGTGCCGGGGCCGGCGGCGCAGTCGTTCTTGCCTGCCTCCGACACGCCGTAGCATTTTTCCATCTCGGTTTTCATGCCGTCTTTCTTCATATCGTCCGCGGCATGCGCGGCGCCGCCGGCGATCGCGGCGAGGGCAAGGGTGGAAAAAGCGAGGGTACGGATCTTCACTATTTGTTCTCCTGTATATGAATGGTTGAATCGCTGCGTGCATCGGTTCGCAATTGCGCCGATACAGGCCGCGTGCAAACTAGTTCGGAAGAAACCGGCGGCCGGTTACCGCCGGATGCGCGATTCGCGCTTAAATATTTTTTGCGTCTGCTGTAACCGGATGCGCCGGCGCTGTAGCGGTGACCACGCCGCTCAACAACTCGTCGGCGATCCAGGCGCGCAGCCACGCCCCGGCCTGTTCCGGCGTCACGCGTTCGCAGATGGCGGCGAACGCTGCGCCCGCCGCGAGATCACGCAGCGCCGCGTATTCGGCGTCGGCCAGGCTGCGGAATCGGCTGGCGAGTGCGCTGCGCCAGAATAGATGCGCCATAGGCTGCGGCAGCCGGCGCGCCGGCGGCGGGGTCTTTTTCTGATCTATGGCGTGCCAGACTTCGAGTGCGTTCCACTCGAATATCGCCATCGACACGCTGGGATGGAGCACGAAGCCTGCGCTCGTCCAGTCCTCTTCGCTCAGGGCGGCGAGCCCGGCAGGGTCGAGCAGGGGCGCGTTCGGCGCATCGAACGCGATGTGCAGGTTCCAGTCCATGGTGGCCAGTTCGGCCACCTCGGGATCCTCGGGCATGGTCGCGCGCAGGGTGGCCGGAAAGTCCGCCCCGTAGTCCCGCAGATTGCGCCAGATCGACGGGTGCGCTTCGATGTGGCGCGTGCTCGCGGCGGCGAACTCAACGTCGCCCAGATAGCTCCAGGTACGCTCGAACACGTTGCCCAGGGCTTCGCGCAGGCGCGCGCGGTAGGCGTGATGGTAGACGTGCAGGCGCAGTTCGCGCGAGATGCCGCGACCGTCCTCCAAGAGCGGCAGCACCCGGCTGCGCTCTTCCGCTTCGCCGAGCAGGTAGGTCTGCAGGCTGTCCTGAAGATGCCGCAGCGTCATGCGACGGCCTCCAGGCGCGGCCGCGGCGCGCGCCGTGTTTCGCCCGCAAGGTTCTCGCTCGCGACTTGCCGCACGCGTCCGAGTTCGGCGATCAGTTCGGCCAGCGGCGGAATGTTGTCGTCGCGCTCTATCATGGTGCTGGCCGCGCCGATTCGGCGGCAGGTGTAGCCGTAGAGATCGAACACCGGATCGGCGATCGGCTCGTCGTGGGTGTCGATGATGTATTCGCCCATGTTCGAGTGGCCGGCCAGATGGATCTGCTGCACCCGCCGACCCGGGATGCCGTCGATGAAGGTGCGCGCATCGAAACCGTGGTTGACGCTGCTCACGTAGATATTGTTCACGTCCAGCAGCAGCAGGCAGTCGGCTTCTTCGCTGATCGCGGTGAGAAACTCCCATTCGGTCATCACCGAATCGGCGTAGGCGAGGTAGCTGGAGACATTCTCGATCACCAGCCGCCGTTCCAGCGTGTCCTGCACCTGGCGGATGCGCGCGACGACATGCCGCACCGCCTCTTCGGTATAGGGCAGGGGAAAAAGATCGTGCAGATTCAGGCCGTGCACCCCGGTCCAGCAGAGGTGGTCGGAAATCCACATCGGCTGGATGCGTTGGGCGAATTGCTTCAGCCGCGCGAGGTAGTCGCGGTCGAGTTCCTGCACCGAACCCAGCGACATCGACACGCCGTGCATCGCCACCGGGTAGTCGGGACGAATCGCATCGAGCATGGCCAGGGGCTTGCCGCCCTGGATCATGTAGTTCTCCGAGATGATCTCCAGCCAGTCGACGGACTGCGGCGCGTCGAGGAAGTCCTGGTAATGCTTGGGCCTGAGACCGAGGCCGAAGCCTTGGTGCGGCTCGCGCTGGTCGGGGCCATCGTGGTGTCGCGGCATGGTCATGTGGGCAGCATCCGATCGTTAGGTGGAAAGGCGGGGCGCGGCAGCCGCCGCGCCCCTATCCTGGCGCCGTTGGCTCTTACTTGAGGTCCGAGATCACACCGCCTTTGCTGAGGCATTCGGAGGCCTTGGTCGCTTTGAAGCCGAGTCCCTTGCACGCTGCCTGGCCCTTGCAGTCGTTGGCCGCGGTCTTGCAGTCGGCCAGGCCTTTGCAGGCATTGATGCCGTAACAATGTATCGTGTCGTTGGCGGCGACTGCCGCGCCGGTGGCGCCTTTCGGTGCATCGGCGGCAAAGGCGAAAGAGGAAGCAGCAAGCGCTGCGGCGATGGCGGCCATGCGGGCGCCGTTGGTAACGTTGGTCATAACAATCTCCTTTGGTTGAGGGCCAGCGCCACGACGAAATTGCCGGGCATCGGTCGCCGCGCAGTCGGAGCCAAAATGGCGCCAAAGCAGGCGGCGTGCAAAGTAGTACGTGTGAAGTTGGCGGGCGGTTACAGCCTGGTGCACAATTCGCCATGAAATATTTTTGCGCCTGGCTGTAACCGGATGCGCCGATGCGACGAAGGCGGAGCGCACATGCATAGGGAAGGCAGACCACGCGCCTGCCATGGCGCTGCATTGAGCAGGCAACCGCTGGCGCTGCGCGCCCGGGCCCTGGCCGCATGGCACGGGTAATCTGCGTCGGACACAGCGCGCTCGACCGCGTGTTCACGGTCGAGGCCTGGCCGCAGGCGAGCGCCAAGGTGCGCGCGCACAGCTTCGTCGAAGTCGGCGGCGGCATGGCAGCGAACGCCGCGGTGGCGATCACGCGCTTGGGTGGAGACGCGCACTTCTGGGGGCCGGCGGGCGTAGACAGCGTCGCCGACGTCATGAGCGCGCAACTGCAGGCGGCGGGCGTGGACGTGCGCGGGCTGCGCCGCTTCGCCGGCCTCTATTCGTCGACCTCCGCGATTCTGATCGACGCGCGCGGCGAGCGCCTGATCGTGAGCTATCGCGGCAGCGCGCTCGAGGCGCCGGCGGACTGGCTGGATCTCGATCAGATCGGCGCCGCCGACGCGCTGCTCGCCGACGTGCGCTGGCCGCAGGGTGCAGTCGCCGCACTGCGCGCCGCGCGTCGCGCCGGCATCCCCAGCGTGATCGACGCCGATACCGCCGAGCCGGCGACTCTGCAGGCGCTCGCGGGAGAGGCCGAGTACGCGGTATTTTCCGAGCACGGGCTCGCCAGCTTTGCCGGCGAGGGCGACATCGAAGGCGGATTGCGTCGGGCGCTCGCGCTGGGCGCGCGCTTCGCGGCGGTGACCCAGGGCGAGCGCGGCGTGTACTGGATCGAGGCCGGCCGGCCCGCTGGCTTGCGCCATATTCCCGCGTTCGCCGTGCCTGTCGTCGATACGCTCGCCGCCGGCGACGTGTTCCATGGCGCGTTCGCGCTTGAGCTGGCCCGCGGCGAGGCGCCCGAAGACGCGCTGTACTTTGCCGTCGCGGCCGCGGCAATCAAATGCACCCGGCCCGGAGGGCGCAGTGGCAGTCCGGCGCGGGATGAAGTCGAAAGATTCTTGCGCGAGGCCGGCACCCGCTCCTGACTTTCTGCGCCGGACGAAACCCTGGCCTCTCGTCAGATGAAAGTTGCCAGGGTCGGCGAGGATTTTCATGGAAGGAGGACATCCTTTCGCAGGGGGGCGAGGAGGGTGCAACGCCGCCTGGTTCACGCGAGAAGGTTTATCTCTCGCCGTGGGCATTTTGCCCGGTTCCGGCGCGCCCGGCTTAGGTAGAATACATACCCCGATGCGTAAATTCATCTATTGCCTGTTGCTCCCGTTGCTCTTGTGTGCGCAAACTGCTTGGGCGCAGGACGCGCCGCTGTTCGAAGCTGTGGCGGCGGGACGGCTCGAAGAGGTGGAGCGCCTGGTCGGCGCCGGCGCGGCAGTCAACGCGCGCAACGAGAACGCGGAGACGCCGCTCTATGTGGCGGCGCAGGAGGGCTATGCCGCGATCGTGCGCTTTCTGCTGGACAAGGGTGCGGATGTGAAAATCCCCACCGAGAACGGTGAAACGGTGCTGCATGCGGCGGCCCTGAGCGGCGATGCCGCCGTCATCACGCTGCTGCTGGATCGCGGCGCCGAGGTGGATCGCGCCAACCGCGACGGCGAGCGGGCGTTGTTCTGGGCCGCGCTAGCCGGAAACGGCCGGGCGGCGCAGATCCTGCTCGATCACGGCGCAAAGATCAATGCGGTGGATGCGCATGGCAACAGTGCCTTGCATGCCGCCGCGGACGGCGGGTACGAGACCACCACATGGCTGCTGCTCGACCAGGGCGCCAACCGGGCCCTGCGCAATCGCGCCGGCGACACGCCGCTGGATCTGGCGCGCGAGCGCGGATATCGCAACATCGCCGAACTGCTGCGGCGTTAAATCCGACTTGCAGTTCTTGGCGCGGGCTCAAGCCGCCACGGGGCTGTCAGCCGACATCGGCCTTGGAAGCGGGCGGGGTTCCGACGGCGCGCACCACGCACTGGTTGCGTCCGCTGTTCTTGGCCTGGTAAAGCGCCCGGTCGGCATTATCCAGCACTTGGTCCACGCGCTCGCCGTGCACGGGATAGGCGGCGATGCCCGCGGAAATGGTCATCGACAATACCGCGTCGTCCTGCAGTACCCGCAGGCTTTCGACCGCGCGCCGCAGATGCTCGGCACGTTCGTGCGCCGTTTCCAGGTTCGCGCCCGGCAGGGCGAGCACGAACTCTTCGCCGCCGTAGCGACAGGCCACGTCGCCGCCGCGGGTCTGGGCGGCGAGTAGTCTTCCGACCGCCAGCAGCGCGGCGTCGCCGGCGCGGTGACCATGGGCGTCGTTGAGCTCCTTGAAATGGTCGATGTCGATCATGACGATACCCAGCGGCCGGGCTGACCGGGCCGCCCGCGCGAATTCGCGCTGCAGCGTTTCCTCGAGGAAGCGGCGGTTGAACAGACCGGTGAGCGAATCGCGTATCGCCTGCTCGCGCAGCTTGACTTGCAGCGCCTCTATTTCGAGCACATGCGCCCGCAGCCGTTCGTTGGCCTCGCGCAGCTGGTTCTGCGCCATGCGATAGGTGCTGATATCGTGCAGCACCAGCAGCAGGCCGACGCGCCTGTGGCCGTTTTCATACAGCGGCATCGCGCGCACGTCGAAGTGCCGATCCAGCACGTAGACCTCGCCCTGCGCCTCGGCGTCGCTGTTGCAGTAATGCAGCAGTTGCGGCCAGTTCGCGAGCAGTTCTTTTGCGTACGCGCCGTTGGAGCTGTGCCCGGACAGTCCGAGATAGCCCAGGGCAGCGGTGTTGAGGTCGGCAATGCGCCGCTCGTTGTCGAGCACCAGCACGCCTTCGATCATGTTATCGAGCAGCGTGTGGCGCGACACCGGCACCGGGTCGAACAGCCGGTAGCGGTACATGGTGTAGATATAGGTCGCGCCGGTCAGGACGAAGGCGAACGGCGTCGGATCCAGACCCGCAATGGGGAACAGCCCGGCGAGATGGATCATGTTCGCGATCCAGATGACAAACGCGCCGGCCAGCAAGCCCGTCGCCTGGCGCCGGTCCACGTCCTTGCCGCGCAGCAGTGCAAGCAGCAGCGTTACCGTGCCGATCAGGACCAGCAGGTAGTTGTACGACGCCGAGACCCAGAAGGCCGGCCCGTGCGCGAATACAAGGTTTGCGCCTGGTTCGGCGGACACGGGCTTGATCTCGGTCCAGAACCAGCCGTGCTGCGCATTGCTGAACACGAGCGCCAGCACTGCGGCAGGGACGATCCACAGCCAGATCGGGCCGAGCCCGGGGCTGACGCGCTCGCGCCTGGAATACTGGCGAGTGAACAGCAGCCAAAGCGTGGGGATGGCGACCACGCCCAGGAATTCGAACCGGGCCCAGTAGATCTTGTCGCCGGGTTGGACGGCAATCGCCTCGAGAATGCGGAACAGCGACCAAACCGCGGTGGCGATCATCATCAGGACGAACGCGGTTCCCCCGGGAGCGCTGCGCCGCGGCCAAGCCGCCATGGCAATGCCGCCGGTAAGCATCACGGCCAGTACCAGCAAGGCCGCGTAACCGGGAAACTGCCAGGCATCGTCCATGCTATGGCTTTCCGATGAATGCAGCCGCAAACAGACCCCAGGCGGCGATGAAGGCCAGGCCGCCGAGAGGGGTGATCGCGCCCAGCCAGGTGATGCCGGTGAGCGCGAGCAGATAGAGGCTGCCGGAAAACAGCACGATGCCGGCGAGCATGGCCCAGCCCGCGGCGCGAAGCCTGGCGGATTGCGGCAGGTGGAACGCGGCGAGGCCGACGAGGATCAGGCCCAGCGCGTGGTAGAAGTGATATTCGACGCCGGTTTTGTAGACCTGCATCAGCTCCGGCGCAAGGCGCGCCTTCAGCGCGTGCGCGCCGAACGCGCCGAACGCGACCGCGAGCACAGCGGCGATGCAGCCGATCGCCAGGAACAACCTCGCGCTGTCGGGAATGTTGTCGGCCTTGATCATCTGAATGCACTGTATGAACAGCAGGCATTTTGCTGTGCTTTGCTCCGCGGCGCAATCGCAGCGGCGTGATCCTGGTGTTTCATGGCAAAATGCCCGCCTATGAACGATATTACTCAACTGCATCTGCACGTCGGCGAGGAAATCGGTGTTTCGCCCTGGTTCGAGATCGGCCAGGAGCGCATCGACCAGTTCGCCAGCGCCATCGTCGATCCCCAGTGGATCCATATCGATCCGGAGCGCGCAAAGCGCGAATCGCCCTATGGCGGCACCATCGCGCACGGCTTTCTCACGCTTTCGCTGCTGTCGCATCTGTTGGAGAGCACGGTCGACGTCAGCCACATGAAGATGGGCGTCAACTACGGCTTGAATAAAGTCCGCTTCACCGATGCCGTGCCGGCCGGCGCGCGCATCCGCGGTCGCTTCGTGCTGAATAAATTCGAAACCATCAAGGGCGGAAGCCAGCTCACTTGGGGCGTGACCGTGGAGCGCGAAGGCTCGGACAAGCCGGCCTGCATCGCGGAGTGGGTGACGCGCCAATACGGCTGACGCCGGCCCGCGTTTAGCAGCGGCGCCGCGCCGCGCGTCAGCGCCGAAGAACCTGGAGGAAGCGCGATATGCAGCAAAGCCTTGAGCGTTACTGGCCCAAGGGGGTACCGCACACGCTGCCGGTGCCACAGACCACGCTCTACTACAACCTCGAAGTTTCCGCGACCCGCTATCCGGACAAGGTCGCGATTTCCTATTACGGCGGGCGCCTCGCTTACCGCGAATTGAAGCAGCAGGTGGACGCTTTGGCCGGTTATCTGCAGGCGCACTGCGGGGTAAAGAAGGGCGAGCGCGTGCTGCTCTATATGCAGAACAGCCCGCAGTTCGTCATCGCCTACTACGCCGTGCTGCGCGCGGATGCGGTCGTGGTTCCGATCAATCCGATGAACCTGACCGAGGAACTGAGGCATTACGTCAACGACGCGGGCACGCGCATCGCGCTCATCGGGCAGGAACTGCTCGCGCGCATCGCGCCGCTCCTGGGCGCGGGAACGCTCGCGCGGCTCATCGCCGCCAATTACGGCGAATATGCGGATCTCGCCTCCGATCTCGCGCAGCCGGATTTCCTCAGGCTGCCGCCCCTGGCCGCTGATAAGCCTGAAATCGTGTCCTGGCGCGATGCGCTGGCGGCGGCTTGCGTGCCGGCTGTGCCCATGGCGCTGCCCGACGATATGTGCGCCATGCCCTATACCTCGGGCACCACCGGCCGGCCCAAGGGTTGCATGCATACGCATAGCACGCTCATGGCCAACACCGTACCCGCCGGCGTCTGGAACAAGGGATCGGCCGAGGACGTGATCCTGTGCGTGGTGCCGTTCTTCCATATCACCGGCATGGTGCACCTCATGCACAGCACGCTGTATCTGGGCGCGGAGCTGGTGATCATGACGCGCTGGGACCGCGAGCTCGCGCTGAAGCTGATAGCGCGCCATCAGGTGACGGGTTGGACCAATATCCCGACCATGGTGATCGATCTTTTCGCCAGCCCGAATTTCAAGGCCGACAGCCTGGCCAGCCTGCGCGGTATCGGCGGCGGCGGGGCGGCCATGCCCGAAGCGGTGGGGAAGAGACTGCAAGAACTCACCGGGCTGGAGTTCGTCGAAGGCTATGGCCTGACCGAGACCTCGGGCGCGACGCACACCAACCATCCGGACCGGCCCAAGCGCCAGTGCCTGGGCATACCCTGGTGCAATACCGAGGCGCTGGTGATCAATCCGGACACGCTCGAGCCGCTGGGCGTGGGCGAGATCGGCGAGATCGTGTCGCGCGGACCGCAGGTGTTCAAGGGCTACTGGAACGACCCCAAGGCGAGCGCGCAGGCCTTCATCGACATAGGCGGCAAGACTTATTTTCGCACCGGCGATCTGGGCCGCTACGACGAGGAGGGCTACTTCTTTTTCGCCGATCGCTTGAAGCGCATGATCAACGCCTCCGGCTTCAAGGTCTGGCCGGCCGAGGTGGAAGTGATGATGTACGCGCATCCGGACATCCAGGAAGTCTGCGTCATCGGCTGCAACGATGCGCATCGCGGCGAGACGGTGAAGGCGATCGTGGTGCTGAAGGCCGCGAGCAAAGGCGGCGTGGGCGCCGAGGATCTCATCGAGTGGTGCAAGACGCGCATGGCCGCGTACAAATACCCGCGCATCGTCGAGTTCGTCGACAGCCTGCCCAAGTCGGCAACCGGCAAGGTGATGTGGCGCCAGTTGCAGGAGCAGGAATCGGCGCGGACGCAGATCAGGCCGTGAAGCGTGTGCCCGTTCCGGTATAGGCGTATGCCGCGACGGCGTTTCGGCGCCGCTCAGGTTGTCCGACGCGGTCGGTTCGCCGGCGACGCCGGTGGCGACAGTTTAACAACGCTTTATATTTGGGAAATCGAATCATGGATCTGAAAAACGCAGTCTGCATCGTCACCGGCTCGGCGAGCGGCATAGGCGCCGCTACTGCCATCCTGCTCGCCGGTCGCGGCGCGCGTGTGGTGGTCAACTACAGCAAGAGCGAGGAAGCGGCGCGCGAAACGCTGAAGGCGTGCGAGGACGCGGGCGCCGAGGCATTGCTGGTGAAGGCGAATGTGGTCGAGGACGCCGATTGCCGCCGCCTCGCACAGGCTGCGCTGGACAAATGGGGCCGCATCGATGCCCTGGTCAACAATGCCGGCGCGACCAAGTTCGCCAATCACGCCGACCTGGAAGCGCTCTCGGCCGAGGATTTTCTCGGCATCTATGCGGTCAACGTGGTCGGCAGCTACCAGATGGTGCGTGCCTGCGCGCCGGCGATGAAAAAAGGCGGACGCGGCGCCGTGGTCAACGTGTCGTCGATCGCGGGCAAGAACGGCATGGGCTCGAGCATGGCCTACGCTGCTTCCAAAGGCGCGCTAAACACCCTGACCATGTCGCTCGCGCGCGTGCTCGGCCCGGAGATCCGCGTCAACGCGGTCTGCCCCGGCATGGTCGACACCAAGTGGCTGCGCGAAGGCTACGGGCCGCGCTACGCTGCGATCGAAGCGCGTTACCGTAACGGGACGCCGCTGGGCCGACCGGGCACGCCGGAGGAAGTCGCCGCCGTCATCGCCTGGTTGATCGAAGGTGCGGACCTGGTCACCGGCGAGACCATCATGGTCGACAGCGGCATGCATATGGGCTTGATCCCGCCGAAGTTGTGAAGGAAAGCCTGCGCAACATTGTCATTCCGAGCGCAGCGAGGAATCTGCTTTTGCGTCAAACAGCAGATTCCTCGGCCGTGGGCCTCGGAATGACATGTCATTTTGCAGTGGTTTCTAAGGGCGCGCGCAGGTGAAGCGCGGCGTTTGCAGGTCTAATTACCGATGAGGCTTCGATGAAATTAAACAAGCTCGGCGAGAGCGACCTGCGCGTAACCGAGATCTGCCTCGGCACCATGACCTGGGGCGAGCAGAACAGCGAGCGCGATGCGCACCTGCAGCTGGATTTCGCGCTAGCTCACGGCATCAATTTCATCGACACCGCCGAGATGTACCCGGTGCCGCCCGGCCCGGCTACCTACTCGCGCACCGAAACCTACCTGGGCTCCTGGCTGGCGAAGCAAAAGCGCGACAAGATCGTCCTCGCGAGCAAGGTGGCCGGCCCGGGGCGACGCGACTGGGTGCGCGGCGGGCGCACCGAACTCACGCGCGAGAATATCACCGAGGCGGTGAACGACAGCCTCAAGCGGCTGCAGACGGACTATCTCGACCTGTACCAGATCCACTGGCCGGGGCGCAACGTGCCCATGTTCGGCGTCACCCGCTTCGACCCGTCGAAAGAGACGCAGGCCATTCCCATCCTCGAGCAGATCGAGGCCATGGCGGGGCTGATCAAGGCGGGCAAGATCCGCCACTACGGGCTGTCCAACGAAACCACCTGGGGCGTGTGCGAGTTTCTGCGCCTGGCGCGCGCGCACGGGCTGCCGCCGCCGCTGACGATCCAGAACTGCTACAGCCTGGTGAACCGCATGTTCGACGGCGAGCTGGCCGAGGCGAGTTTCCGCGAGAAGCTGCCGCTGCTCGCCTACAGCCCGCTCGCCATGGGCATGCTCACCGGCAAGTTCGCGGGCGGCGCGATGCCGCCGCGCACGCGCCTGGCGCGCTTTGCCGACTTCGGCGAACGCTACAAGCGTGAGCTGGTGCGCGCGGCGGCAGAGGAATATTGCCAGCTCGCCAAGAGCCGCGGCTTGAGCCCGACGGAGATGGCGATGGCGTTCGTGCGCACGCGCTGGTTCGTCGCCTCGACCATCATCGGTGCGACCGACCTGGCGCAGCTGAAGCAGAACATCGACAGCGTCAAGGTCGAGCTCGATGCGGAAACCCTGGCTGGCATCGACGCCATCCACCGGCGCTATCCCAGCCCTTCGGCCTGATCGCGCCGGCGGCGCGGCCCCTAAATCAAGGGCCATTTCATCAACTCTGAAATGGCCTCTTAAAACTTGCCCATGCGAACGCCATATAAACCTGCGGACCCCATGTAAAATGACCCCATGGCTGAACTCTCCACCTTGCTTATCCTGGCAGCGCTCGTCTGGCTTTGGTTCGACAGCATGCGCGCGCGCGAACGAGCGCTGGCCTTGGGCAAGCGCGCCTGCGCGCGCGACGGCCTGATGTTCCTCGACGAAACCGTGGAATGCGTCGCGCTCGGCTTCGCGCGCGATGACTACGGGCGCCTGGCGCTGCGGCGCACCTATCAGTTCGAATTCAGCGATACCGGCAACAACCGCCGCTCAGGCAGCATCGTCATGCTCGGCGGCCAGGTCGAGTCGCTCTACACCGAACCCCACCTGATGCTATGAGCAAATGGGTCGAAGGTACGGTGGTCGCGCAAAAGCGCTGGGCCGGGCTGCTGTATTCGCTGCAGGTCGAAGCCGACGTCGCGCCGTTCCAGGCCGGCCAGTTCACCAAGCTGGCGCTGGCGGTCGATGGCGAGATGGTGGGACGGCCGTATTCCTTCGTCAACGCGCCCTCCGCGCGGCCGCACGAGTTCTACTACGTCGTGCTGCCCGAACACCCGCTGACGCCGCGCCTGTGCAAACTCGAAGCCGGCGACTCCGTCTATCTTGCGCCGCAGGCCGCAGGTTTCCTCACCTTGAGCGAAGTGCCGCCGGGCAAGCACCTGTGGCTGCTCGCCACCGGCACGGCGCTGGGGCCCTTTCTGTCGATACTCGGGACCGAGGGGCCGTGGCAGCGTTTCGAGCGCGTGGTGCTGGTGCACGCGGTGCGTCGCGCCGAGGACCTGAGCTACACGGAGCAGATACAGTCGCTGCTCGCGCAGCACGCCGGGAAATTCGTATTCGTGCCCGTCGTCAGCGGCGAGCCCTGCGATTTCGCCCTGGGCGGGCGCATCCCCAAGGCAATCGAGGACGGGCGCCTGGAAGCCAAGGCGGGCATCAAGCTCGAAGCCGAGGCCTCGCGCCTGATGGTCTGCGGCAATCCGGCCATGGTCACCGATACCGTGCACGCTCTCGAGCAGCGCGGCATGAAGAAGCACCGCCGCCGCGACCCGGGGCAGATCAGCGTGGAAAATTACTGGTAGGCACGCGCCATGCGGCAACTATGCAAATTCCTGGTCCTGTTGCTGGCCTTGATCGGGCTCGCCGGCTGCAGCGGCACGCGCCTTGCCTACAACAACGCCGACAGCGTGGTGCACTGGATGGCGGACGACTATTTCGCGCTTGAAGGCGCGCAGGAGGCGGACTTCAAGGCCCGCCTGGCGCGTTTCCATGACTGGCACCGCAGCGAAGAGCTGCCGCGCTACAGCGCGCTGCTTGCCAGCGCCGGCGACAAGCTCGCCCAGGGACTTGCCCAGCAGGACCTGCTGTGGGCATTGGACAGCGTCCAAGCGCGCTATCGCCGCATGGCCGAGCAGGCCGCGCCGGACTTGGCGGCGGTCCTTGCCACCCTGACGCCGGCCCAGTTCGAGCACCTGGAGAGGAAATTCGCCAAATCCAACGCCGAGTACGCCAAGAAACACCTCAGCGGCACCGAGGCCGAGCAGCGCGCGCGGCGCGACAAGCGCAACCTTGAGCTGATGCGCGAATGGTTCGGCGAATTGTCCGATGCGCAGGAGGCGCAGATCCGGGGTTCAAGCGCACGGTTGCCTCTGGTCTACGCCCTGCGCCTGCAGAACCGGCAGCGGCGGCAGCACGAATTCGTCGCCATGCTGAAGGCCTACCGCAGCCCGGCGGAACTCGAACCCAGGCTGCGCCGCTGGCTGACCGACTGGGAGGAGGGCGCGTCGCCCGAATACCAGCGCTTGTCCGATATGCACAGGCAGGGCTACGTACAGATGCTGCTGGCGCTGGATCGCGGCCTTGCGCCGCCGCAGCGGGCGTATGCGCTGGCGCGCCTCTCCGAATACGCCGAAACATTCGCGGTGCTTTCCGGGCAAAACAAGCTGGCGCGCCTGGATTCGGACTGAGGGCGCGGCACGAAGATGCACCGCAACATCCTGCACTTTTCCCATGCGAACGGCTTCCCGGCCGATTGCTACCGCAAATTCTTCAGCTATCTGGAGCCGGATTTTCGCATCGGCAGCATCAATTGCATCGGCCATGACCCGGCCTATCCGGTCACCGATGGCTGGCCCCACCTGTTGGCGCAGCTGATCGACCACATCTCGACCAATTACCGCTCGCCGGTGGTGGGCGTGGGACATTCGCTCGGCGGCTATCTCACCTTCATGGCGGCGGTGCAGCGACCGGAACTGTTCAAGTGCATCATCCTGCTGGACGCGCCCATCATCGGCTATTTCACCGGCGCAGCCTTCGGCATGCTGAAGCGCCTGGGCATGGTCGATCGCCTCACCCCAGCGCACGGCACGCGCGAGCGGCGGCGCGACTGGCCCTCGGCCGAGGACATGGTCGCGCATTTTCGCCGCCGCAAGATCTTTCGCAACTTCGACCCGGACTGCCTGCGCGATTACGCCGAGCTCGGCACCGAGCGCGTGGGCGGCCATGTGCGGCTGCTGTTCGACCCGGAAATCGAATACAGCATCTACCGCAGCGTGCCGCACGACCTGGTCTACTACTGCAGCCGGCTCAAAGTGCCGGCTGGTTTCATCGGCGGGCGGCATTCGAACGTGCTGCGCCAGGTGGGGCTCACGCATACGCGCCGCAGCTTCCGCGTGAAGCGCATCGAGGGCGGGCACCTGTTCCCGCTCGAGCGCCCGCAGGCGGCGGCGGAGGCGGTGCGCCAGCTCGCGGCGGAACTGCTCGCCGGCTGAAACGATTTAGAGGCTGCTTCGGAATTGCCGAAGCAGCCTCTGACTTAGGGGAGTATGAGGGGAGGCATCCCCTCGTGTTGTAACAAGGATCTATACCATGTTCCTGCGCCGCTTCTCTATCAGTTGCTCGAGCAGGAGGATGTTGATCCTGACGCCGCTCATGTTGGGGTTCACTTCGATGGCGCGCTCGAAATACTCCAGGGAGCGCTCGTAATCCTCCAGCTTGAGGTAGATCTGGCCGTAACCGGACAGCGCGCCGAAATGATAGGGGTTGCGCTTGATCACCTGGGCGCAGTCGGCGAGCGACTTCTGGTATTCGCCCATCAGAAAATACAGCGTGGCGCGCTTGTTCCAGCCCTCGGCAAACTCGGGCTTGAGTTCGATGATGCGGGTGAAGGTGGCTATGCCCTTCCGCAGTTCGTCGGCGTTCATCTGCTCGACCCCGGCTTGGTACAGTTTGTCCACCTGCGGGTCCCCGGATCGGCCCCAGATCTGCCACATCGCCTGTTCGGCGCGCACGCGCGTGGTCTCGTCGGAATCATGCAGCGCGAGCACCAGCTCCGGGATGTCGTCCATCGCGCCCACCTCACCCAGGCGGCTCGCCGCCTGGCGCCGCGCTTCGGCGGCATCGGCGTGCGCGAGCGACTGCAGCGCCTGCTCGCGGCTTAGCGCGCCAGGTGCGGCATTCGCCGCGCCGGCGAGGAATAAAAGCGACAGCAGGACGGTTAACGCAGCACGTGCCATGACGGCATCCGCTTTCCTGTGTTTTGGGCAGTATCGATCATGGCGACTATCATGGACCCATACCGGCATTCGAATCAAGGAGAAGACCACGCGTAGTTCAGGGGTAAAGCATGCATTGCTGCCGGCGACCCTGCCGCTGACGCGCAAACGAAAAGGGCGGCTCGAGGCCGCCCTTTTCGCTGGAGACTGAACGAAATCTACTTCAGGTGCTTGCTGACCAGCTTGGTCATTTCGAACATCGATACCTGCTTCGCGCCTTTGAAAACTTCCTTGAGCTTTTCATCGGCATTGATCATGCGCCGGTTCTTGGCGTCTTGCAGTTTGTTCTTCTTGATGTAGGCCCAGATCTTCTTGGTCACTTCGGTACGGGGCATCGGGCTATTGCCGATCACCGCGCCCAGCGACGCGCTCGGGGTCATGGGTTTCATGAACGCCGCATTCGGCTTGCGCTTGACTTTGGCTTTGACTGCTTTCTTGGTTGCGGTTTTCTTGGTTGCGGTTTTCTTGCTTGCTTTCTTCTTTGTGGCCATGAGTTTTCCTCTCCTAAGGTGATTGACGGCGACTGCGTTTGCTCTCGTGCGTAACACGCAGCGGCAGAATGAATCAGCCTGCGCAATTTGTCAATCGGTATCGTGCAGGAAGCGTGTGCAATTTGCCAATGGCGGCGCTTCATTTCCGTGGTGCGTCGGCGCCGCCTCTTCTATAATCCGCCCTGTCCCGCAACCGAAACAGCGCTGCGCCCGGCACTATCGCGGTGCGCATTGCCTCCCCGCACATGGAAAACGCCAAGAAGAACGTCGCTCTGCTCGCCGGCTGCCAGGCGATGCTGCTGGTCAACAACGTCACCCTGATTTCCCTCGCGGCGCTGGCCGGATTCTCTCTTGCGGACAACAAGATGCTGGCGACGCTGCCCGCCACCGCCTACGTCGTCGGCGCGGCGCTGACGACGCTGCCGGCGTCGTTTTTCATGAAGCGCTTCGGCCGTCAGACCGGTTTCCAGGTCGGCACGGTCATGGGCATAGCCGGCGCCCTCGTATGCTGCCTCGCCCTGTGGCTGCACAGCTTCTGGCTGCTGTGCGCGGGCGTGCTGGTGCTGGGCGTCTACAATGCCTTCGGCCAGTATTACCGCTTCGCCGCCGCCGACGCCGCCAGCCACGACTTCAAGGCGAAGGCGATCTCGCTGGTGCTCACCGGCGGTCTGGTCGGCGGCATCATCGGGCCGCAGCTCTCCACGTACACGCGCGACATGTTCGCCGTGCCCTTCCTCGGCGCCTATGCCTCGCTCATCGTCTTCTGCCTCATCACCATGGGGCTGATCGCCTTCATTCGCATTCCCGCGCCCAGCGTGGCCGAGCGCCACGAGCCGGTGCGGCCGCTGCGCGCGCTCGCGGCGCAGCCGGCGTTCATCGTCGCCGTCACCTGCTCGGCGCTGGGCTACGGCGTGATGAACCTCCTAATGACGGCGACGCCGCTGGCGATGGGGCTGTGCGGCCATCCCTATAGCTCGGCCGCGACGGTGATCCAGTGGCATGTGATCGGCATGTACGCGCCCTCGTTCTTCACCGGCTCCCTGATTAAGCGCTATGGCGTGCTCAGGATCCTGTCCGCCGGCGTGGTGCTGGAGTCGCTGTGCGTGGGCATCGCGCTTTCGGGGGTGCTGGTGGCCAATTTCTGGTGGGCGCTGGTTGCGCTCGGCATAGGCTGGAATTTCCTCTATGTCGGTGGCACCACCCTGCTGACCGAGTGCTACCGTCCGTCGGAGAAGGCCAAGGCCCAGGGCACGCACGACTTCATGGTGTTCCTGACCACGGCGACTTCGTCGTTTTCCTCCGGCCTGCTGATGAACCGCAACGGCTGGGACATGCTCAATTACACTGCCATACCGGTGCTGGCGGTGATAGCCGCGGCGTTGGTGTGGCTCGCACTGCGGCGGCGCGCCGCCGTCGCCGCCGCCTGAGCCGGCGATTTCGTGAACGGTTTTGAAAGGACAGCCATGCCAGTCGATCGGCAAATGCAAGCGGTGATCGAGCGCGTGAACCAGTCCGGCCTGCCGCCGTTCTACACGGTGAGCGCGGTCGAGGCGCGCCGGCTGTACAAGGAAACCCGCGGCGCACTCGCCCCGCCTGTCCCCGACGTAGGCGAAGTGCGCGACCTTGCCGCTCCCGGCCCGGCCGGGGCAATCCCGCTGCGGCTGTACCGCGGCCTCGGCACCGAGGCGGGCGCGCCGCTGCCGGTGCTGGTGTATTTTCACGGCGGCGGCTGGACCATAGGCGACCTGGACACGCACGACATCGTCTGCCGCACGCTCGCCAACAAGGCGCGCTGCGCCGTCGTTTCGGTCGATTACCGCATGGGGCCGGAACACAAGTTCCCGGCGGCGGTCGACGATTGCGTCGCCGCCACGCGCTGGGTGGCGCGGGAGGCGACCGCGCTCAGCGTCGATGCGACGCGCATCGCCGTGGGCGGGGACAGCGCCGGCGGCAACCTCGCCACGGTGGTGGCGATCACCCTGCGCGACGCGGGCGGGCCGCCGCTCGTGTTCCAGGCGCTCGCCTACCCCGCGACCGACCAGCGCATGGACAGCGCTTCGCACACCAAATTCGGCGAGGGCTATCTGCTCACGCGCAACAACATGCTCTGGTTTCGCGACAACTACCTCGCGAGCGCGGACTACGACGACTGGCGCGCTTCGCCCATCCGTGCCGCGGATCTGGCGCGCCTGCCGCAGGCGCATATCATCACCGCCGGCTACGATCCCCTGGTGGACGAAGGCCGAGCCTACTCCGACCGGCTGGTCGCCGCCGGCGTGCCGGTGCTGTACGAATGCTTCGAAGGCATGGCGCACGGCTTTCTCACCATGGGCGGCGTGGTCGCCACGGCCAACCACGCTTTGTACCGTTTCGGGCAGAGTCTGGCGCAGGCGTTCAGGCCGCCGACGGACTAGGCGCCCCGGCCGCGAACCCGATGCGCGCGCTGCACCGCGCTTTCGATTATCTCGGACAGCACGCCACGCTGTTCCTCGCCGGCGGCGTGCTGGTCGGGCTGCTCGTGCCGCAGCTCGCTGCGCTCGCGCGACCCATGCTGATCCCCGGCCTGCTGATCCCGCTGGTGATTGCGCTTCTGCGCCTGGACTGGGACGCGCTCGCGGCCTACGGGCGCCGCCCCGGCCTGGTGGCGCTGATCACCGCCGGGCTGCTGCTCGCTTCGCCGCTTGTGATGTGGCTCGCGCTCAAAGTCTTCAGCCTGCCGCCGGCGCTGGTGCAGGGGCTGACCCTGATGGCGGCGGCCGCGCCCATCGTCTCATCGGCCGCGATCAGCCTGATCCTCGGCCTGGACGCGGCGCTCGCGGTGATCGTGATCGTCGTCACCACCGCGCTGATGCCGTTCTCGCTGCCGCTGGTGGCGCTGTGGCTGCTGGGCCTCAGGATAGACATCGACCTCGCCACCTTCATGCTGCGCCTGGCGCTGATGGTGGGCGGGGCCTTTGCCGCGGCGCTGGCGCTGCGGCGCCTAGTGCCGCGGCAAAAACTGGAAGCCAACGCGCGCATGCTCGACGGCGCCTCGGTGGCGACGCTGGTGATGTTCGCGCTCGCGATCATGGACGGCGTCACTGCGGTGGCGCTGGCGCGGCCGGGCTACGTCGTGCTGGTCACCATCGCGGCCTTCGTCGCCAACGTCCTGCTGCAGTGCCTGGGCACCCTGGCGTCGTTGCGGCTCGGCATGCGCTCGGCCATCACCGTCGGCCTGATGACCGGCAACTGCAACATGGGCCTGGTGATGGTCGCGCTCGCCGACAAGGCCGACTTCGACGTCATCGTGTTTTTCGCCATGGCGCAGATACCGATGTACATGCTGCCGGCGATACTTTCGCCGGTGTATGCGAGGCTGCGGGGGGTGGGGCGCGGGTGAGGCTGTCGCGGCTGGCGTGGATCGCCAGCTAGTCCGACGGGCAGCTTTAACCCCGGTCGACAATGTTATTACGTTGCAGTATGTTGGCGCATGCGAAGGGGGATAACACGGTCGATTTCGGGGAATAGCATGGCCCTGTGTGTAGATACGGCAAGTCATGACGTTGATTTCATGTGGCAGTTGAAGCGCGACGCCGCGGAAACGCCATGTTATTCGGCATTTCGGTGCTTGATATCGCGTTAGCCTCGTCAGTCAGCGGAGATTACACATGTACATTCCGAAGCATTTCGAAGAGTCGGATGTAAGCGTTCTGCATGCCCTCATAAAGTCGCACCCGTTGGGCGCTTGGGTGAGGCAGGGCGACGGCGAGCTTATTGTCAATCACATCCCCTTTCTTCTTGACCCTCTCCGCGGAGAGCACGGCACTCTCATCGGCCATGTGGCTCGGGCCAACCCGGTGTGGCAGTCGTTCTCGAAGTACGCGAACTCAGTGGTGATTTTCCAGGGTCCACAAACATACATCACACCTTCTTGGTATCCGAGCAAGCACGCACACGGAAAGGCCGTACCAACTTGGAACTATGCGGTCGTGCACGCACACGGGTTGCCACGCGCTATAGAAGACGGCGAATGGTTGCTCCAGCATGTAAGCCAACTTACCGATGTACAAGAATCCAAGCAGACACTACCGTGGAAGGTGTCGGACGCACCTCCTGATTACATTGACAAGATGTTGCGTTCCATCGTCGGTATCGAGGTGCCAATCACCACGCTGTTCGGTAAATGGAAGGTAAGTCAAAACCGACCCACACCCGACAAGCTTGGGACAGTTGCTGGCTTGCTGGCGCGCGAGGACGCTGACTCAAAGGCTATTGCAGCCCTCGTCAATCAGCGTGTCACGCTTGATCCACGAGGCTAACTTGGCGGTGGTGCCGGACGCGCCGGAAGCGCCCTGCCTCTATTGGGTGCTGTGCGCGGCGCGCCGCACACCTCCACGTTAGGCGGCAGCGGAGGCGGTGATGGATCAGTCAGCGAAATTTTGGGACAAAATGGCGGAACGCTATTCGAAACGACCCATTGCTGATGAAGCCGCGTATGAAAAGAAATTGCAGGTCACACGCGAATACTTTCGGCCGGATATGGAGGTATTGGAGTTTGGTTGCGGCACGGGGTCGACCGCCATCGCCCATGCACCTTATGTGAAGCATATTCAAGCGATCGATATCTCCTCGAACATGATTGAAATCGCTCGAGGCAAAGCTGACGCGAGGAAGATCGACAATGTTACCTTTGAACGCTCGACTATCGACGAATTCGGCGTGCCCGATCAAACCTTGGATGCCGTGTTGGGGCTCAATATCTTGCACTTGCTGGAAGACAAAGATGAGGTGATCTCCAAGGTTCACAGAATGCTCAAATCGGGCGGCATTTTCGTCACCAGCACCGCGTGCCTTGGAGATTCGATGAAGTTCTTTAAGATAATCGCGCCGATTGGGCAATTCTTAGGTTTGATGCCGTTGGTTAAGGTATTTTCCTCAAGAGAGCTGGAAGACAGTTTGACAGATGCGGGCTTTGAGATTGACCACCAATGGCAACCGGGCAAGTACACAGCAGTGTTTATTGTGGCGAAGAAGGCTGAGTAGGCGGGATTGGCGCCGTATGCGGACATACGTAGACTTTGTAATGACATGGCAGGGTCGGAGTGAGATTCCGTACGGCAAGGCGGCGGCTCCCTAGATCGCCAAATAGATTGTCACGGTACAATTGCCTATGGAGGTAGCGACATGAGAGGTAGCGACACGAACCAAAATTTCACGGCAGTCGTAAAGCAGGACGGTCCATGGTGGATTGGCTGGGTTGGGGAGGTTCCTGGTGTCAACTGTCAGGAGCGCACGCGCGAGGAGCTACTGGCTACGCTGCGTGTCACTCTCAAGGAAGCGCTGGAAATGAACCGCACCGACGCCCGGGACGCTGCGGGCAAGGGCTACGAAGAGCTAAGCAT
>JACZJU010000328.1 GCA_014860395.1 Burkholderiales bacterium | reverse complement strand
GTCGCAGCGCTGGGGCTATGCCGGCCCACTGCTGACCGGCGTCGGTGCGGCGGCGGGAATCGCCGGTCTGCCAGATTTGCTGGCTCCCATGCTCATGGTCATGGGCAGTGTCGTGCTGCTGGCCGCCTCGATCCAGTTCTATCGCCGCCAGCACGAGCTATTTACGCTGACGCTCGCGCTCGGCGCGCTGTGCTGGTTGCTGGGAAATCTGCTGTGGCTGGCGGGACGCCCCGTCTTCGTTGCCGTTCCGTTCTGGATCGGTTTTCTGGTGCTCACCATCGCCGGAGAGCGCCTGGAACTCTCGCGCGTGCTGCCACCTTCCGCGGCAGCGAAGCGGGCCTTCGTTGCGGCCATTTTCGTCTTGCTCGCCGGTATCGCTCTTTCGGTGTTCGCCTGGACCGCGGGAACGCTGCTGCTGGGTGCGGGGATGCTGCTGCTTTCGCTGTGGTTGATGCGCCAGGACGTCGCGCGACGCACGGTGAAGGGCAGGGGACTGCCGCGCTTCATCGCCGTGTGCCTGCTCTCCGGTTACGTCTGGCTGGCGCTGTCCGGGCTCGTCATCCTGAGTTCGGGCGGGCTCGGCTATGGCGGCCCCGCCTATGATGCGGCGCTGCACGCGGTATTGCTGGGGTTCGTATTTGCGATGGTTTTTGGTCACGCGCCCATTATCCTGCCGGCAGTGCTGCGCGTAGCGGTTCCATACGCATCCTATTTTTACCTGCCGCTGGCGCTGCTACATCTGTCTTTGCTGCTGCGCCTGGTGGGTGATTGGGGGATGCTGGAGCAATGGCGGGCATGGGGCGGCGCACTGAACGGTGTCGCCTTGCTCGGCTTTGTGCTGGGCACGATCACGGCGGTCCTGCGCGGCCTGCCCGCGAAGAACAGGCGGTCGAGTTCTTGAAAGGACATGATGTCGCTTTCGGCAGCCTTGGTTTTGCCGGCGATATCAGCGCCCCAAACTCACTGGCCGTTAAGCGGAACGGGTCAATGACCGCAGTCCGTCCAACGCCAAGGGGATGATTTCATTGTCGAACTCTTTCGTATAGACCATGTAAGTGGGATGCGGATAGCGGGGGGCATCGGCCACCGCATACAGGCGTCCGAGGGCAATCAGCGGCTCGGCCATGCGCGCGGGAAGGTAACAGGAGCCGCCGTTGGCCAGCATGAGCTGCACGCCCAGCCAACCGATGCTGACAACCTGCGGCGGCGGCTCCAGATCGGGATAGCTTTGGGTGTGCTGGATGTCGAACGCCGGTCCCCATTCAACATATATGTAGTCGTCGCCGGGATGGGTATCGCCGGAACGGCTGCTGACCAGCATCAGGGTTTCGTCGAAGAGGTGTTCGACGACAATGCCCGGGCTGTGGCTCGGGCTATACATCAGGCCGATATCCAGCGTGCCTTCGACCAGGCGACGCATCAGGTCGTCCTCGAATCCGATTTCGCCGCGGACCGCCACACCCGCCGCATGACCGCGCAGCCAGCTCACCCAGGCAGGCAGCAAGCCCTCCCAAAGCGCAATGCGCCCGCCGACGCGCAGTGTCGCGCGATAGCGGCTGGGCAGGCCTACATGATGGCGAGCCTGCTCGGCCGTCAATACCAGGCGCTTCGCGTACTCGGCGTAGCGGCGCCCGCCTATGGTGAGCGTCGCCCCGGCGCGATTGCGCACAAACAAGCGCACCCCCAGCTCTTCCTCCAGACGTTGAATGCGCGCACTCACCGTGGACTGAGTCAGATGCAGATACCCTGCGGCCTCCTGAAAGCTGCCATGCGCGGCGATGGCCAAAAAAGTACGCGCCTGGTCGATGTCCATAGCTGTTCTTACCTTACGTATCGAAGTTGTCGATATTATCTACAAAATAATATCGTTTGACTGCAGTTTGTGTAGCTCGCTAGTCTCTATAGTCAAGATTCCCTGCTACAGGAGAGGAAGTAGATGAATATGCGTACCGAATTCCCGGCGGAGCGGGATCTCGAGGGTTATCTCGTCGATCCGGAGGCGTGGGACGACGAGATCGCCCGCGAACTTGCCGCGGAAGAGAAACTGGAACTCACCGACGCGTATTGGGCGATCCTGCACTTCATGCGCGATTATTGGCGCGAACACCAAATTGCCCCGGACGTCCGGCACGTAGTCGGGTTTCTCGCGAACAATCAGGGCCTGGACAAGAAGGTGGCCAAGGACCAGCTGTTCCAGCTATTTCCATATGGATACGTGCAACAGGCTTGCAAGATCGCCGGCATGATAAAGCCGCGCGCCTGGAGTACGGGGTGAGGTGGTGACTGCTATAAACGACGCGAAGCAGATTCTTTCGGCGGCGACCGGAGCGGCGGATTCGGCCGAATGCAGGACGATTGGGCCGCGCAGCCTGAATGCCCGCTGACGGATCGGCCGCTTTCTGACGGCCGACAGCGACTACTTATCCTCGAACATCCGCATATCGGGCACGACAAAGCGGCCCTGCAGCGACAGCAACTCTGCCCTGTGCAGGCGCGCAATCTTATTGACCAAATTGTTCCCTTTCGCGAGCAGGCGGATTTCAATTCGCCGCTTGTCCTCGGACGAGCGATGGCGTTCGACCAGACCCAATTTTTCGCAGCGGGAGATCAGCGCGACGACGCCGTGATGCTGCGACTGCAGGCGCTCTGCCAGTTCCCCGACCGTCGCCCAGTCGCGGCCGGGATAGCCCCTGATTTGCAGTAACAATTGATATTGCTGCGGTTTGATTCCGTGCTTGAGGGCGAGCTGCTCGCTGAATCGGACGAATTTCCGGATTTGATATCGAAAATCCGCAAGCGTTTCGAAGTCCCGCTTGTTCAGCGGGCGGGCGTCAGGTTTTTGCACGAGGGATCCG
>JACZJU010000327.1 GCA_014860395.1 Burkholderiales bacterium | reverse complement strand
AACGTAGAGGTAACCGGCCTGCCGAAGGCAGGTCCGAGCGACCGAAGGGAGCGGTGTTGACCGACATGTTAGAGATGCATTTACAAATTGTCATTATCTTCGTTCCGATCTTTCGCGCCAACCGTGGAATCAGAGGGCGGCAACGATTGTGAGCCGTGCTCTATAAAAGCGAGTTGTTCAAGCACCTCTGCTTTTGCTTTAGGGTCTCGAAGCCGATTCGCAGCATCTCGAAATTCTGGAATCATCTTTTTTTCCTCTGCTTGAAGCTTCTTCACGTTCTCCATTGTCTCCGATACTAAGGCACGGGTGCGGCGAACACGAAGGACAAGCCATAGCGCAAGAATTACTCCCAACGCAAACAACGAAGCAACTGTCACAGACGAGGCATCGTGGTATGAAAGGTCGGTAACGGTCATGAGGACGACAATCGCGATTTGAGATGCGACAAATAGCGCGAGTAGCCAGCCAACATTACGCAGCGTCTGCATCTCTAACGTTCAATCATCTTCCGAAAAACCAAATATCGCGGACGACCAGTCTACCCTGCGTGGAAAGAACTTGCAAAATCAAGGTAATGCGACTACTGTATAAAAACACAGGCCATGATAGTTGGTTTTCGGAGGGCTAAGTGTCTGATATAACAGAACCTGAAACCTTGCGTGAGCAGAAACCGCGCTTGCTGCAGCAGGTGCACGCGGCTATACGCCGACTGCACTACAGTCGTCGCACCGAGGAAGCCTATGTGCACTGGATCAAGCGCTTCATCTTCTGGAGCGGCAAACGCCATCCGGCGGAGTTAGGTCAAGCCGAGGTCAGCGCTTTTCTCAGCCACCTTGCCGTAGATCTCAATGTCGCCGCGGCGACGCAGAACCAGGCGCTGTCCGCGCTACTGTTCCTCTACGGGCAGGTGCTGGGGCTCGATCTGCCGTGGCTGGAGGGGATGGTGCGGGCGAAGCGGCCGGTGCGCTTGCCGGTGGTGCTGTCCCCCGGCGAGGTGTCGGCCTTGCTCGCGCAACTTGACGGCGTGCACGCTCTGATGGGCGGCATCCTTTACGGTTGCGGCTTGCGGCTCATGGAATGTCTGCGGCTGAGGGTGAAGGACGTGGATTTCGCCTATCGCCAGATCCTGGTGCGCGACGGCAAGGGGGAGAAAGACCGGGTGACGATGATGCCGGAGCGCCTGGTGCAGGCGTTGCACGCGCAGTTCGGCACGGCGAAACGCCTGCATGCGATCGATCTGCGCGAAGGCTATGGCGAGGTCCATCTGCCCTATGCGCTTGCGCGAAAATATCCGCGCGCCGGCTACGAGTGGGGCTGGCAGTACGTATTTCCGTCGAAGAACCGTTCGCTCGATCCCGAGGACGGCGTGATCCGCCGTCATCATCTGGACGAATCGGTGCTCGCGCGTGCGCTCAAGCAAGCCACGCGCGACGCCGGGATCGTAAAAAGGGTCAGCGCGCACGTGCTGCGCCATTCCTTTGCTACGCATCTGCTGCAAGACGGTTACGACATCCGCACCGTACAGGAACTGCTCGGGCATTCTGACGTGAGCACCACCATGATCTATACCCATGTGCTCAACAAGGGCGGCCGCGGCGTGAAAAGCCCGCTGGACCGCGTCGAGCAGCGGCGCGCTGCCTATGTCGCGTCGGTACCGGCGACCGCCGCGAGCTGACGCGGCAGGGGGGAGAACTCGGTCCCGGATTCCCGGTCGAACAGCGTAGAATGCGCACTCTTGCCCGGGACCCGATGACCTCAATGCAGACTTCCACGATTTCGCACGCCCAGACCCAGCTTTTCACCACCGCCGAATCCTGCCTGCTCGCGCCCTACGACCTGGGCGCGGGCAAGCTCGAGGGCGTGTTCGGCTCGATCATGGCGCACCGCATCGACTATGCCGACCTGTATTTCCAGTACGTGCGCTCAGAGGGCTGGAGCCTGGAGGAGGGGATCGTCAAGTCGGGCAGTTTCAACATCGAGCAGGGCGTGGGCGTGCGCGCCATCTCCGGCGAGAAGACCGCGTTCGCGTTCTCCGACGATATCAGCCTGCTGGCGCTGGAAGACGCGGCGAAAGCGACGCGCGCGATCGCCCGCAGCGGCCAATCGGGC
>JACZJU010000326.1 GCA_014860395.1 Burkholderiales bacterium | reverse complement strand
TCGACGCCATACGGCGTTGCAAATGCTCGCAAGGTGTCCAACCTTGCTGCGCTTTGCGCCTTGTCTGGCGCCGATTTCGCCGCTTTTCTGTTTCAGCCATTGTTTCCTCGCCAAGCAATTGTTCAACGAACTAACGACTCGAGACACTAGAAGCCGGGAACCAGCGGCTGGAAACCAGAGAACATCATGAAACACGCATCGATATCGCTATGCATCACCCGGCCCACCGCGCTCGACTCGGTTTGCTCTTCTCGAGTTTCTGGTCTCTAGGCACTAGTTTCCAGAATGCGCCTAACCGAATTCAAAGACCACCAGCGCGAACTGTATTACTTTCACCTGCGCATCGGCATCGCCGGAGCGTTCGTGCTCGCCGCCTTCTCGCTGCTGCTGCTGCGTTTCGTCTATTTGCAGATAGTGCAATACGACTATTACCGCACCAAGGCCGAGGACAACCGCATCTCCATCGTCCCCATCATACCCAACCGCGGACTCATTCTGGACCGTGGCGGCACCGTGCTCGCACGCAACTACTCCGCTTACACGCTGGAAATATCCCCGGGCAAGGTCGCCGACCTGGAGAAGACGATCAACGACCTGGAGAGCGTCGTAGAAATCCGCGCGAGCGATCGCACCCGTTTCAAGCGCCTGATGATCGAAGCCAAGGGTGCGGACAGCCTGCCGATCCGCACGCGCTTGACCGACGAGGAGGTGGCCCGGTTCGCAGTCAATCGTTACCGCTTTCCCGGCGTCGACATCCAGGCGCGCCTGTTTCGCCAGTACCCCTTGAACGAGCTTGCGTCCCACGTGACCGGATACATCGGCCGCATCAACGACCGTGACGTGGAGCGCATAGACGAAGCCGGCCTCACCGCCAACTACAAGGGAACGGATCACATCGGCAAGACCGGGCTGGAGCAAAGCTACGAGAACGAGCTGCACGGCATCACCGGCTACGAACAGGTCGAAGTCGACTCCGCCGGGCGCGGCGTAAGAACGCTCTCGCGCACCCCCCCCACTCCGGGTAACAACCTGGTGCTGACGCTGGACATCAAGCTGCAGGAGGTGGCCGAACAGGCGCTCGGCGATAACCGCGGCGCGCTGGTGGCGATCGATCCGGCCACCGGCGGCATCCTTGCCTTCGTCTCCAAGCCGGGCTTCGATCCGAATCTATTCGTCGACGGCATAGACACTGCCAGCTGGGATTCGCTCAACACCTCGGCAGACCGTCCGATGGTGAACCGCGCGCTGGCCGGCACCTATCCGCCCGGCCCGACCTTCAAGCCCTACATGGCGCTGGCAGCGCTCGAGTTGGGCAAACGCACGCCGCAACAGGCGATCAACGACCCCGGCTATTTTCTCTTCGGCGGCCACCGCTTTCGCGACGACAAGCCCGGCGGCCACGGCGTGGTCGACATGTACAAATCGATCGTCGTGTCCTGCGATACCTATTACTACGTGCTCGCCAACGACCTCGGCATCGACAATATCGCGCGCTTCATCGGCAAGTTCGGATTCGGCGCAAGAACCGGCATCGACATCGAAGGTGAAGCCACTGGCGTGCTGCCCTCGCAGGAATGGAAGCGCCGGCGCTTCAAAAGGCCCGAGCACCAGAAATGGTACGCCGGCGAAACCATCAGCGTCGGCATCGGCCAGGGCTACAACGCCTACACGCCGCTGCAGATGGCGCAGGCGATGGCGACGCTCGCCAACAATGGCGTCGTGTACCGGCCGCACCTGGTCAACTACATCGAGAACGCCAGGAGCGGCGAGCGCACCATAGTCGAACCCCAGCTCGAGCGCACGCTAGGCCTGAAACCGGCAAACATCGAATTCATCAAACAGGCGCTGGCCGGCGTAAACATCGAAGGCACCGGCGCACGCGCCTTCGCCAATGCCGAATACACCAGCGCCGGCAAAACCGGCACGGCGCAGGTGATCGCCCTGAAGCAGAACGAAAAATACGATGAGAGCCGCGTGGCCGAACGCCATCGCGATCACGCACTGTTCATCGCGTTCGCGCCGCTGGAAGACCCCAAGATCGCGCTGGCGGTCGTGGTGGAGAATGGCGGCTTCGGCGCGCGCGCCGCCGCGCCGGTCGCGCGCCAGGTGCTGGACTATTACCTGCTCGGCAAGCGCGTCGACCGGCCTGCCGCCGAGATCACCGGAGGCGAAAGCAATGATTAGGGCGCTTTGGCTGCGCTTCACCGACAAGATCGATCCACCGCTGTTTGCGCTCGCATTGGCGCTGCTGGTGCTGGGCATGATCACCCTGACGAGCGCCGCCTACGATAACCCGGCGCGCATCAGCAGCCAGGCGGTCAATATCCTGGTGGCGCTCGTGGTGATGTGGACGGTGGCTCAATTCCAGCCGCAGACGCTGATGCGCTTTGCGCTTCCCGCCTATGCGTTCGGGCTCGCACTGCTGGTCGCGGTGGCGCTGTTCGGCGATGTCGTCAACGGCGCGCGCCGCTGGCTCAACCTGGGCGTCATCCGTATCCAGCCTTCGGAAATCATGAAAATCGCCATGCCGCTGATGCTGGCCTGGTATTTCCACAAGCATGAAGCGACATTGAGGCTGCGCCAGTACTTTGTCGCCAGCCTGCTGCTGCTGGTGCCGGTCATGCTGATCGCGCGCCAGCCCGACCTGGGAACCGCGCTGCTGGTGACGGCGGCGGGTTTCTACGTGATCTTCCTCGCCGGCCTGTCCTGGAAGATCCTGGTTGGCATGCTGCTGGCGGGCTGCGCCAGCCTGCCCTTCCTGTGGTCGCTGCTGCACGACTACCAGCGCCGCCGCGTCCTGACCCTGCTCGACCCCACTTCCGACCCGCTGGGCGCGGGCTACCACATCATTCAGTCGGTAATCGCCGTGGGTTCGGGCGGGCTCGCCGGCAAGGGTTGGCTGCGAGGCACACAGGCACACCTGGAGTTCATCCCGGAGCGTTCGACGGATTTCATTTTCGCCGTTTTCTCCGAGGAATTCGGGCTGATCGGCAATTGCGTGCTGCTGCTGCTATACCTGGTGCTCATCGGCCGCGGCCTGGCGATCGCCGCCAACGCGCCCACGTTTTTCACGCGCCTGCTGGCCGGCGCCGTCACGTTGACATTTTTTACCTACGCCTTCGTCAACATGGGCATGGTGAGCGGCATACTGCCGGTGGTGGGCGTGCCCCTGCCGCTGGTGTCCTTCGGCGGCACCGCGCTGGTGACGCTGTTCCTCGGTATCGGCATACTGATGAGCATCCACAGGCACCGCAAGCTGGTACAGACTTGACGTGAACGCCATGCCGCACAAGGGAATAGCAGAGTCGCTGCAGGTACCGGGACACCCGCGTGCGTTTTTTTGTGCGCTAAGAGGCGTTTGCATCGTTGCGGCAGCGCTGGTTATCGGCGGCTGCGGCAGCGCGCCCAGGCGGGCGCCGATAGAGCGCGACGCCGGCGTAGCCGCGGCGAAACCTGCGCCCAGCGCGGCGGCGCGCGGCGGCGGCGGCTATTATCAGGACG
>JACZJU010000325.1 GCA_014860395.1 Burkholderiales bacterium | reverse complement strand
TCGACGCCATACGGCGTTGCAAATGCTCGCAAGGTGTCCAACCTTGCTGCGCTTTGCGCCTTGTCTGGCGCCGATTTCGCCGCTTTTCTGTTTCAGCCATTGTTTCCTCGCCAAGCAATTGTTCAACGAACTAACGACTCGGGACACTAGTTCCCGCCCGCCGCGCTCACCGCTGCGCCTTTTCGTGCGACACCTTGAAATTGCGCACCGCCGCCAGGCTGTCGTCGATGTTCGGCGTCTCGACGTCGATGCTGGCAGCCGCCAGCTGCTTCAGGGTCGTCAGCGCATTGACGATGCTCTTCGCATCCCCGTCGTAATAGCGCTTGATCCAGGTTTGCGCAGTCTCCAGGTCGGCACGGAATCGCTCCGGGTCGCGCACCAGCAGCGCCTGCCGCGCATCGAGCAGGCGCAGCTGCAGGTTCTGGCGCAGAAAGTAGGCCTGTTCCGGCGCCAGCAACGCCGCATCAGGTTTGTCCACGATACGGATACGCACCAATTGCTTCAATTCACCCCACACTTCGGCCAGCACGCGCCTCCAGTCCGCGCCCGCGCCCGCCGGCCCGACCGGATTAGGCGTCGCTTGCATGCGCGTGTCGAAATGCAGCGGCAGGGTGTCGACGTGGCTGATCAGGTGGTCCAGACGCAGCGCCATGCCGGTGATATCCACATTGGGCGCGGCTTTCAGTCGCTCGATGTCGCGGTTGAGCACGCGCCGCAGCGCGACGAACTGCGGCCGGTCCGAGCGTGCCAGGCGTCCCTCTGCCGTGCGCAAGGCCAGCAACGCCGCCTGCACGTTTCCGGCGAGCTGCAGTTGCTGCGAGGCCAGGGTAAGCATTTGCTCAATTTCGGCCAGCGCCCATTCGTCGCGGTTGCGCGACAAATCCTGGTACAAAGACTCCAGCGCCACCTGCTGGCTCTGCGATTCGACAATCTTGTTCTCGAGTACGCTGAGCTTGCTTTGCGTCTCGCGCAGCCCTTCCAGCGCCTGCTTCGCCAACACCCTGCTTTCGTCGGCCGAACTGTCGCTCGCGCGCAGGCGCTGCGCGATCTCCTCGCGTATGGATTCTATGCGGCTGCGGGTGTCGTACCATTGCCAGCCGACCGCGGCGATCGCAACCAGCAGTACCAGCAACACCGGCAGGCGCCAGGTGCCTGCCGCAGGCTCGCGCTCGTTGCGACCGCTGGGCTCCTCCGGCGGCGGCGCGGATACGGGCTCAGCCGGGGGTATCGGCTCTGCTGCCGGCTGGGCGGAATCGGTGTTGCTTTCGGTCATGGTCGTCTGCTGTGGAGTACGAGTTTCACACTTTAACAAAAAATGCGGCCATGGCTGCGACCAAGCCTTCGTCGCCGGGCCCGGTCAGCACCACGGTGTGCACGCCCAGGGCGCGCGCCGCGGCGGCGATGCGCTCATGCGGCGCGAACAAAGGCGTGCCTTTCAGGCACTGCAGTCCGGCCTCGCCCAGCATGTCGCGCAGGTTGGCCAGGCCCTCACTCGAGGTCACGGTGAACGCCGCCAGCTCACCCCGCGCGCAAAGATCGAGCAGCGGCGCGGGATCGGCGTTCGGCCGGCCGCGGCGATAGCATTCGGCGTATTCGACCGTCGCGCCGCGCGCGGCGAGCGTTTCGCCGAGGAGTTCGCGCCCGCCTTCGCCGCGGAAAATCACCACCCGCTTGCCTGCCATTTCTTTGAGCTCGGGCAAGTCGAGCAGGCCCTCGCTGTCGAAGCGTTCGGCGGGCGCGATGATCCCGGTGTAGCCGTGGCGCTCGAGTTCGCGCTCGCTGCCGCGACCCACCGTGGCGACGCGCAGGGCCGGCGGCCAGGCGCGCCGCCACGG
>JACZJU010000324.1 GCA_014860395.1 Burkholderiales bacterium | reverse complement strand
ATCCAGATCAAAGGAGACAGCTACAGACTGAAACAGCAACGCAAAGCCGGGCACGTCCCGACATCGAAGAAGTAACGACTGGCTCAGTTTTACTTTGCGCGATCAGGCGCGAAGTGGCTCAGATTTCAAATGCGTTTGACAGCGCTGGCACGAGGAGCAGGCTGAAGCCCCGCGCAGGAAGGCCTATGTACCGCTGGCCTTCGAACCCGGCGAAGCATTCCAGTTTGACTGGAGCTGCGAATACGCCTTCATCGGCGGGTTGCGGCGACGCCTGGAGGTCGCCCACGTCAAGCTCAATGCCAGCCGGGCGTTCTGGCTGGTCGCCTATCCGACCCAGAGTCACGAGATGCTGTTCGATGCGCACGCCCGCGCATTCGCCGCGTTCGGCGGCGTGCCGCGCCGCGGCATCTACGACAACATGAAGACCGCCGTGGACAAGGTCGGCCGCGGCAAGGAGCGCGCGGTCAACGCCCGCTTCGAGGCAATGTGCGGCCATTACCTGTTCGAGCCGGAATTCTGCAACCGTGCCGCCGGCTGGGAGAAGGGCATCGTTGAGAAGAACGTGCAGGACCGGCGCCGCCAGATCTGGCACGAGGCTGCGCTACGACGCTGGGAAACGCTGGAGCTTCTGAACGAATGGGTCGCGGGCCAGTGTCGTCAGGCCTGGCAGATGCGGCACCCGCAGTGGCCCGAGCTGACGGTCGAGGACGTGCTGCAGGACGAGCGCACCAGGCTGATGCCCAATCCACGCCCGTTCGACGGCTATGTCGAGCAGACGCTGCGGGTGTCGTCGACCAGCCTCATCCACTTTCAGCGCAACCGCTACAGCGTGCCCACCGAGTATACGAACCAGCTGGTGAGCGTGCGCTGCTATCCGGCATATCTCAGCGTCGTCGCCGACGCCCAGGAGATCGCACGCCACGAACGCAGCTTCGAGCGGCACATGACCTTCTACGACTGGCGCCATTACATCACACTGGTCGAGCGCAAACCCGGCGCGTTGCGCAACGGCGCTCCGTTCGTCACGATGCCACAGCCGCTGCAGCAGTTGCAGCGACACCTACTGAAGCACCAGGGAGGCGATCGCATCATGACGCAGGTGCTCGCCGCGGTGCGCGAACACGGACTCGATGCCGTGCTGCTTGCTGTGCAGGCAGCGCTGGACTCGGGACGCCCCAGTGGGGAGCACGTTCTGAACGTGCTGAGCCGGTTGAAGGCGCCCATCGGAATTGAGGCCGTGCAGCGCCACGGCAAGCGCGTGCGCTACTTCTCGACCGTCGAGCTGACCAACGCACTGGAGCAGGAGATGTCCATCGGCAAACAAGGCCAGATCGCCCATAAGCTGATGTACGTCGACCTGGTAATCCTCGACGAACTGGGCTACCTGCCGTTCAGCCAGACCGGTGGCGCATTGCTGTTCCACTTGCTCTCGAAGCTGTATGAACACACGAGTGTCGTGATCACCACCAACCTCAGCTTCGGCGAGTGGGCGACCGTGTTCGGGGACGCAAAGATGACGACGGCGCTGCTGGACCGCGTCACCCATCACTGCCACATCGTCGAAACGGGCAATGAATCCTGGCGCTTCAAGTCCAGTTCTGCCAAGGCGAAGGCAACCAGAAAGAGAGCAGCAAAAGCCGCAGGCAGTGAGGAGTTATCCACACCGGAATAGATGTACTACGCTGTCTCGGGGTGGGTCAGATTTAGATGAAAACGGTGGGTCAAGATTCGGTGAAAATCAACACACAGCGGGAGTGCAGCAGACCCCCCTACCGATCCTAACCAAGCGGTTAAGGCGAGATTGTAAGTGCTTGAATAAGCGAAGATTTCTGGCCCGCCCTACACGATTCGAACGTGTGACCTACGGCTTAGAAGGCCGTTGCTCTATCCAACTGAGCTAAGGGCGGTCGAGAGAAAAGACACGGCGACACAAACACAACCCAGGCCGCATGCAACGCACAGGCGCTTCGAGCCATACCAGAACCACCCACTCGAAGCCCCGAAACGAAACGGGCCCGGCATGAAGCCGAGCCCGAAATTATACCCGATCATCGCGACACATCACGCCAGACCGGTGCAGCAACCATCAAACCGGTTGCGGATGCAGCATGAACCACCCGAGACAGAACGCCCCGGCGATCACACAGTAAAGCCCGAACGACGCCAACCGCCCGCGCCCTTCGAAATAACGCATCAGGAACCGCACGCTCAGATACGCGGCAATCGCCGTCAACACGCCGCCGAGCAGTGCATCGGCGAGTTGGTCGCGAGCATGGAACAGCTTCGGCAACTCGAGCACGCCCGCGGCAAAAATGATCGGCGTACCGAGCAGGAACGAAAACTCCGCAGCCTTCTCCGCAGTCAACCCGGCCACATTGCCGGCGATCATCGTCAGCCCGCTGCGCGAGAAGCCCGGGATCAGCGCGCCGATCTGCGCGAGGCCCACGAGGAACGCCTGCTTGAACGTCATCTTCTCCGGCGGCTGATGCGCGCGGCTGCGCTGAATCCGATCGCCGATCCACAGCAGCACGCCGTTGACGATCAGTGCGATCGCAACGATCCGCAGGTCGTGGAACACGCGCTCGATGCGCTTCTCGAGCAGCAACCCGACGATGCCGGTCGGGATCGTGCCGATGATCAGCGCCCACATCATGTGCCCGTCATCGTTCTTGCGCCCGCCGAGCTGCGCGAAGAAACCGCCGATCAGCGCAATCCAGCGCTCACGGAAGTACCACAGCAGCGCGAGCGCCGTACCCAGATGCAGCGCAACGAGAAATGGCAGCAACTGCGGCGCGTGCTTGTCGATATGCATGCCGAACAGCGCCGGCACGAGCAGCGTGTGGCCGAGGCTGCTGACGGGGAACAGTTCGGTGACGCCCTGCAGGACGCTCAGGAATACCAGAAACCAGAGACTCACGCGTCGGTCCTTTTAAAGGTGAACAATCGGTAGGAAGACGGACGACGCACCGCGTCATCCGAAAAACGCGCCCCGATTATGCCGAGCCATGATTACTGCGCCAAGGGCATTTGACCGCTAATTGCGGCGATGCACACAAACGCTTGCAACATGTAAGCGCACAGAAAGCAAAAAGCCCGCCATTTGCATGGCGGGCCTTTCGAATCGGACAGAATCCTGTCGTCAGCGGCCGAGCTGATAAAAGAACAGTACCGTGCTGCCGGTGAACATGCCGAACAGTGCGATTCCCATTGCCATTGCCAGATCCATGGCGCCTCCTCGAAGTGTCATGACCCGGCAACATCACCGGTTTAGATGCATTATCCCGACCGCCGACGGTGTTAAAAAGTCGCGATTTCCCGAGAAGGGTTTTCCCCGACCGCGTCGCTGCCCGATAATGGATCGCGCTCGCGCATCCCCTCACCCGTTCATCCCGACTTGCCATGCCGATCTTCCAGCAGCACGACATCCATGAACTTCACACCGGCCCGTCGCTCGTTCGGGTCGCTCCGCAATTCGGCGGCCGCCTGCTGTCGTGGCACGTCGACGGCGAGCCGATCATCTTCTGGCCGGAAACCGCGGACTGGACCAACCTCGCGCGCGTGCGCGGCGGCAATC
>JACZJU010000323.1 GCA_014860395.1 Burkholderiales bacterium | reverse complement strand
TCGTTCAGCCCGTCGATAAGACCGGACAATCGGAGAAGAAATTTCACGGGAACCCTCTTAGCTTAACAAGACGAGGGGAACGAGCCCCCTCATGCTCCTCAAAATCTGCCGCCCTGCATCAACTGCGTCAAGCGCATTTTTTATAGTTAGGCAAAGGATAACAAGTCGCGTTTATATCTCGCCCTCGCATGCTGCAGCCGGGAATTATAGGGGATTTCTCCCCTTTGTCGGTAGGGAATTAGCCTTGTCGCATAGGCACCCGCACGCGCTGGGCGCCGAGAATCCGGGGTCGCTGCGCTCAGTTGCCCGCGATGGTCATGCTGTCGACCAAAATGGAACCGCAGCGGCGCGAGCCGCGCGTGAGTTCGTCCCTGCCCACCGCTACGATGCCTTTGAACATGTCGCGCAGATTGCCGGCGATGGTGATCTCCTCCACCGGGTAGCGGATTACCCCGTCCTCCACCCAGTAGCCCGCGGCGCCGCGCGAATAGTCGCCGGTGACCATGTTGATCCCATGCCCCATCAGGTCGGTGACGAACAGGCCGCGGCCCATCTTTTTCAGCAGCCCGGGCAAATCGAGGTCGCCGCTCTTGAGTATCAGGTTGTGATTGCCGCCGGCGTTGCCGGTGCTCTTCAAGCCGAGTTTGCGCGCCGAGTAGGTGCCGAGGAAATAACCCTGGAGCACGCCGTCCTTCACCACCTCGCGCGGCTGCGTGGCGACGCCGTCATCGTCGAAGTAGCAGCTTGCCAGCCCCTTCTTCAGGTGCGGCTGCTCGGCAATCTGCACCAGCGGCGAGAACACCTGCTTGCCAAGGCTGTCGAGCAGAAACGAAGTCTTGCGGTAGAGGCTGCCGCCGCTCACTGCGCTGACAAAGCTGGCCATCAGGCCGCTGGCCATGGGCGCTTCGAACAGCACCGGCACCTTCATCGTCTTCAGCTTGCGGCTGCGCAGCCGCGCCAGGGCGCGCTGTCCGGCATAGCGACCCACCGCCTCGCCCGCGGGCAGATCGCGCGCGTCGCGCGCCTCGGCGTACCAGTCGTCGCGCTGCATCGCCCCATCCTGTGCCGCGATCACCGAGCACGAGAGGTAGTGGCGCGTGGTCGGATAGCCCGCGGCAAAGCCATTGGAGTTGGCCACCACGAACTGGTGCTGCTGGGTCGACACGCCCGTGCCTTCGGAGTTGACGATGCGCGGATCCAGGGCGAAGGCTGCGGCCTCGCAGGCGCGCGCGCGCGCTATCGCCTCGTCGATGGACAGGTCCCAGGGATGAAACAGGTCGAGGTCATGGATTTCGCGCGCCATCAGCTCTGGGTCTGCCAGTCCGGCACACTCGTCGCTCGCGGTAAAGCGCGCGATGCTGACCGCGGCAGCGACCGTGTCGGCGAGCGCCTTGGACGAGAAGTCCGAAGTGCTGGCAAAACCCTTGCGCTTGCCCAGGTACGCGGTGACGCCTATGCTCTTGTCGCGGTTGTACTCGATGTTCTCTACCTCGCCCTTGCGCACCACGGCGGTCTGGCCGTAGCCCTCGGACACGTCGGTTTCGCAGGCGCTTGCTCCCTGGCTCGCGGCCTGGCGCAGCAGATCCAGGGCGATTTGCCTGAGGGTATCGAGCGGATAGGTAAAGCGCGCCGTCGTCATTGAATCGCTGCCATCTGGATGGTGTGCCGTCGGTAAAAACCATTATCATAGCAGGTCGAACCTTCCGCACCCGACCCCATGCAAGACGAACCAGACGAATCGACCAGCAAGACACGCAGAAAAAAAGACATGCTCGCGTTGCAGGACCTCGGCGTACAGCTGGTCGCGCTGAATGAGCAGCAGCTTCAGGACATGCAACTGCCGGAGCCGCTGCTCGACGCCGTGCAGGAGGCCAAGCGCTTAACCAAGCACGAGGCGAGACGAAGGCAGATGCAGTACATCGGCCGCCTGATGCGCGACATCGACGCCACGCCGATACGCGAACGACTGGAGCAGTGGCGCGGGCAGGGACGCGAGCACACGGCGCAGCTGCATGCAATCGAGCGCTGGCGCGACGAGCTGCTCGCGGCCGACCCGGCGCTGGCGCGCTTCCTCGACGAACACCCCGCTGCCGACAGCCAGCAGCTGCGCAGCCTGATCCGCAACGCGCGGCGAGAACAGGGTGCCGCACTGCCGCCGAAGAGCTACCGCGAACTGTTCCGCGTATTGCGCGAGACGATTACCCAGGAGACTTCAGCCGATGACTGAGAACCCCGAAGTACTGGTAATAGGCCTGGTCTCGGTGAGCGACCGCGCCTCCGCCGGCGTGTACAAGGACGAGGGCATTCCGGCGCTCGAGGATTGGTTCGGTAAGGCCATCGCCAGCCCGGCCTGGCGCACGGAAAGACGCCTGATCCCGGACGAACGGCCGGCGATCGAAGCGGCCCTGATCGAACTGGTCGACCAGGCGGGCTGTCATCTGGTACTCACCACCGGCGGCACCGGCCCCGCCTGGCGCGATGTGACGCCAGAAGCGACGCTCGCCGTCGCCGACAAGCCCATGCCCGGTTTCGGCGAGCAGATGCGCAGGATCAGCCTGGAATTCGTGCCCACCGCCATCCTCTCGCGGCAGGTCGCGGTGATCCGCTACCGCCGCGCGGCCGGCGTTGTTGCGACGGGCAGCCTGATCATCAACCTGCCCGGCCAGCCCAAGTCGATCAGGGAAACGCTGGAAGGCCTGAAGGATGGCGAGGGCAAGCAGCTCGTGCCGGGCATATTCGCCGCCGTGCCCTACTGCATAGACCTCATCGGCGGGCCGTACATCGAGACCAACGCGGACGTGATCAAGGCATTCCGGCCGAAATCCGCGATCCGCCCGAAAAAGGAACAGCAGCCTTGAGCACAGAACCGCTGGAAGCCATAGAAATAGAAACCGCGCCCGATCCCCGGGCCAGCATCATCTGGATGCACGGCCTGGGCGCGGACGGCAACGACTTCGCCCCTCTGGTCGACGAAATCGAGCTGCCCGTCGCGGTACGCTACATTTTTCCGCATGCGCCGTTGATGCCGGTAAGCATCAACGGCGGTTACGTGATGCGCGCCTGGTACGACATCAGCGATGCCGAGATACGGCGCGAGGACGAAGCCGGCGTGCGCGCCTCGCAGCAGCTGGTCGAAGGGCTGCTTGCGCGCGAGAAATTGCGCGGCAGCGCCTCGAATCGTATCGTGCTTGCCGGTTTTTCCCAGGGCGGGGCGATCGCGCTGCATACCGGCCTGCGCCACGCCGAGCGCCTGGCCGGCATCATGGCGCTGTCGACCTATGTGCCGCTGGCCGACCTGCTGGCGGTGGAGGCCGATGCCGCCAACCACGCGACGCCGGTATTCATGGCGCACGGCAGCGCCGACCCGATGATTGCGTTTGCCCGCGCCCAGGCTTCGCGCGATTTGCTGCAGAAACAGGGTTATGCGCTCGAATGGCACGAATACCGCATGCAGCACGCGGTCTGCCCGCAGGAAATCACCGACATCGGCGTCTGGCTCAGGCGCGTGCTGGCGTAAGACCGGAATCCCCGCGCACCGTGCTGTTTCGCCTCAGCGGCGCCGGCGCGCCTCTTCGTAGAGCGGCATCACCGCCGGCAACAACGCCTGGATCTGCTGCACGCGGTTGGATTCCGCCGGGTGGCTGCTGAGAAATTCGGGTGCGCCCCCGCCTGCACTGGCCTGCATCATTTTCTGCCACAGCGACACACCGGCGCGCGGATCGTAGCCGGCGCGCGCCGTGAGCTCCAGGCCGATGCGGTCGGCTTCGCTCTCGTCGGTGCGGCTGAACCTGGTCGCGATCAGGGCCTGATAAACGCTTCCCGCGAGATCGGCCGAGTTTTGGCCCAGGCCGAGCAGCGCTGAGCCTATGTCGATCGCGGCACGCGCGGCCAGCGCCTGCGACACCTGCTCGCGCGAATGCTCGCGCAGCGCATGCGTGACCTCATGCCCCATCACCACCGCGATCTCGTCATCGTTCAAGTCGAGCTGTTCGATCAAGCCGGAATAGAACATGATCTTGCCCCCGGGCATGCAGAACGCGTTGAGATCCTTGCTGCTAATCACGTTCACTTCCCAGTCCCAGCCCGGTGCGTCGCGGCGAAATACCGCCGTCTGCGGCTCGATGCGGGCGGCGACCGCGCGCACGCGCTCAAGCAAGGCACGGTCCCGGTTCAGGGTCTTCTTTTTCGCGGATTCCGCCAGCAGCTTGGCGTAGCTTTGCGCCGCCACCCGATCGAGTTCCTGCGACGAGACCAGCAGCAGCTGCTTGCGCTCGCCGCCGACCACGCCACCCGAGGTAGTGGTCTGGCATCCAGCCAGCGCGAGAGCGCCAGCCAAACCGAGTATGAATCCGAATTTGCCCAAAGCCATCGTCAACACTCCTGCGGCAGTTTCTGAAGGGTTCGCATGCGCCGCAGCGGTTCAATGCACCAGCTGGTTGATCTCGATAATCGGCAGCAGGATGGCAAGCACGATCATCAACACCACCCCGCCCATTACCAGGATCATCACCGGCTCGAGCAGCGTCAGGAACACCGCCAGGCGCCGCTCCAGCGACTGGGTTTCGAGTTGCGCCGCACGCTGCAGCATCTGCTCCAGCTTGCCGCTCACCTCGCCGCTCGCGACCAGATGCACCATCAGCGGCGGAAACACTTTCGTTGCGCCCAGCGCGCGTGCCAGGCTTTCGCCCTCGCGCACGCGCTCGATCGCACCTTCGATGGCCTCGCGCATCACGGTGTTGGTCATCACGCGCGCGCCGGAATTCAGCGCCGACAGCAGCGGCACGCCGCCGCCGACCAGGATGGCTAGCGTGCTGGCGAAACGCGAAGTGTTGACGCTGCGAATCAGGCCACCGAGCCAGGGCGCGCGCAGCAGCAGGGCATCCCAGCTGCGCCTGGGCGCGTCACGGCGCAGCGCCAGGCGCAGCCCGGTCGCCCCGCCGATGACGATGACCGCGATATAGGGCCAGGCCACGCGCAGGAAGTCGGATAGCCCGATCAGCCCGCGCGTGAGCACCGGCAGGCTCTGCCTCGACTGCTGAAACACCTGGACGATCTGCGGCACGACGAACACCAGCAGGCCGGTAACGATACTGACCGCAACCAACGTGACCAGGACGGGGTAGAGCAGCGCGAGCGTGGTCTTCTGCTTCAGTGCCTGGCGCGCGTCTAGATAATCGGCAAGATGCTGCAGAACCGTCGGCAGCGCGCCCGATTCCTCGCCGCCGTGCACCAGCGCGCGGTAGAAATCAGGGAAACTCTTGTCGTAGCTGCCCAGGGCGCCGGCGAGCGACAGCCCGGCGGTGATTTCGGATTTGACGCCGCCCAGCACCTCGCGCGTCATCGGTGCGTTGGCCTCCTCGATCAGCGCGCTCAGGGCCTGCTCCATGGTCAGTCCGGATGCGAGCAAGGTAGCCAACTGCCTGGTCACCAGGCTCAGTTCGTCCGAGGAGATGCCGCGCGCCCATGGCTGGCGCGCGCGCTCGCGTGCGCGCACCAGATCTATTGCGGAAGGCAGCAGGCCCTGGGCGCGCAATTGCGCCCGCGCCTGGCGCGGCGTATCGGCCTGCACCACCCCCGACACCGTGCGCCCGGCGGCGTCCAGCGCCTCGTAACGGAACGCTTCCATCAGGGTCTGTTCACATTCATGACATGAGACGCGTTGCCTCCAAATGCGGATGCCTGCAAGGCGCGCGACGAAGCCAAGGGTGGGCTCCCTTGGCGAGGAGCGCAACGCCGCAGGCGCCGCATTTGGAGGCAACCCGCAGGGACTGGGGACAATTGGGGCGCATCGCGGCGTTGCTCGTCGCTTGTTTGGAATAACCAAACGGCGCTCCTCGCGCCTTGCGCTGCATCCCCAATTGCCCCCGTCGCGTTCATGTGCTGAATGTGAACAGCCCCTATTACTCGCGCGTCACGCGCACTACCTCTTCCAGGCTGATCGCACCCTCGG
>JACZJU010000322.1 GCA_014860395.1 Burkholderiales bacterium | reverse complement strand
CCAGCCTCGTGGTGACCATCTATGCCTGGCCGAACACTGTGCGCGCCGTACGCAAGTCGACGGGCGGCTGAGCGTCGCATCGCCGACGCCAGGGTCTGCGGGCGTCTTCGTTCCCCATGGGTCGCGAGGCCCGTTTCGTGGGTTCGGTCAGCAGGCGTTTGGCCGAATCTATCTTCTCGCGCGCAGGCAACGTTGGCAGCACCTCTGAGACCGGGCACAGAGCCCGCGAGGTCGCTAGCGTCTGGTTGGCTGCAATGTGGCAGAGTCCGTGAACTGGGGGCGCGGTCGTCACCGGTTGAATCCGCAGACACATACCTGCCGCTGCGCTTCACATTGCGCTGGTTGACAGGCCTGCAAATGCGCGAATGCGTACTTCCGACCCTAATCGACTCGTGGTCGACTCGTGGCAAAAATCGTTAGGAGATCTACAACTGAACATTTGCCTTGGCAGCGCTTCATTGCCATTGCGCCCGGCGTTAGCGAGGTGTGTACGAGGGCCTGTGGGCTCCGGGAGCCGTTATGCAATGTCGTGGAACAGGCGGCGCTAACCATAACGTTCAGATCGACACCAATACGTCGCTTTGCGCTTCATTCAGGACGTGCTCAGTAACGCTGCCCAGCAGGAGTTCTTCGATCAAATTCTTTCCGTGTTTTCCCATGACGATCAGGTCGCAGTCCCTTTCCTGTTCCTGTTCGATGATGCGCGAACGCGCATCGCCGTGAAGAACAATCAGGCAGGAGCCGTTTGACGATAGCCCGGCTTCGTCGCGGAGAGCCGTCAGCTTCTGCAATGCTTCCAGTTTGGCAACGACTCGGTAGTGGTTGATGATCTCATCGTCTACGTTCGCATAACGCATTTTTCCCTCGAAAGGGACATCGAATGCATGTAGCAGAATGATGTCGGCGAGCGGCGCGATGTTGCGCGCATGCCGGATCGCCCGCAGCGACGAAGGCGAGAAATCAACCGGTACCAGCAACCGTTGATAGGGCTCGTGCGGTGTCTGCTTGACGACCAGAACCGGGCATTTTGCCGTGCTCAATATGCGCTTTGCCGTCGTCCCCAGCAGGAAATGACGCAGGACGCTTTCGCCCTGCGCTCCGCAAACCAGTAGGTCGGCCGTCCGCGCCTCACATTCTTTTGCCAGTTCCGGTAGCAGGGAACCGGCCGCAACCCGGGCCCCCGCCGAAATGCCATAGCGTTGTTGGAGCACGAGGGCAAGCTCAGCGACTCGTGCTCGAGCGGTATCCAGCACGCGCGTCTGCATGTCATCCGGCGCGACTTCCATGAGCAGACGCAGCCGTTCCAACGTGTCGAAATTAGCGACATGCAGCAGATCGAGCGATGCGCCCGCCTCCTTGCTCACCAGGGCGGCACGTTCTGCGGCATGGCGAGCCGGCGCCGAAAGGTCCGTGGCGGCGAGGATACGGTCAAATTGGTGCACGGCGTTCTCCTCTCTGTATCGATTGCCATTGGCTGAACATCGACCATTTTCGATACACTGGACGTCCGGGAGCGGCTGGTACAATTCTCAGGAAATATCGCTTTTACGGCAGTTTGACGCCTCGATCCGACTACAAACGAACAGCCTAAAGCGGTATTGGATCGTATGAGCTTGATGGCTTGTGGCGCTCAGCCGCGCGTTACTCTTCCTCTTTTACTCAACGGCATGCCGAAAGGGTCCGAAAAATCAAACTCGCATCAATGATACAGCGGAAATCGCCATGATGGCGCACCTCGCCCAGATCCTCATGCTGCTCGGCGTCGCGGTTGCCGTCGTGCTCGCATTTCAGCGCCTGCACATCCCGACGAGCCTGGGTTATCTGCTGGTCGGAGTGATTCTTGGACCCTATACGGTCGGACCGACCATCAACGTGCCAGAGTTCAAGGCGCTGGCCGAGTTCGGCGTCGTCTTTCTGCTGTTCACCATCGGCCTGAATTATTCATTGCCGCAATTACACGCGTTGCGCCACCAGGTACTCGGACTGGGCACAGCGCAGGTGGCTCTCACCACTGCGGTCGTCGCTCTTTTTGTCTGGCTAGCCGGGGTGCCCGCTGCGGCGGCATTCGTGGTTGGTGCCGTATTTGCACAATCGTCGTCGACGATCATCGGCAGCCAGCTGGCCGAGCAAGGCGAGGAGAGCAGCCCACATGGCCGACTCGGCCTCGCCATGTCGGTCTTTCAGGATGTGACGGCGGTTCCCTTCCTGGTGGTGATTCCGGTGCTCGGCATGACCGGTGGCGCGGACCTGCTGGTGAGCGCCCTCGGCTCGGCGGTCGCCAAGGCTGCGCTCGCCTTCGCGCTCGTGTTTTTTGCCGGCCGCTGGTTGTTGCGCCCGCTTTTTCGCTTGGTTACCAAGCGACGCTCGGCCGAGTTGTTCACTTTGGCGGTCCTGCTGGTCGCCCTGCTGGCGGCGTGGACGACCAACCGTCTCGGTTTGTCGCTAGCCTTTGGTGCTTTTCTGGCCGGCATGATGCTCGGGGATACCGAATTCCGTAACCAGATCGAATCGACCGTTCGCCCCTTCCGTGACGTCCTGCTTGGCCTCTTTTTCGTCGGCATCGGCATGCTCATCGATCCGGCATCGATTCCTCGCGTCTGGCACTGGGCGTTGATCGGCGCATTTCTACTCTTGGCGAGCAAGGCCTTACTGGTCACTGCGCTGGTGCACAGGAGCGGCATCTCGGCCCTGACCGCGTGGCAGACCGGGTTGTTACTCGCCGTGGGCGGTGAGTTCGGCTTTGCCCTGCTCGCCATTGCCCTCGATGCGCAAGTGATTGGCGCCGCACTCGGGCAGATCGTCTTGACCTCTGTTCTTTTCTCGATGATCGCAGGAGCGCTGCTGATCCGCTTCAATCAGACCATCGCGCGCCGCCTGGTCAGCATTCGGCGCAACGCGGAGCCTGAAGGGCCTGACATGGCGCTCGATGTGTCGAATCCACCGGTGTTGATCGGCGGCTATGGCCGCGTCGGACACACTATCGCCGTCCTGCTGCAAAGCAGCGGCATCCCATGCGTGGCTTTTGATGTTGACCCGAAACGAGTGGTGCAGGGACGCGCCGACGGATACCAGGTGCTCTACGGCGACGTTTCCGATCCCGAGTTGATGGTGGCGATTCACGCCGAGCGCGCTTCCCTGGTCATCCTCACCTTGGATGATTCGGCGGTCGCGTTGCGGACGGTGACGTTCGTGCGCAGCATCGCCCCGCACGTACCAATAGTCGCGCGCGCCAGGGATCTGGCCGCGACTTCGCAGTTACTCGCCGCCGGAGCCACGCACGCATATCCGGAAGCAATTGAAGCGAGCCTGCGCCTGGGTGCGACAGCGATGAAAATCCTGCGCGTCCCGGACAGTGATATCGAGCTGATTGTCCAGGGCGTCAGGGACTGGGACTACAAGCCGGTCCTTGACGACGAGCGCACGCCATAGAAGCAAGCCGGACGAGTCGGGAGGATGAATAGCAGATTTCGAAAAGCTGCCGCTCAGACCAACCAAACCAATTTTCAACGAAACGGACTGAACGACGGCAACACGCGATTCAGCTGCCGTTCAATGGCGAGCCACCAATGACCATTTAGGCCGAAGAGCAGCAGTTCGGCAGAACGATTGCCCTGTACGAGCCCACCGGTAAGGAATTCTAGAAAAAATTGGCCCCGCGGCGCGGGGTCGAACCGCGGGTGCGAACGTTCAGTCCCCCGCGCGCGTGAGTTCGCCGCTCTGGTAGTCGCGGATCGCCTGCTCGATTTCCTCGCGCGTGTTCATCACGAACGGGCCGTGCTGCACCACGGGTTCGCCCAGCGGCCTGCCCGCGAGCAGCAGGAATCTCGCGCCCTCGGCGCCGGCGCTCACCTCGACCAGGTCTCCCGGCGCCAACACGCCCGCGCTGTGCGTGGCCAGCGTGCGCACCGCAGGCGCGTCGCCGATATTCGCGGCGCCCTCGAACACATAAATGAATGCATTGCGCTCGCCGCCCACCGGCTGCGTGAACGCGGCGCCTGCGGGCAGCTCTACGTCGACATACAGCGGGTCGGTAGCCAGCCCCTGGATCGGCCCCGCCACGCTGCGCCCCTCCGACTCCAGCGTACCGGCGATGACCTTGGCGCTGCCGCCGCCGCTCAGGGCTACGACCGGAATTTCCGCAGGATCGATGTCGCGGTAGCCCGCGGGTTTCATTTTTTCGCGCGCGGGCAGGTTGATCCACAGCTGGAAGCCGCGCATCCTGCCCTGTTCCTGCTGCGGCATTTCCGAGTGGATGATGCCGCGGCCGGCGCTCATCCACTGCACCGCGCCGCTTTTCAGGTCGCCGCGGTTGCCCAGATGGTCCTCGTGCAGCATATGGCCGTCGATGAGATAGGTGACCGTTTCGAAGCCGCGGTGCGGATGCGCGGGGAAGCCGGCGATGTAGTCGTTCGCATCGAACGACGAAAACTCGTCCAGCATCAGGAATGGATCCAGGCGCGTGTACGGCGATTGGCCCAGGCTGCGCCGCAGCTTGACGCCGGCGCCGTCGGAGGCGGCCATCGATTCGATGACTCTCTGCAATGCACGCGTGGTTCTGCCGCTGCTCATGACGTCGCCTTGCCGACTATTGGCCGCGACGGATCGGTTATCCATTCGCTCCACGAGCCCGCGTACAGCTTGCTCCCGGGCAGTCCGGCAAGTTCCATCGCCAGCAGGTTGTGGCAGGCAGTCACACCGGATCCGCACATGTGTATGACCTCGCCGGGAGGCGACCCATGGAGCAGGGACTCGTACTGCGCCCGCAGTTCTTCCGGCTTGAGGAAATTGCCGCGCATGTCGAGGTTGTCCTCGAACGGCAGGTTCAGGCTCCCCGGAATATGCCCGGCCACCTTGTCCAGCGGTTCGATAAATCCCGTAAAGCGCACTTCCGCGCGGGCGTCGATGATCACGCGTTTTTGCTGCAGGGCTGCGAGCACCGCATCGCTGTCTACCCATAGGCTGTCGTTCTGCACGGGATGAAACTCTGCCGATTGAGCGTCGGGGATTTCGGCGTCAAGCTCACGGCCTTGTTTCAACCACGCCGGAAAGCCGCCGTCGAGCAGCGCCACCGCATCATGACCCAGCCAGCGCAGCAGCCACCACAGGCGCACAGCCATGGAGCCGAAAGCGTCGTCGTAGACGACCACCTGTTTGCCGCTGTCCACGCCCCAGCGGCTTAGCTTGCTCGCGAGCAGGCCGGGGTCGGGCAGGGGATGGCGTCCGCTCGTCGGCGTGATCGGCCCCGACAAGTCCTCGTCCAGATGCGCATAACGCGCGCCGGGGATATGGTTTTTCGCATAAGCCTGCCGCCCGGATTCCGGCCGCGTCAGCGCGAAGCGGCAATCGAAGACGACCCACTGCGGGTCATGCAGATGTTGCGCCAGCTGATCCGGACTGACCAGGGCGGTGAATTTCGCGGTTTTTGGGGTATCGTTCATGTTCCTATTTTGCGATAGAACGTGCGGCTTGCGCTAGCGTTTCGCCGGCTCCAGAATACGGGTCCCTTTGGATTGGCGGAACGCTGCAATGAAAATCACCAAGGCACCATGATCGACGAAATCCCCTTGCAGGAGCGCAGCGGCCGGCTGGTGCGCGCCGGATTCGCCGAGTCCGAGGTTCAGGTTTTTCTGCGCGATCTGGAATCGGCATGCGCGGCGCCCGCGGCGGGCGCGCGCACCTTCGCCGCGGACGCCGCCCGGCTGGGGCACATCTGCCGCCGCGGCCGCGATCTGCTCGAGCGGCTGCCGGCCAAGTCCAAGCGCAATGCAAACGAAAAGACGGCGGGCCATGCACTGGTGCACCTGCTCGCCGACGCCGTCTGGCGTTTTTTCCGCGCGTATCGAATACCGATCTACGATGCCCTGACGGCCGGGCGCACGCGCGCCTTGCGCCTGGAGGAATTGGCCTGGGCCGGCGCCGACCTGCTCCCCGGTATCCTGCCGAGCCAAGCCGAACTCGCCGAGGAAAGCCGGAATTCGCAGGCGGACAAGGACGGGCTCGAAATCCACCAGGGGATGTTCTTCGGCCAGCTGTTGAGCGACAGGGAGATCGGCCTGCATATGTGCATGGCGATGCTCCTGCCTACGGCGGCTGCGCGCGCGCGCCTGGAGGAATTCCAGTCCAGCGGCAAGGTCGACCTGGGCGCCGTGCGCCTGGAAGCGAAGGGCGACGCCGGCTACCTGTATTTCCACCATCCGCGCTACCTCAACGCCGAGGACGACGACACGCTTTCCCCGCAGGAGACCGCCTGCGACCTGATCCTGATGCATCCGCAATTGCGCATGGGCGTGCTGCGCGGGGAGCCGGTGGAACACGCCAAGTACAAGGGGAGGCGCATATTCTCGGCCGGCATCAACCTGACGCGGATCTACCAGGGCAAGCAGAGCTACCTGTTCTATCTCACGCGCGACATGGGCCTGCTGAACAAAATGTTCCGCGGCCTGGCCGCGACGGATCGAGCCGGCAGGCTGGAGCTGCGCCCGGAAGAACCGGAGCAGACGCTGGAGAAGCCCTGGCTCGCCGTGGTCGACGGCTTCGCCATCGGCGGCGGCTGCCAGCTGCTGCTGGTGATGGATTACGTGATCGCGGAATCCGGCGCCTATTTCAATCTGCCGGCGCGCAAGGAAGGCATCATTCCCGGCTGCGCCAACCTGCGCCTGCCGCGTTTCATGGGCGAGCGCATGGCGCGCCAGGCGATCATGTTCGACAAGACCTTTCGCGTCGACGACGCCGAAGCGCGCACGCTGGTGAGCGAGGTGCATCCGCGCGAGAGTCTGGACGCGGCGGTCGAGGCCTGCATTGCGAACGCCCTGGGCTCGGGCATGGTCAGCGCCGGCGGCAACCGCAAGGCGATCCGGATTCAGACCGAGCCGCTGGACACCTTCCGCGCCTACATGGCGACCTACGCCTACGAACAGGCGTTTTGCCATTTGAGCGAACAGTTGGTGCACAACCTCGAGCGTCACTGGAACGCGAAGGAACGCAAACTCTGAGCAACCGCAATCATCCCGGGCGCCAGGCCGGGGATGACGAACGCACGACCTCGCTACGGCGCGGTGGTCGTGGTGGTCGTGGTCGACGGGGTGCTCGTGCTGCTGGAAGTGGCAGCTGCTACGGCAACCGCCACCACAGCCACGGCAGCGGCGACCATGCCGGCCGTAATACCGCCAGCTGCTGCACCCGTGGCAGCTTCAGCAGTGGGCTTGCCGGACTGAGCTGAAGTTCCAGCTGCGGGCGCCTGCGCAAGCGCGCTGCCGGCAAAGAGAACAGACGCGACCAAGACAGCCAAGATCCTGTTCATATTCTATCCTTCAAATTCGTGACGCAAACACCCGCGTTCAAGAGTGGCCGCAACGACTTACTGTGGACCCGGGACGAACGCATCAGACCCGGATCGCTCGTCGCCAAAAGTTTTTTTCGCACAGGAACGAGCATTGTCCCATGTGGGGATGATGCTACTCGGCGTTCGCACCGCCGTAGTGACAATTGTCATGAATTCCGCTGTTCGCGCAGTCGGTCCGGCAACCCAGGGGGCCTGCGCCCGTGGACGCGGCGGTGCTATGCTATGAGGGCGCGTGGCAAACAACCTTAATGGGAAAAGAGACCATGAGAACTATCGTCATCCTTGCTGCAGTGGCCGCCCTCGCCGGCTGCGGCGTCGAGACCGCAACCACCGCGGCAACTGTGGCCGCTGCGAAGAAAAAGGAAATCGAGCAGGGCAAGAAGACCATGGATCAGATGCAACAGAACATCGGCAAGGCGATGGAGCAGACGCAGCAAAGCGCGGAGCGGGCAGAGGACGCCGCGAAATAGCCGCGGTGAGGACATGGGTATGGCCAATCCCGCGGCAGGGAATTCTTTACCACCGCATCCCGCCGTGGAAATTTGGGGGTAGTGCGGATCAGCCGCGAAGCCTGCTGATAAAATGGGCCGATCGCATTTCATCAGGACACCTTTATGAGCTTCCCCGGGCAAATTCTTCCCGATCATCATCGGCATTGCGACGATCTGTTTGTCGCCGCCGAGGAATCCGCGCTGCGCGGCGACTGGACCGCCGCAGCGCCTGCATTCGAGCGTTTCAACGCACAGATGATCGCGCACTTCGACGCCGAAGAAACCCTGCTGTTCCCGGCGTTCGAAGCCGCCACCGGCATGCGCGCGGGCCCGACGCAGATGATGCGCCACGAACACGACCAGATGCGCGGTTTGCTCGCTCAGCTCGCCAATGCCTGCGATGCGCGAGACAGCCAGGAATATGGCGGCGCGGCCGAGACGCTGCTGATGCTGATGCAGCAGCACAACATGAAGGAAGAGAACATTCTCTACCCGATGTGCGACCAATCCCTGGGCGAAGAAGCAGAGCGGCTGGGCGCGAAGATAGGCGCCATGCTCGAAAAAGGGCATGCCTGAACTCAGGGTCTGTTAACATATATCGCATGAGACGCGTTGCCTCCAAATGCGGATGACTGCAAGGCGCGCGACGAAGCCAAGGGTGGGCTCCCTTGGCGAGGAGCGCAACGCCGCAGGCGCCGCATTTGGAGACAACCCGAAGGGACGGGGGATAATTTGGGCGCATCGCTACGTTGCTCGTCGCTCGTTTGGAATAACCAAACGGCGCTCCTCGCGCCTTGCGCTGCATCCCCAATTGCCCCCGTCGCGTTCATGTGCTGAATGTGAACAGCCCCTATTACTCGCGCGTCACGCGCACTACCTCTTCCAGGCTGATCGCACCCTCGG